>JASFMR010000103.1:0-11517 GCA_050117475.1 Balneolaceae bacterium | reverse complement strand
GAGATGGGGTCCTTTTTTATCACTCAAACGTACGGCCACCCGTGATTGTTGGGACGATGGAAGTTGCGAGCGAACCCTATCCCGATCCCACCCAGTTTGATCCGGATTCCAAGTATTTTGATGAGAAGAGCAGCGAAGCGGATCCCACTTGGGAATTGGTCGATGTGAAGTTTATTCAGAAATTCGATCAGCCGGTGACCCGCGATGCCATAAAAGAAGAACCGGCTCTCCAGGAGATGGTCCTGTTGAAGCGTTTTCGTTTATCTATTACCCCGGTTACCGAACAAGAGTGGAAAAAAATTCATGAGATGGCTGGAGCCGAGCCAAAGTAGCCAATACCCGCTGTCCAAGAAAAAATCTTAGTTACATTTGATGAATATCAAAACCCAGAAAGTACAATTGCGCACCAAAGGTATTTTACCGGTCCAAAAACTACGAATCCTGGCCGAAGCCGGAATCGTCTCTAATGCCGACGGATATCCGTTGGAAGATGATCAGTTTCAGCCGAATTCCATTGATCTGCGACTGGGGGAAAAAGCTTACAGGGTTCGCTGCAGTTTTCTCCCGGAGAATGAGTCGGTAGATGAAAAACTTGACAAATTGAGTCAGTATGAATTTTCAATTACCGAGGGGGCTATACTGGAGCCCAATTGTGTGTATATTATTCCTCTGCTGGAGGAGTTGAATCTGCCATCCCATATTTCACCTCAGAAGACACTTTTCAATGGAGATGGAGAAGAAACAAACTATCAAATTATTTCTGCTGAAGATCTTTCCGCAAAGGCGAATCCCAAAAGTACGACCGGACGTCTGGATATTTTTACCAGGGTTATAACCGATTATTCGCATCGGTTTGAAGAAATTCGGTCGGGTTATAAAGGTCGTCTTTACCTGGAAGTGGTACCTAAGTCATTTCCTGTCAAGGTAAAAACGGGGCACCGTTTGAATCAGCTGCGTATTCGTCACGGTTATACGGTACTTTCCGATCAGGATATTCTACGGACCCATGGAGCCGATCCCCTACTTTTTAAGGAGGATGGGAATGCAGTAGCTGTAGACGACTTGAAAGTAAACAACGGTTTATTCCTGAGTGTTAATCTACATGGCCGGGAGGGAGAAATCGTTGGTTATAAAGCTAAAAAACACCGTGATTATATTGACCTGGACAAGATTAACTATTACGAGATTTCGGAATTTTGGGAGCCAATTTATTTCCAGCACGAAAATCATCTCATACTTGAACCCGAAGCATTTTACATCTTTGCCTCCAAGGAACGTTGTCGCATTCCTAATCACTTAGCAGCAGAGATGATTGCTTATGATACGGGATCCGGAGAGTTAAGAACGCATTATGCCGGTTTCTTTGACAGCGGTTTCGGCGGGCGTGTTGAGGATAAAGGAGCCAGGGCGGTATTGGAAGTCCGCTCTCACGATGTCCCGTTTCTCATTGAAGATGGCCAAACTTTCTGTAGCATGAAGTTTGAACCTAACACTGAAGTTCCTGAATTTATTTATGGTGATGATATCAAGAGCAATTATCAGGGCCAGGAATTGAAATTAGGCAAACATTTTAAACAGTAAGTGCAATGTCTTACAATAAAGTCACAAAATGTATCTGCCATGATCGGACCTTTGAAGAAATAAAAGCTTATGCCGAAGAGCATAACCTCTCCTCGATTGATGAGCTGCAGGACCTTGATTTTTGCAGCAACAGTTGTGGATTATGTGCTCCCTATGTTGAGGTCACTTTAGATACAGGCCAGACCGAATTTACACCCGGGGAACCCTATCGCAAGAAACGTATGGGACGATGAATATTTATTTTGCCCCGCCGTCACAGATTAACAATGGGTTTGTTGAACTTATCGATCAGGAAGCAATACATGTATCAAAGGTAATGCGTGCCACTGAGGGCGACCGGCTGGTGGTTGTCGATGGAAGGGGAGGCCGCTATGAGGGGATGATCCGAAAGATTACAAAAAAAACAGTGCAAATAGGGATAACACATAAAGAACTGTTGCCCGTCCCCAGTCCTTCTCTGGTTCTTGGGATGGGAATCATAAAGAAGCGGGATCGGCTGGAGTTTGCCGTTGAAAAAGCTGTGGAATTGGGTGCCAGTCAAATTTGCTTGTTCCGCAGTGAGCATTCGATAAAACAAAATGTACGTATGGATCGATTGGAGTCTATAGCTCTTTCTGCTATGAAACAAAGTCTACGTGCCTGGCTGCCGGAAATATCCTTGTTCAATTCATTGATAGACTTGCTGGAGGCATTTTCAGGGTGCTGTTGTCTGGCCGCTCATGAAAAGGTGGACGCCGATCAGAAAAACATGACATTCCGGGCTTCGGATGCCGGACGAACCTTGCTCCTCGTCGGGCCTGAAGGAGGCTTTTCCGACAGCGAGATCGAAATGGTGTTGTCAAAGGGAGGAAAGCTTGTGTCTTTAGGTTCTCACCGGCTTAGAGCCGAGACTGCCGCTGTAGCATTCCTGAGTCAATTCCTTTCGTAGTTTATAGGAGAATTTTTTTTCACTGATATAAAAAGAGCCCGACTGAAAAGCCCGGCCCTTTTTATTATGGGACAATAAAAATTACTTATCCTTTGCGTGGGGTGCCTGTGTGATTGGTTGCATATTCTTTCAGTTGTTCAACTTCATCCCACAGAGTTGTAGATTTTTTCAGGGTATTATCAAAAACATCATTAATGATCGGATAATATTTCTTTAATCCCCATACTTGTCGCGCCAATTCAGCTTTCATGGCGCCGCGAGGCATCCATTCTACCTGTTGGAAATGCCCTTTTGGTATATAAAGTGTGTCGGATTTAAAGTCGGGTTCTGAGAGTGTATCGCTGACGACCATCTTATTATTCTTAAGCATGGCAAAAACACGGTTCATATCGTCCTTGCTCCATGTAAAACTTTTTCTGAAATGCTCATAATCATTACCCCACTTTGACCTGAATTCATTACCGTGTTCGTCAAGGTAGGTGCGGACATAATCGAATCCTATTTGTTTACGGCGCATATAGTTGACGACCGCTGCAGATTGTGTAGTATCTTCCTGAATGATATGATCAGGAACAATTCCCCCTCCGCCATAGACCGTTCTTCCTGCATCGGTATAATATTTCAGCGAATCAGGCACATGAGAAATAAATTCCATGGCATCGCCTCTTGCATCAGAGTCGCGCTTGTAAATCTCATAGGCATATTCTTCACCGTTTTTATGAGAATATGGTTTTTGAATAAGGCGACCCGAGGGGGTGTAATATTTTGAAATTGTTACCCTGATTTTACTCGAGTCAGCCAGCTGATACTGCTGCTGAACAAGGCCTTTGCCAAAGGTCCGGCGCCCAACAATAAGTCCGCGGTCGTGATCCTGAACCGCCCCGCTCACAATTTCACTTGCAGAAGCCGAACCTTCATTTACAAGCACAATAAGGGGTTCATTCTTAAAAGAACCGTCGCGCCGGGAATAATAGGCGCTGTTAAAACGCGGATGCCGGCTTTTGGTTGATACAATTTTTGTTCCACGCGGGAAGAACTCCTCTGCAATAGCCACTGCCTGGTTGAGATATCCTCCGGGATTACCGCGCAAGTCTACGACAACACGTTTCATTCCCTCGGATTTAAGCTTATTCATGGCTTCCATAAACTCTTGGTGAGTTGTCGCTGCAAACCTGTTTATCTTAACATACCCCGTTTTATCATCGAGCATGTACGAGGTATCTATAGTGTACAAAGGGATGTCATCCCGAGTAATAGTGAAATGAATAGGTTCTTTAACGTTGGGACGCTTGATAGTTACGTCCACTTTGGATCCTTTGGGACCGCGTAGGGTGTTGCGTACCTGTTCGTTTGTGAAACCGATAGCCGTACTGTCATTTATCTTGACAATCCGGTCGCCGGATCGAATGCCCAACTGGTCGCTTGGCCCGCCAGAAATGGGGGTTATGACCGTTATTGTATCTTTAATTACGTTAAACTGAACACCAATTCCCTGAAATTTACCGGCAAATTCTTCATCAATTTCTTCACCCTCTTTAGCTGGGATATAAATAGAATGTGGATCAAGATGGTCAAACATCGACGTGAGAGCATCTGCAGTTCGCTTATTCATATCTTCCTCCGGATAATTATTGGAGATATACAAATAAGCTTCCTCAAACTTCTTAACCGATTCACTGAGATCGTGTATTTTAAGATCTCCAAAAGTCGTGTCGATTGGAGTTCCTTTCAGGTTTGCTGTACTGTCAGACAGATTCGTTACGAGTCCCCGGATACTGTTTTTATAGAGGGTTGTAATATTTATTGGATCGACGTAATTATCTAAAATTCGCCGCTGAGTCTGAATATATTTCCTGAGGTTTGTCTGGTGTGGATCGTCATGTTTTACGACTGTGTCAACACCGGCAAACCAAAAGAAGGATAGTACGACAAGGATTGCTAGGTTAGGGGCTAGGAACTTTTTAATGCTCATAATTCTGGGTTGTTGGTATTTGCTTTATCTTCAAACGTTGCTATACCACGATAAATTATTCGAGGTAGCAAATGAAGCATAAGATGTACTAAGTAGTTCAATAATTTAATAGAAGTCAACTACTATAATGATCTAAAGGATATAGTGACTTAAATCCTTGTCTTTAACAAGGTTATCTAGTTGTTTATTTACGTATTCCTTATCAATGGTAATGTCACCGGTACTAATATCATCTGGGATTGCGAATAAAAGTTCATCCAGCAATGATGATAATATGGTGTGTAACCGGCGCGCACCGATATTTTCGACCCGCTCGTTAACCTGAGCTGCTATGGCGGCAACCTCTTTAAGGGCTTCATCGGTAAATGTTACATCAACACCCTCAGCCTTCAACATTGCCTGATATTGTTTTGTCAGGGCATTTTGAGGCTGGGTTAGAATATCAAAGAAATCTCCTTCGGACAGGGAACTGAGCTCAACCCGAATGGGGAATCGGCCCTGCAGTTCAGGGATAAGATCAGAGGGTTTGGAAACGTGGAACGCTCCAGACCCGATAAACAGGATATGATCCGTTTTAACCATTCCATGCTTGGTCGATACATTGCTGCCTTCGACAATGGGTAACAAGTCTCGTTGTACGCCCTGTCGGCTCACATCGGGGCCACCCCCGCCTTTACCGTCACGGCTCGATTCAGCTACTTTATCAATTTCATCGATAAATACGATACCTTGTTTTTGGACTCGCTCAAGAGCTTCTTGTACCGCAGAGTCATGATCAATTAGTTTTTCAGATTCTTCATCCAGCAGAATTTTCCGGGCTTCTTTTATTGTAACCTTACGCTTGGTCTTTTTACGGGGGCCCATGTTTCCAAGCATATCCTGAAGGTTAATCCCCATTTCTTCCATCCCTCCCTGGGGACCAAAAATCTGCATCATCGGCGACCGGTTGGATTGAACCTCTATTTCAATTTTACGGTCTTCCAGTTCCCCATTGCGCAACTTTTCGCGAAATTTCTCGCGAGTTCGCTCATTCAATTCTTTATCCGACGCATTATCCGGATTAAAATTGTTGTTATTTGAAGCTTGGAAACCGGTAGAATTATTGTCTGAGGGATTCTTCTTAACAGGTGGAATCAAAATATTCAGAATGCGATCTTCTACAATTTCTCCGGCCTGTTCCTTAACGCGTTCCTGCATCTCGGTCTTAACCATGTTAATAGCGATGTCGGTCAGGTCACGGATCATGGACTCAACGTCTCGGCCCACATATCCGACTTCAGTGAATTTACTTGCTTCAACTTTGATAAACGGAGCTTCTGCCAGCTTGGCAAGCCGTCGGGCAATTTCCGTTTTTCCGACTCCTGTGGGGCCAATCAACAGAATATTATTTGGTAAAATCTCATCTCTGATCTCTTCATCGGCGTTCATACGTCGCCAGCGATTGCGCAAAGCGATAGCTACTGAGCGTTTAGCTTCATTCTGGCCGATAATATACTTATTCAATTCCCCAACAACCTGTCGCGGGGTTAAATTCATTTGTTTTATCGTAGGTTTTATAGTACTCATCAATCGTCAATATCTAAAATACTCAAATTATGATTTGTATAGATGCAGATATCTGCAGCGATGTCCAACGACTTTTTAACGATTTCGCGGGCAGATAATTCCGGAGCATTCTCTTTAAGTGCCCGTGCCGCTGCCAGGGCATAAGAACCCCCGCTTCCAATAGCTATTATCTGGTCGTCAGGTTCAATGACATCTCCTTGCCCCGAAATAAGCAGGGCTTGATCTTTGTCCATGACTACAAGTAAAGCCTCAAGTTTTCGGAGAAATTTGTCACTTCGCCATTCTTTGGCCATTTCGACCGCCGCGCGCTGCAGGTTGCCGTTATACTGTTTTAGTTTCTCTTCATATTTTTCAAAAAGTGTGAACGCGTCGGCTGTCGATCCTGCAAAACCGGCTGCAATTTTTCCTTCGTACAACCGGCGGACCTTTTTTACCGTTGCTTTCATCACTGTTTTTTCCATTGTTGCCTGGCCATCACCACCAATAGCAGCTTCGCCGTTATGGATAATACCCAGAACCGTTGTTGCCTTTAAGTCAGGTAAACTCATTCAAATACTTTCTGTTTCAAATTTAATTCTTAATCAAAGCTTATGAACGAAAAATCAGGAATCAGATTGTTTATAATATTTAGATTTTCCACTGCCGGATCGTTTGGGGCGCGGCTTTCGCGTGTCTTGTTCTTGCCGATTTGACTTTGGGCCACTGTCCTTTTTGTAGTAGTCAAGATTGCTTTTGTCGCCTCGGTCGGCACTTAGCTCCTGAAGTTCATTTTCCTCATTTTCTATAAGCTGATCGATGTTTTTCTCCTGCATGACTACATCCGTAATATCAATGTCGGAACCTGCAATCGTAGCTTTGTATTCATTCAGGGAGATCGTTTCATCTGATATCAGAGAAATCCTTAGCCAGTAGCGGAACATCCAGCGCCGTTTGATGCTAAGGAACCCTTTCTCAAGATAGGACTTCAGGTAGGGATTGATATAAATGTCCACAGCACGATATTCGGTTGTCGATCGGAATTTGCTGAGCCATGCGTCGATATCGGCGATGATTGTATTCTGGGTTACAACACTGCCAGAGCCGCCGCATGTCGGGCATACCTTGGAAACTGAGTTTACCACGCTTGGGCGGATTCGCTGGCGTGTAATCTGGACAAGTCCGAAATCACTCATGCCAATGACGTTGGTCTTGGCCGGATCTTTCTTGAACTCTTTCTTCAGTTCGTCATAAATTTTCTTCCGATTCTTATCGATGCGCAGGTCAATGAAGTCAACAACGATAATGCCGCCAATATCTCGGAGGCGCAGCTGCTTCGCCACCTCACGTGCAGCTTCGAGGTTGGTTTTCAGAGAATTGTCTTCCTGTTTCTCTTTTGCAGCGTAGGGCCCGGAGTTAACGTCTACCACGTACATGGCTTCGGTCTGTTCAAAGATTAGGTATCCGCCGGAAGGCATGCGAACCCTCGGACTAAAAATAGAATCAACATCTTTGGCAACTTTCATAAAGTCAAAGATGTGTTCACGTCCTTTATACAGTTCCACATTGGGAAGCATTTGAGGTGCTACATGGCTGACATACGACTTGATCTTCTTGTACATTTTGGGATCGTCAACAAGAACACGATCATACTGCTTTGCAAAAAGATCTCTAATCAGGCTCTCGGTCATGTCCAGATCCTTGTATAGCAGGGAAGGTGGTTTTGCCGTTTCCAGGCGTTCCAGAATGCGCTCCCACTTTTTGAGGACATTGCGCATATCGTCTTCCATAGATTTTTCATCCTGGCCTTCGGCAACGGTACGGATGATTACACCGAATCCCTCCGGCAACATGGATCCAACAATACTCTTTAGGCGCCGCCGCTCTTTATAATTATTGATCTTGCGAGATACGGCAATATATTCGCCCATGGGGATCAATACCAAGAAACGGCCCGCCACGGTGATATCGGTGGAAATGCGCGGGCCTTTAGAACCGATGGGCTCTTTAATGATTTGCACCAGTAACTTCTGTCCCGGCTGCAAGATTTTTCCGGCCCAGTTCTGCTTCTCGTAATTCGATATTTTATCGAAGTTAGTCTTTTTTAGCTCATCCCGAACATTCTTATGGATAGCATTTCTTCCATTGAGCATCTGAACATATTCTTTCAGATGATCACCGGCATCAGAGAAGTGGAGGAAGGCATCTTTTGGGGTACCCATGTCAATAAATGCCGCACGGATACCACTCATGACCTTGTGAACCTTTGCTACATAAATATTGCCAACTGTGCGTTGATTCTCATCAGATTCTATAAATAGCTGGGCAAGTTCGCCATTTTCCAGCAGCGCTATTCGGGTTTGTTTTCCCGAAGCGTGGATAATGATTTGGTTTTTCATTGAAATACTCGTCTTTCACGCAGCTGCTGTCCTCCGGATTTTTAATCCTGATCAAAGAGTCAAAAGGTATCATCATAGATAAAACAGTCCTAAAATTCTCTAGTGTAAGCGGAGGTCCAGCAACCGCTCTATTAAAATTCCTGTTAGGAGAAAAATTTGTTCGTGTAAACGATGGATATCCAGAGAAGGGTAGATCTTGCAGGGAATGATCACTAGAATTCAGCAGCCTCATTAATTGCGCCGAATAATACAGAGAGAAATATATTTCCTTAACTAAAGCTAATAAAATTGATAATAATGCTCGTGATTTAGACAATTGCTGCAAATATGAACCTTCAAAAAATTTGTTTAGCTCTGAATATAGTTTACAAATACCATATTAATATACAAGGAGTTTTTATATAATGTAAACGGCTAAAAATTAGTTCTTTACTGATTTATTACAAAATGCTGAAGAAGCCGACGAAACAGCTGATTTTATTGAGTAATTATTTTAAGTGCCGGCACTCAAACAGACAGAAAGGCATGGTCTTTACTATCTGCTTTGAAACCTACCGCCCGAAATCATCCTGAACACGAACAATATCATTTTCGTCGGAAGGATTCTCCGGATCCGTGTGTCTCCATATTTCGGCAACAATACCCCAGCTATCCAAGCCTACCAAGCGATGACGTTCACCTTGTTTAAGGGTAACAAGCTCAGATTCTTTATAGCGCTTAAGAGGCCCCTCTTCATCGGTATCGCTTTTGATAATTCCAACCGGCCCGTCGAGGATTTTCCATATTTCGGCCCGGCGGTGATGATATTGCCATGACAAACGTTTTTTTGGTTCAACAATCAGAATTTTTGGGCTGAGTTTTGAGGATATTTTTAACTCCTCTACCGGAATGTTATCAAAAAAGGTGTCGGCAAATTCTTGAGCTTGCGATTCATCGATTACAAAGAAGCCGCCCCAGGGACGGTTACGGTCCCGGTCGATTATATTAAATCCCCGTGATTTTATTTCCTGCTCAGTAGTATCGAATAGGTCTTGTTTTTTCTGATCTGAACCCATGTAATATCTTTTTGCTGTTAGTATTCAATTTGTTGTTGGATTATTTTAAAAATCCAATGTCACCCTGAATATTTCAAAATCGATTTCATAACTATCTGTTTAGCACAGATGCTAAAACAAGTTCGGGATAACATTTAGGGTACCTTTTGGGCGGGTATAACATTTACTATGCATCCTGATCTATGCGTTTTATAGAAGCACCTACATCCGCCAATTTTTCTTCCAAGTCCTCATAACCGCGATCGAGGTGGTAAATTCGAAGCACCTCGGTGGTACCTTCGGCAGCCATTCCAGCCAAGACAAGGCTGACGCTGGCTCTCAGGTCGGTACTCATGACCGATGCACCTTTCAAAGTAGATTTACCTTCGATATGTACCGTATTTTTTTTCACATTCATTTCACCACCAAGCCGCACAACCTCTGGCACATAGCTGAAACGATCATTGTAGATCGTGTCGGTTACGGAGGATTCGCCGTGTGCCTGTGTCATCATGGTAGACCACTGGGCTTGCAGATCAGTTGGGAATCCGGGATAAATCGCCGTTTTAATTGATGTAGGATTTATTTGATCCGGCGCTTTGACGCGGATGGTATCATTTTCAATCGTTACGTCGGCGCCCGTTTTGCGAAACGACTCAGGGAAACAACCCAAGTCATCAACGGCTGCATTTGTCAGCTTGACCTCGGATTCGGGGTGCATCGCTGCGGCAATCATAAAAGTGCCGGTCTCAATACGGTCCGGAGCATTTCGAATATTTACGCCTTCCAGGTGGTCAACGCCACGAACGGTAAGGGTATCGGTACCAATCCCCTCAATGTCAGCTCCCATCTTAACCAGCTTCCTGCACAGGAGTACGACATCGGGTTCTTTAGCAGCATTCTTGATAGTAAATTTCCTGGCTCGCAAAACTGAGGCCAATAATAGGTTTACCGTTGCACCCACACTGCTTGGCTGTAGGGTAAACGTACCGCCTTCCATTTTTTTGGGGGCTTTGGCGATGACATATCCTTTATCAAGACTGATGTCGGCACCCATCTCGCGCATTCCGTCCAAGTGTAGGTCGACAGGACGCGGGCCCCACGCGCAGCCGCCCGGCAGCGATACTTTTGCTTCCCCAAACTTACCGAGCAGAGCACCCAGCATATAAAATGAAGCCCGCATTTTCCGGACCAGCTCATAAGGTGCTTCATAATGGGAGAGATGGGCCGGGTCAATAACAAGTGTCCCTTCTTTCTCATCAAAATCCACTCGTGTGCCAGTCACGCGAATGACGTTGTTAAACGTGTAGATGTCACGTAGCTTGGGTACATTTTTTATTGTTGTAGGGGAATCGCCCAGAATAGCTGCTGCCATTAGGGGCAGGGCCGCATTTTTTGATCCGCTGATTGGAATAGTTCCTTTGAGAGGGGTAGGTCCTTCTATAACAAATTTATCCACTAGCCTTGATTTCTAAGATTGCAGCATTTTTTTCCAGAGAATCTCCTTTGGCAACAGAGATGGTTTCCACCACCCCGCTGACCGGAGCTTTAAGTTCATTTTCCATTTTCATGGCTTCCAGGATAGCAACGGGTTCGCCGATTTCAACTTCGTCGCCTTCTTTCACAAGTATTTCAAGAATTTTACCCGGCATCGGGGCATTGAGTTCGCCTTCCCCGATCTCGGAGGCCGTTTTAAAGCCCAGTCGGTCAAGCAGCAAATCCTGCTCATCGCGAATGTTTATGGAATACCAGTTGCCGTTAAGCGAAAAAGTAACGGTATGCTTGTCATACTCTACATTATCGATTTTATAGAGTTTTGTTCCCATCCTGAGAAGGTACCGGCCGTTTTCCTGCCGATGAAATTCATAAGATTGTTTATGGTCCCCGAACTGGACTTCATTCGCGTCTTCCATCAATTCCAGTTCGGTAACGTTGTCGTCAATTACAGCTTCAAACTTCATATTTAAGATGATTTTATTTCTGCAAGGCCTTTACTGGTAGCACGGAACGTAAAATCCTGCAGGTTATCGGAATCATAAAAACTGGTCAGCGCAATTTGAG
>JASFMR010000102.1:0-11659 GCA_050117475.1 Balneolaceae bacterium | reverse complement strand
GTCTAATACCGGTTATCGTGCGGCAATTTCCCGAACCCGGGAAATCGTTTTTATAAAACGACCTCCTCTGCCAAAGGTTTCCAAGAAAATAACTGATAAACAATTGACGGGAACGGTGGTAAATGTCGAAAACGGTAAGCCTTTGCCGGGGGTCAACGTAGTTGTAAAGGGAACGACGAACGGAACCTCGACGGATGAAAACGGTCGTTTTAGTTTGACAGTCGCTGATGATGCCCAGGCCTTAGTGTTCTCATTTGTGGGTTTTAAGAAGCAGGAAGTGCCGATTGGGGATCAAACGGAATTTAACATAAAGTTGCAGCCCGATATTGAATCGCTTCAAGATGTTATAGTGGTTGGGTATGGCACCCAGCAGAAGACCGATGTAACCGGTTCTATCTCATCCGTTGGCTCGGATAAGTTGGAGAATGTACCTGTTACTAGTTTTGAAAATGCAATACAGGGGCAGATAGCAGGTGTGAATGTAGAAGAAACGACCGGTGAACCAGGGGCAACACCTCAAATTAAAATTAGGGGAACCGGCTCGATATCCGCAGGAAACTCACCTCTTTATGTGATCGACGGCTTGCCAATTTCTAAAAACACGAACTTGCAGGGCGACCTTTTCCGTCGAAGAGCTGCTTTTACGCCTCCAAAGGCAAATCCGCTGGCAACACTTAATCCAGGTGATATCCAGTCTATTGAGGTCCTGAAAGATGCCTCTGCATCGGCTATATACGGTTCAAGGGGGTCCAATGGAGTAATATTGATTACCACAAAAAAAGGAGCGAAGCGGGGTGGAACACGGATAAATTTCAGTGCCTATGCCGGAGTTCAAAATGCGATGAATGTACCGGATATGATGAACTCGGAAGAGATCATCGCTTATACCAAAGATTCGAGAAATAACTATTACCTGCAGGAGTATAATCCTACAGACCCAACCAGTCCTGATTATAACCCAAATTATAGTCCTGATAATAACAACGGCAGGCCGGACGACGACTTTGCCTTGATACCGGAGAAATATGTTAATTGGAATGGGACAGACACCGATTGGCTGGATCTCGTATTAAGTCCCGCTTCGCTTTCAAACTATGATTTATCAGTTGCCGGGGGAACGGAAGATATCACATATTACCTTTCCGGAGGCTATTTTAACCAGAATGGTATTATTGACGGATCTGGTTTTGACCGATATACATTGAAGGCTAATTTAGTGGCGGATCTATCCGATAAATTCCAGGTTGGAGCAAATATTAACGGAGCATTTACCAAGCACGACCGACTGCCTGCAAGTGCCCCCTATTTTGCACGTCCCCCGGGTATTGTTTATTCGGCAATGGTACACTCCCCTGTGCTTAAGCCCTATAACAGTGACGGAGAGCCCAATCAGCTCGATGGGCAATCATACCTGGGAGGGGGTACTACTTCTGCAAGTAATCCCCTGGCTATTATGCAGGCAGTGTCGGATAATATCGATAATAACCGTTTGTTCGGTAATTTATTTGCTCAATTTAATATTAGTTCCGACCTCTATTTTAAGACATTCCTTGGCGCAGATCTCGACAGCTATCAGCGAACGTTTTACCGGGGGAATACCCTGTTATATCGTACTGCCACCGAGGGCGAACCTTATGCCCAACAAAGTTCTGCAGAGGGATTAAACTGGGTTTGGGAGAATACACTCAACTATTCGACTGCCTTTGGTGAAGATCATCAGCTTACGGCTCTCATCGGTTACACCGCTCAAAAAGAGACCGATAAGCAAAATTCAGTTATTGCCCAGAATTTCCCTGACGACCAGGTGAAGACCGTTAACGGCGGTGTTATTGTCGGAGGATCCGGATTAGAGGAAGAATGGTCACTTGTTTCGATGCTGGCTCGTGTCAATTATAGCTACAAGGACCGATATCTGCTAACAGGAACCATCCGTAGCGACCGGTCTTCACGATTCGGGCCGGATAATCAAACAGGTATTTTCCCATCGGTTTCGGTAGGCTGGAGGCTGGCCAATGAACCGTTCATGCAGTCGATGGATTTCCTGAGTGAATTAAAGCTTCGCGCCAGCTATGGTTTGACAGGTAACTTCCTGATTCCCAATTATGGATCTGTCGGATTGCTGGGTGAAAGTAATTATATCTTAAATGGCCAGGAAGTTAGCGGCTTGGGCCCGTCTACATTGGGTAACAGTGAGTTAAGTTGGGAGACAACTCGTCAGCTGGATTTGGGGATAGACTTTTCTTTCTTGAACGACAGGATCTATGGGGCTACCGACTATTATTACAGCAAAACGAAAGATTTATTGCTGGAAGTAACGATTCCATCAGCCCTGGGTTTCCAAACGGCTTTGACAAATATTGGTGAAGTTGCCAACGAAGGTTTTGAATTTTCAATAACATCAAGAAACCTTGTGGGAGATTTTCAATGGTCAACCGATATTAATTTTTCGACAAACCGTAATGAAGTGTTAAAACTGGGGCCCGAAGGGGATGCAATCCTTAGCGCCGGTGCCGCCGGTATTCGCCATATTACACGTGTCGGTGACCCGATCGGGAGCTATTATGGATATGTTGTTGATGGCGTCTATCAGTCTCAAGAAGAAATCGACAACAGTCCTACGGATACCCAAGCCCCGGATCCCCGCCCC
This sequence comes from Balneolaceae bacterium, assembly GCA_050117475.1. Lineage (GTDB taxonomy): Bacteria > Bacteroidota > Rhodothermia > Balneolales > Balneolaceae > Fodinibius. Next base: position 9,012 of record JASFMR010000102.1, on the reverse strand, counting down.
GGAGACTTCAAATTCAAAGATATCGATGGAGACGGCCAGATTACCCCGGATGACAGGACCGTAACCGGTAATTATCAGCCGGACTATACATTCGGAATTACTAACCGTTTCTATTACAAGAACTTTGACCTGTCAGTATTTATACAGGGAGTGGAGGGACGTGAAATTCTCAACCTCACGGCTCGTCACATGAAGAATGGAGAGGCCAATTTCAACAGTTATGCGATTGAGAATGACCGCTGGATATCTACTTCTCAACCCGGAAATGGAGAAGTACCGCGGGCTGACCGTAACTCTGCGTTACACGGGAATAATAACCGGCCCTCTTCCTTCCAGGTTGAGGACGGGTCCTACATTCGCATAAAAAATGTGACGCTTGGATACAATCTCCCCACCAAATGGTTAAGAGGGGCGGCCAAGCGTGTAAGGCTTTACGCCCAGGCTACGAATCTATTCATATTTACTGATTACATAGGATTTAATCCGGAAGTAAATCTTCAAGCCGGAAGCAGCCTGACGCCAGGTCAAGATTATGGAGCCTATCCATTATCACGGACCATCACGGCAGGCATAGACATTTCATTTTAAAGATAATTGAAAACCATAAGGTGACCGAGATGAAAAAACGAATATTATTATTGTTGATTCCGGCGTTCTTGTTTATTTCTTGTGGAAAAGACTTTACAACCCTTTCTCCTATTTCACAACGAAACGTCGCGAGCTTTTATAAATCTGAATCAGATTTTCGCACGGCTGTTAATGGAGCATACGATGCTTTGCAACTGAACGGTACATACGGCAAGAATTACGTATTGATGTTTGAAATGCGTTCTGACAACACTGCCAACGGCGGTGGGGCCAGTGGTCTAGCTGCTTCGTTGGAAGCCATTGATCAGTTCAACATAATAACGACAGCTGAGGAGCCGGAACAAACATGGAGTGATTCCTACAAGGGGATTTCTCGATGCAACCTGATTCTTTCGCGTATAGATGATGCAACCTTTAGCCAGGATCTAAAAGATCAGTATAAAGGCGAAGCCCTTTTTATTCGGTCTCTTCTTTATTACGATATGGCTGTAATCTTTGGAAATATACCGAAGCAGACGGGAGAGACTACTTCTCCCAACGATCCAATCAACCAGGTTGGTGCCGATGAAATTTATGCGATGATCAGTGAGGATCTTAATACTGCAGCAGGCTTGCTACCGTCGAGTTATTCCGGCGATAATGTCGGGCGTGCTACCAGTTGGGCTGCAAAGTCCTTGCTGGGTAAGGTGCTGCTGACAATGGGAAATAAAACTGAAGCCGCTACGGTACTACAGGATGTGGTTGATAACGGGCCTTATTCGCTAGTTGCCGATTATGCTGATCTCTGGGGACCCTCAAATGAGAACAACAGCGAGTCGATTTTTGAAGTCCAGTTCAAAGCCGGAGGCATAGGTGAAGGCAGTGGATATACCGACATGTTCACGCCGCTAGGAACCAGTGGCGGCGTTGGTGGCGGAAATGCTCCGCAACAAGTGACTACAGATGTGTATAACAGTTATGAAGCTACAGATCAACGTTTGTCGGATTCAATTGTTGATACAGCAGCCAATCCGGCTAACTATTGGGTATTGAAATACGCGAGTTCTCCTTTTGGGCCTCTGGATGCCGATAATAACTGGTATGTACTTAGGTATGCAGATGTTTTACTGATGTTGGCAGAAGCCGTTGGTGAGCCTAACGGTTACCAATATATCAATCAGGTTCGGAGCCGTGCCGGACTTGGACCTATTGGTGCCGCTGATCCGGGCACGTACGAGGAAAAACTGTTGCAAGAACGCAGGGCGGAATTTGCATTTGAAGGGCAGCGCTGGCCGGACCTGTTGCGATTCGGTATGGCCAAACAAGTAATGGCTGCACAGCTGGGTAAATCGCAGGATGACATTAACCTTCTATACCCGATACCTCAGCGAGAAATCGATGTTGCTCCTGACCAGATGCAGCAGAATCCCGGCTATTGATAGTTCCTTAAGCGGAGATAACTGACCTTTCCTTTTGGGAGAGGGGAAAATCCCTCTCCCATTTCGGGAAGTTGCCTCGTAAAGAATATTATGAGCCATTGCGATTTTTTTAAAATAATAACTTATAAAGGTTTCTATGAAACGTAACTATTATATCGTTGGGCTAATCCTACTCACATTTTTTGTAATTTCATTCCTGACAAACATTATTGGACCCTTGATACCGGATATTATCAAGGGTTTTGATTTAAGCCTGACATTGGTCGCAGTACTCCCCTTCTCCTTTTTTATAGCATATGGAGTCATGTCTATTCCGTCCGGAATTTTAATTGAGAAGTACCGTGAGAAAAAAATTATGATTGCAGCTTTCATGGTTGCTTTCCTCGGTGCGTTAATATTGGCATTATTCCCAAATTATCTGACCGCTGTGGGATCGCTTTTTCTTATCGGTTCGGGAATGGCCATGCTTCAGGTAGTAATCAATCCCTTACTGAGGGTATCCGGCGGGGAAGAACATTTCGCTTTTAACTCAAACCTGGCGCAACTCATTTTTGGATTGGCCTCATTCTTAAGTCCAATGGTGTACTCTTATCTAGTACTTAATTTGCAGGGTACAGAACAACCGAGCGGCCCCATTCTATCAACCCTGGCCGGTATCGTTCCCGAAAACCTGCCTTGGATTTCCTTGTATTGGCTGTTCACAATAATCTGCCTGATCATGATTGTCGTTATTGCGTTCTCTCGTTTTCCAAAAGTAGAACTAAGCGAAGAGGAAGAGGTAGGAGCTCTTCAAACCCATATGGAACTACTGAAAAATCCGATTGTCATCCTGTTTTTCCTGGGGATTTTCTGCTATGTGGGAACGGAACAGGGTGTAGCCAATTGGATATCCCAGTTTTTGTCGACCTATCATGGCTATGATCCTCAGACGACCGGAGCAACGGCAGTATCACGTTTTTGGGGATTTATGACCGCCGGTGGAGTCCTCGGGTTATTTTTATTGAAAGTATTGGACAGCCGATATGTACTTATCGGATTTACTTCTTTGGCCATTATCTCTTTAAGCATCGCTCTCTTTGGAAATGGAGAAGTGGCCCTGATTGCTTTTCCACTGGTTGGGTTTTTTGCCTCTGTTATGTACCCAGTCATCTTCTCACTGGCATTGAATTCTGTGGAAGAGCATCATGGATCATTTTCAGGAATTCTTGTCACCGGCATTATTGGTGGGGCAATTGTACCGTTGATTGTCGGTTGGTTGGGCGACTTGGTCGAGCTTCGTTTCGGGATGTTCTTTTTATATCTCACGATGGGATACATCCTAAGTATTGGGATTTGGGCGCGTCCAATTATTACAAACAAGACCATCAGTATGGGCCAAAAGGAAAAAGTTTAATTCTGAAACTCTGGGTAATGAAATCACACTGTCCAGAAAATAAATTGCATTGCTTAAAATGTTTATCGGTGGTTATTATATGAATTCTAAAGATCATGGTATGGCTGGTTTAGTGGCTCGAAAATCAAACGTTCGGCATTTTACTCCCGTAAATTTTAGATTGACCATATGGCTCTCGGTTATTTTAGTTACAATAATACTTGCACCGGCCAAAGTAATGGCAGCCGGCCCCGGTCATATACCTATCTCAGTTGAAAAATCCCAGGTGGGGGCTCCCTTAACTTTTGGCTTACCATTCCCCAAAGGAGCACTTGACTCACCGGATCACGTTAGGGTTCTGGACAGTAAAGGGAATGAAATACCTTCCCAAATTACGCAAGTGACTACTTGGGAGCCGGCTGATCATAGCGTAAAATGGATCTGGGTTTTTATATTCGCCAACGGGGAAGGTAAATATACGGTCGAATACGGTCCGGATGTACGTCGTGCACCCATTACCGGGGATAAGATTACTGTTATTAACCAGTGGATCCGCTTTGGTTCGGTACAAGTGAACACCGGAAAGTTGAAGTTTAAAATTCACAACGGCCCGGGTGGTTTTTTGGATGATGTTCAGCTGGATCAGGGGGGGGATGGTTTTGATGACCAGGATGTGATAGCCCATTCTCCGGGAAATGGCAGAGGAGCATTTCTCGATATTTTGGATGATAATGGAATTGACCCTTCCAAGGCGGAGGTTACATATATGACAGAAGAACGAGGATCTGGACCGCTACACGTTATTCTGCGCGTGGAGGGAATCTACCACTATTCTCGCGAAGATAATAATGATGCTCCATTTGTGATGCGTATTCACGTTTATGCCGGCAAGTCGTTTGTTCGTGTTCTGAATACGTTGGTTTACACCGGTGTTCCCGATAAGCATAAGCCGGTAGTCGGAGAGCATGCTCTTATAGCCACCACGGCTGATACCACGATTATCGATGAGGATTCCCTCGAGGCGATTCATGATCCGGGATGGACGAAGCCTAATGACCGCATCGCTCAAACAGGGTTGAATTTAAAGTATAATCTGAAAGGCCCGCTTCATTATATAACATCCTACCGAAGTGGAAATTGGTGGGAAACAGGATCCCAAAAATATTTTGAAACGACCGTTAATGGTAAGCAAAAGCTGGCTGTACTGCAGACCGGGCCTGATCCCACTCGAATGCCCCCCCTCCCCAATTCATCAGTTGAAAAACGAATTAATGGTTATAAAGCCTCGGTCTCGGTGAATGGGAATCAACGAGCAGAAAGTCAAAAGGCTGATGGCTGGATGGATGTGAGTAGTGATAAACGTGGTATCAGTGTAGGGATTCGCAATTTTTTCCAGGAATATCCGAAGGAAATTGCTTTGGATTCGAAAGATAGCTTGATGCACGCCTATGGCTGGTCCCCAAATGTGGAGCCGATGAGCTTTGCACGTTACAACGACAAAATTACCGAGGGCATGTTGGATAATTTTGCTCCGGGTTTGGCGAAGACCACCGAATTGGTCTATAATTTTCACAATTCCGGCTTGTCCAGAAGTGATATTGAAAATACGATGAACTACTTTTTGGATCCGCCCGTGGCACATGCGAATCCCCAATGGTATGCCGACAGCAAGGTATATGGACTTATCGCCACGGCTGATAATGACCACCAGGAATTTGAACGTGGCTTGACCTATAAATACAAATGGATGCTTTTTAACCAGAACTGGGAGCCATGGTATGGGATGTTTGACTATGGAGATATGCCGGCTTATTTCTTTAATGATGAGTGGTATACCTGGAGCGAAAATGAACCGGCCCAGGATTATATGTGGTGGCTGGAGTTTGTCCGCACCGGTAATCGTGATACTTACTTACAGGCTCAGGCGGCAAGTCGTCATACTATGGATGTTGGTCAGGTGCACTGGCCTCGCGGTCCGCATTATATCGGAAATTCCAATTCAGCGCTGGATTATTGGAAATCTACCAAAGAGCCACCGGCAACGCCTTATTTGGGCATGGGACGTCGACACGCGACCCAGCATTGGATTGCGATGTTGAGCGCACATGTGTGGGTTCCGGGATGGGTTAACAGCTATTATTTGACGGGAGATCATCGTGCACTGGATGTAGCTAAAGATGCCGTCAACTTGTATTTGCGTCGGCCGTGGGGAAAACATGGCACTACCGGTCGAAGATTATATCTCTCGGTCTGGAACCTGGATTGGGTATATGATGCTACTAAAAAAGAAGCCTACAAAGAAGAGCTTAACAAACGAGTTAAAAAGATGCTGCGATTGCAACAGCCGCAGGGAGGTGGATTGGTCATTCATCGCTATGGTTATTCGCAAGTGTATGCCTCGCAAGGGCTCGACTTATATCTGACAAACATGGGGGACCATCCCGATGTAAAAGCGGCCATCGTTGAAAATGCTCGTCGTCTGCGGGATGTGCCGCCCCTGGATCACTCGTATGAATCATATCTTTCAAGCATCCACGGTTTAATTCTTGGTTATAAATATACGCATGAGCGAAGTTTCTTCGATGAAGCATTGCATCGCGCGCAAGTCTTGAGAACTGATGCCTTACCTAAATCTTTTGACAGTTATGCAACACAGAAATCGTTGGAAGATGCATTAGATAATACCAGCAATCTACCGGCCAAAGCAGACCGCTTCGAGCAGCGGGGAGACAAACCTATTTGGGCCATTACCGGTGGTATGCGTGTCTTTGGCTGGACTCATGCTTATAATATTCCCTATTTGATCTATTTTTTGGAACAGGAGCAACAGCCCGCAAAATAATTAAATATAAAATAATGGGCTCCAGTCTTGGGAGCTCGCGGATATCAGAAGGTTAACGCTAAAAACTGCGAGGAACAGTATTGGCTAAGACAAATTTGATTGGTGTCGACATGGGAGCTACAAATCTCCGTGCCGGTTTGGTTGAAGATGAGCAGCTTCAAACTATTAAAACGGTTGCCATCGACCATTCGGGAGGCGTGGACCCTATCATTGCGCAGATTATCGATTGCATTGATGAAATTTTAACCGTTCATACCGAAAGCATCGGCGTTGGGGTTCCGAGTGTTGTAGATGTAGAAAAAGGGATCGTCTATGATGTGGTGAATATCCCATCATGGAAGGAGGTGCATCTTAAAGAGATATTAGAAGATGAATTCGATATTCCTGTTTATATAAACAATGATGCCAACTGTTTTGCGATTGGTGAAAAATACTTTGGCAAAGCGAAGGGCTATAACTCCGTAATAGGCGTAACTATTGGCTCTGGAATGGGAAGCGGTGTTGTGTTGGATGGGCGATTGTACTCCGGACCAAACTGCGGGGCCGGTGAAATCGGGATGGTCCCCTATAAAGGCTCTATCATGGAACATTATACATCGGGACAATTTTTCGAAAGAGCGTATGACAAGGATGGGACCGTCGTTTATGAGCAGGCAAAAGCCGGTAAAGAAGAGGCGCTGGAAGCTTATAAAAAATTTGGCCATCATGTGGGCATGGCAATGAAGACAATCCTGTATATGTATGATCCGGAGATAATAATTTTAGGGGGTTCCATCAGTCAGGCCTATCCTTTGTTTAAAGATGCTATGATGAAAGAAATACAGGATTTTGGTTTTCCCAAAAGTCTTGAAAAGCTTGAGATTAAAATTTCAGATCAAAAACATATCGCTATACTGGGAGCAGCGGCTCTGGCCTTAGATCAGCAGGCTAAGTAATCACAAAAAATAAGTGATCGTATGTCTAAATCAGTTATAAGCTTGCGAAAGAAAATCGGATTTTCCTTGGGAATCATCCTGTTTGGGATTTTAATAGCTATCCCTCCTCCTACCGGCCTGCCCCTGCCCGCATGGCATGTTGCAGCCGTTGCTACTTTGATGGGCGTTTGGTGGATTACCGAGACCCTCCCCATCGCAGCTACGGCTCTGCTACCGATTGTGTTAATGCCGGTATTAGGTATTGTAGATATTGATAAAGCTACGGCGCCTTACGCCAACCCACTCATTTTTCTGTTTATGGGAGGATTTGTCATTGCCCTGGCCATGGAGCGTTGGGACTTGCACCGACGAATTGCCCTGAATATCGTTAGTTTTGTTGGCGTAAAACCTTCTTCTATCATCTTAGGATTTATTATTTCATCGGCTTTTATCAGCATGTGGGTGAGCAATACCGCCACAGCATTAATGATGCTCCCTATCGGATTATCAATACTTAACTTGGTCTCGAACCAAAAAGATACTTCCGATAAAGTTAATTTTGAAATAGTACTGGTTCTGAGCATTGCTTATGCCTGTAACATCGGAGGGATGGGAACGTTGATTGGAACGCCTCCAAATGCTCTTTTGGCGGGATTTATGAAGGAAAATTATGGTTTTGAAATTGGATTTACGCAATGGATGATGGTTGGAGTGCCATTAATGCTGGTATCGCTTCCATTGATGTATTGGCTGCTGACAAAAGTGATTTATCCTATAAAACTGAAACACTTGCCGGGTGGAAGAGAGCTTATCGAAAAAGAATTGGCCGAATTGGGACCGATCAGCAGTCAGGAAAAGAAAGTAGCTGTCGTTTTTTGTTGCACCGCAGCGCTATGGATATTTCGTCCGCTATTGACCTCCATGATACCGGGGCTGACGGATGCTGGAATTGCGATCGGTGCAGCTGTTGTTCTTTTTATCATTCCTTCTAACCTAAAGCAGGGGGAATTTATCCTTTCATGGTCCGATACAAAAAAGTTGCCTTGGGGAGTACTAATCTTGTTTGGCGGCGGGTTAAGCCTCGCTTCGGCAATTAGCAGTACGGGGCTGGCTAAATGGATCGGGCAGGGGGTAAGCGTTATTGGCGGATGGCCCATACTGCTCTTGGTGGGACTGGTAGTTTTGTTGATCGTCTTTCTGACGGAAATGACAAGTAACACCGCAACTACTGCCGCTTTTCTTCCAATACTGGCTTCAGTAGCCATAGGTCTGGGAGAAAATCCCCTCATGCTGGCTGTTCCCGCAGCCTTGGGGGCTAGTTGCGCGTTTATGCTGCCGGTGGCTACTCCTCCTAATGCGATTGTCTACGGAAGCGGAAAAATAACTATCCCCGAAATGTCAAAAGCCGGTCTCTGGTTAAATTTTACATTTATCATCCTTCTGACAATTTTTGCCTTTTCCCTGATAAGCTATGTGTTCGGAGTTAAAGTGGGGGTTCTTCCCTCTTGGGCCGGATAACGGTCTTTTATCACGATGGAACAGCAATATCAGCAATATTTATTTTATCGGCTTTTTTCGAAGATGCCCTTCATTAACTTTGCATAGGGTTCCGTGAAAGAGACATGGCGGCGTGCCATCATTTTCTCCATCGCCTCATATGCTTTTTCCAGATTGTATCTTTGAATGACATTCGAGCCTACCCAGCTAAATGATTCCACATATTTGGGAGGAAAATCCCGAGATAAAATATTGCAGTTTACCCCAAAGATGCTGCCGGAATTGATCACACAATTTATAGCCGTTTTGGTATGGTCACCCATGATGACTCCCAAAAATTGCTGTCCGGTTTCTATTTCATTGCCGGTTTTCCAGTCGGTA
>JASFMR010000101.1:0-11692 GCA_050117475.1 Balneolaceae bacterium | reverse complement strand
CAACATTATTCCGCCCGCAATCCGAAACGCTTTCAGAATCTACAGCCTTGATCTTTTCTCCCTTTTGCATCAAGGTAAAAGGGAGACTGAGTTCGTTTTTTGTCCCAGAAAAATGACCTAAATGATTTTGCCATGATAGATTTCTCCGCTTCATCCCGAAGACATTCGGGATTCCGGTCGAAATGACACGGTTCTTGGTTGGTGCCCGGTAAAAACGAGGCTCCCTTTGTTAAGGGAGAATGATGAGTGATTTAATAAAATAAGAAAACCGTCGACCGTCATCGGTCATCCGTCTTTTATTTCATAAGATTCCTCTTTGTGACACTGTCGCAAGTCCGGAGCTTCGTGACTGCGGGGTATGGTTTTGGAACCGGTCACAACCGGCGTTGCTAAAATTTTATCCTCGCCTCCACTCCGACTTCGCTTCGGTGGTCTCCCCTGATCTCATCCAATCCACTGCCAATGACTTGGCGATCTTCATACATTGTGATTCCAAATTTTCCCCACAGCTCGAGAAAATCGAAGGGTTCGTAATTCACTAACGCATACATCCGCTGTCCCCTGCCGTAGAGCGCCTGGCTGGCAAATACGTAAAGTAAATCGTTTTCAAATTCATACACCCGCGTTGCATAACTTTCAGTGTCAAACATGGCCAAGCGAGCATCAATACGGAGGTTGTCTTGTACCAACAGCCGCAATCCCTGGTACACCAGGTAACCGAGTTCGGTATCTTCGCCGGCTTGTTTATTGCGAACGAGCTCCCCTCGAGTCCGGATTCGTACTTTCGGATTCACCCAATACTTCACATTCGCTCGAAGGCTATTCCTTTTGGCCTCTCCCAACTTTTGCAGTTTCCTTCCAAATGCATCGGTCGTCTCAAACTCCTCCTCTTCTGTCTTGCTTCGGAACTGCAGGTAAAAATCCAGGCCGGCAGCCAGTTTAAACTCCAGTTTACCCAGCCAATCGTAACCCTGGGTTGGCTGATGGGTACCAAATCGAGCACCGGGGAATCGATACTGGTCCAGGTAAGCGCTCGCGCTAATCCGCTCATTAAAAGTGTGACGGATCCCCAGGTAAACTCCATTTTCATTTTTGGGATTCCCGGACCCTTCCCCAAAGCCGTTGCCCAAGATAGACTGGAATTTCTTTTGGTATTTGCGATAGGCGGCGGTCATTTCGGTATTTTTCCCAATCGCACTTTCCAAACCCGAAATGAAACCCATTCCGCCATTCCCGCTCCGGCCTATTTCTCCAAATACCATGGCGGGGCCGAATAAGAAGCTATAGTCCAGGCCGTATGCTGAATTTGATCTTCCTTCAAAATCATATCGGGCGTACGTCCGATTGTTAGCCGAAATGTATTTATCAAAAATTGTTTTATAACCGGTAACTCCCACGATGCCAAACGGCAACTCCATTTGTACATGTCCCCCGTACAGTGTTTGGTTGAGATCATCCTTCTGCCTGATCTCTGTATCTGTACGGTGATAACCGTCCGTTCCCGGGAAACGGGTTGTATCCTCACTTATGATACTTGCACTACGCGGGCGATGGGAATAAAATCCTGTCAATTGTAGCTTCCCTCCATAGGTAAATGCCGCGCCCCGGTAATAATTCGTCTCCTGTGCCGAAGTATATGGATGAATGCCGTGGCCATTCCTATTTACCGTATTGATGACATCGCTTCCCTTGCCAAAAGACGCCCCGCTCCAAAGCACCATCCCCTGCCCGAACGAGAGACTGTAATCACCGCCCACCAGCATCTGTAATTTCCCGTTATCCCGAATGGCAGCATGATAGGACTGATGATCGAATTTATTGGGGGCAATGAGCTGTTCCCCGGCATCCTTCTGCTGGGTTATATTCAACGAGAGGTGGTCACTCCGGTATCCGAGCCGCTGATAGTATTTAATCCTGCTTCCCGCATATCCACCGTCCTGGGGCGCCTCTTCGTACCCTTTTGCTTTCTGCAGATCCTGTTGATAGCGCGAAAACGCCTGAAGGTGCCCTTCGCTGGTCCAGTATGCGGGATCCGTATACAGTGTTTTTCCCAAATCCAGGCCGCGTCCCACCGTAATATAGGGTTTTGCTTCTTCCAGGGTCACCCTCCCAATCCCCGGAACCTCCGTAAGTTCGCCAACCGACTCAAATGGTTTTTCTTCTGAACGATACTGTATGACGGCTTTTGCCGTCCGAATAGAAAAGCCCGGCACCTTCAAAAGAGTATTTGTACCGGCATCATTGATGTTGACCGGGTGAGCTGCAAGCTCCTGCAGGTATTGTGTCAACTGTTCAGTATTGACTTCAATATTTTGGGGATCGAATACCTCCAGGGCCTGTTCCAGATCTTCCTGCACCTCAGATTGCGTGGTGTCTTGCTGCTGAGCAATAGCAATCATCGGCACAAAATACACTAATATCATTATAAAATAAGAGCTTGTTCTCATCACCAGCTGATATTTAAATCAATGGCGGGACTGTATCCCAAAACCCGGTTCTCATGTCGTTGCACTGCGACATTAATTCCCCAGAATTTGCCGTGATAGCCAAAGCCGGCCGAAAATGTCTGCGGCTTTGTTGTCACCCCGGCTCTTCCCATCAATGTCCCAATCACTTTTACTTCGATGCCGCCCCGGTAGGAAATGGGGAAATCCACGTCTTTTACGACATCCGCCGTAAATAGGGCAACATTTGAAAGATGATATGAGAGTCCGACACTCAGGTCGCGGGGCAATTTTTCGTCGTTGAGTGATCCGTATTCGGGCTGGTTGATGTTTGTCGCTTTGGCTCCAATCCACAACCCCTGGATGATGCTGGCAGCTAAACCGACATCTAAACCGAAGGCTCCTGCTGAACCGTATCCCCCACCCTGGGCAACGTGACTGTAATTTAGAACAGCTCCAAAATGAAATCCCTCATAGGAGTTTTTATATCCCACCCTGATGCGACTTTTGTTAAAAAGATTGAACCCGTAACGGTGCGCCCCGGCGCCCAACACCCCTATCTGGGTGGGAACAACCACAGCGGCAGCATAGTCGGTAATCTCGGCGAACCCAAAATATCGAACGGCGTAGAAGGAGACCGAGGGTTTGTCGCCAGACATCATGGCCGGGTTGGAAAATACCGACCAGTGCGTACCCTCTAATGCAGTTGTTGCCTGCCCCAATGCCAATTCACGGGCCCCCATAACCGCCTGGGCTTGAACATGGCAAACGTTAAGAAAGGCCAATGAGGAACTCAGACACAGCAATGCTAAGATCTTCCTGTGAGATTGCAATAGCTTTCGTATCATATACTCTCTGATGATTGAATTTTCGTTAAACTATAAAATCATAATGAATATTTCTTGTTTTTATCGTTTTTGTGCAAAAGGAGCCATCATTCCGGTAATCCTGATCCTTTCTTTTAGCTCTGTAATGGGACAAGAAATTGATGCTAACGTCACAGTGGACCGGAGCCAGATTAACAGGACTTCACTGAATTTCCTCGATAACCTGGCCCAACAGCTTGAGACCTATATAAATGAGTATGACTGGGTTACCCCCAACTTCAGAAAAGAGGAACGCATTGGAGTTGACATTCAAATCACGTTGATGAGTGTAGACGATAATTTCAATTTCGAAGCCCAGCTTGTAATACGCTCGCGCCGTCCCATTTATAACAGTATCCAGGAAACGGCGCTCTTCTTTTTTAATGATGAAAACTGGACCTTTAATTATACCCCAAACCGTTCACTGGTTCACGATGACCTACAATTCGACGACCTTACCAGTGTAATCGATTTTTACGCTTATGTTATTTTGGGATATGATTTTGACAGCTTCGAAAGGTTGGGCGGCACCCCTTATTTTTCAGATGCCCAGAATGTTGTCTCCCTTGCCCAAACGGCCTCTTCTTCCGGGTGGTCTCGCACCGGAAACAACAGGCGGAACCGGGCCCAGCTTGTTGCGGACTTGTTAAGTACCAATTATGAATTATACCGAACAGCTATTTACCAGTATCACCGGCTGGGACTCGACACCTTTATCGATAACCCGGAACAAAGTCGGCAGCAGGTGATTGCGGCTTTGACAAACATCCAGGAGGCGCAACGCAGCACTTCCAATAATTTATTATTCGACATTTTCTTTAATGCCAAATACCGTGAACTGGTCTCCATTTTTGAAGATGCGGATCCACAAGTGCGGCTCGAAGCCTTTAACCTGCTTTCCCAAATCGATCAAAGCCACTTATCAGAGTATCGAAAATTACAGTAACGAGAATTGGAATACGCAAAATAAGTCAGCCTTTGCGCGTTTAGCGATGTCTTCACGTCCATAATAGAAAGGGTTTTTATGTGTCCCAGGCAGTCGACCGAGCTCACCAATGATTCTTTGTTCATTGACTAATAGTCTCAGCCTGCCGATTGTTACTTATTTTTCAGAGTAAATACCCACGCTGCACTGAATATTTTATCTCAGGTTTTGTATATTCTTCGCCTGAGAATAAAAATTATTTCCATTCTAACTGAAAATATTTTCATCATATGAAATTTTACGTTTGTATTAAGCAGGTTCCGGATGTGAATGCCCCTATACAGATTAAAGACGGGAACCTTATCCAGGACACGGATCGCATGGTTCTGAATGCCTATGACGCTTCGGCTGTCGAAGAGGCGCTGGTATTAACCGAAAAACACGGCGGCGAAGTAGAAGTTGTGCTTGTGGGTCCTGATAAAGCTAAGGAAACGATCCGCAAAGCCCTGGCCATGGGAGCAGATAAAGCTACCCTCATCCAGACAGGCGGTGATGAAACCTATGATTCTGCCACCTATGCCAAAATACTGGCTGCTTTCTTTAAGGACAAAGAGTATGATGTTATCTCCTGCGGGAAGCAGTCTCAGGATACTGATGCCGGACTCACCGGCGGCATGCTTGCCGAACACCTGGCCCTCCCTTATGCCACGAATGCCGTGGGACTTGAAATTGAAAACGGAAATATGATCGTAAAACGCCAGGGTGACTCGGGGCAAGAGATGATTGAGCTACCCTCCCCCTGCCTGGTAACCTGCTCTAATGATATGAATGAGCCACGTATCCCCAGCCTCAAGGGAATTATGCAATCCAAACGTAAACCGATGGATGCCGTAGAACTTAGCGCACTCGGTATTGATGAAGACAGCCTCAGCCCCATGACCAAAGTGACGGGATACATGGAGAAGCCGGAACGCGAACCGGGACAGAAATTTGAAGGTGAGGCCGAAGAGCTCGCACAAAAAGTAGCTCACCTCCTCGATGAAGAAGCAAATGTAATCTGAGGCTTTCTCGTGTATGCCAAGCACTGTAAATTGATATTTCAGAAATAGCCAAAATATAAATTATTAGCCAAGAATATGAGCAACCTACTAACTCACATTGCCATCAGCGACGGTAAGATTAAGCGTTCATCACTGGAAGTTTTATCCCACCTCCGAAAGCAAGCCGAAAAACACGGTCACTCAGTAGAGGCCGTTATCATTGATACTGAACCGGCTAACTACGTTGACCAGGTTAAAGCTTACGGACCCTCGAAAATCTATACCGTTGAGGATCCCGTTTTCAAAACTCATCTGAATACTCCACTGCTCGATGCACTCTCAGAAGTGATGGAAAAAGCTGATCCCTACATTTTCGCTTTTGCTTCTACCGAAAGCACCAAAGACATTCTCGGAGCTTTGGCGGCACGGCATGAGGCGGCTGTACTTTCAGATGTATCCGAATTTGAATTGACTGACGATGGGATCGAAGCCAAACGGCCGGTCATGGCGGCAAAGATTTTATCCAAGAACGAAGCCTCGGGAGAAAAGATCTTCGTTTCAGTCCGTTCGGGTTCTTATGACTTGGAGGAGTCTAAAGCAGATAGTGAAGTAGTAGCCATTGATTTTAGTGCTGATGAAAGCAACGTTAAAGCTACTCTTCGAGAAATTATCGGCTCCACAGGCGATAAAATTGATCTCTCGGAGGCTGAAGTTATTGTTTCGGCAGGCCGGGGTGCTAAAGATGAAGAGGGACAGAAGCTTATCCACGAGTTGGCCTCGCTACTCAATGCCGGTGTGGGTGCCTCTCGCGCATTGACTGAAGCGGGTGTAATGGATCCGAGCCTGCAAATTGGTCAGACAGGTAAAGTGGTGTCGCCTCAATTATACATTGCTATCGGTATTTCCGGTGCCATCCAGCACGTTGCCGGAATGTCGAACAGTAAAGTGATTGTAGCAATCAACAAAGACCCTGACGCTCCCATTTTTGATATTGCGGACTACGGCATTGTCGGGGATCTTTATAAAGTGCTACCGCCGTTTATTGAGGAAATCAAAAAGATTAAATCGTAGGTTTTAATTTTAATTTCAATTAATACTTGCCTACTGCTCTCCCGCCAATTTTTTGGGAGTGCGGTAGGCAGTTGGCTTAGTTGGAAAAAATTTAATTGCCAGTTAAAAGACTATGGATGAAAAATTTGACTGTATAATTGTAGGAGCCGGCATTGCAGGACTTGCGGCAGCAATGATCCTGGCTCGCAACAACATGAAATTTCTCCTCATCGAAAAAGGTGAATTCGCCGGTGCAAAAAACGTTTCCGGGGGGGTACTGTGGGGCAGCGATCTTGCGAAACTGGTACCTGAATACTGGAAAGAAGAAGATGGAGGCTGGGAACGCTTTATTAATCACCGCCGGCTGACATTCATGGATGATCAGTCAACTTTTTCGATTGATTTTAAATCATCCCATTTCAACGAGACGCCATACACCGGAGTAGTGGTGCTCCGCTCAAAGTTTGACCGCTGGCTGGCCAATAAAGTCCAGGAAGCTATCGACAACAGCGACTACGCTATGGAATCCTTCATTGCCACAAATATCAAGGTGGATGAAGTGCTCATGGAAGACGGCAAAGCGGTGGGAATCCGAACCGGTGAAGAGAAGTTTCACGCCGACAGCGTCATTCTGTCTGAGGGGGTCAATAATTTACTTACCCGCCAAGTCGGCCTGCAGGATGATTATGTGCCCGCCGACCATATGTTGACCGGCATCAAAGAGGTCATTCGATATGACCAGAAAGTCCTTGAAGATCGCTTTCAGTTGAATGGGCTCAGCGGAATGTCGAATGAGTTTCTGGGATATGCAACCGATGGCGTCGAAGGCGGAGGATTCCTTTACACCAACCGTGATACCATCTCGCTGGGACTGGTCGCCGGTATTAAGGATATGCGGGAAAAGGAAAAGAGTCCACACGATATTTTGAATCACTTCAAAGAACACCCGGTAGTTCAGGATATGATACAGGGCGGCGAAGTAATCGAATATTCTGCCCATGTTGTTTCCTCGGGCGATAAACGGGTAATGCCCAGGGAACTCTATAAGGACGGGCTTTTGTTGTGTGGAGAAGCGGCCAACTTGCTGATGAATGCCGGTAAAGCGATACAAGGAATGGATTATGCCATGCGCTCCGGAATCCTGGGAGCCGAAACCATCGTTAAAGCCAAAGAGAAAGGTGATTTTTCCAGCCAAACATTAAAAGAATACCGGCAGGCGCTGGAAGACAGCTACGTGATGAAAGATATCAACAACTTCCAAGATGCCGTTCATATGTTACACAGTCCCCAGATGTTTAAGGAGGTCCCCAATTTGATTTGCGATTTCGGAAGAAAGTTTTTCACTATTGATAATGAGCCCACGAAGAAATCCCGTGAACTGCTGTCCGATTCAATCAAGAAACACTCGTCCTACTGGGATTTAATGAAATTAGGATTTAAAGGAGCGAAATCACTTTAAAAATAATTCTAAATCTCATATGCATCCTGACATTTATTTAATCCTTATGGGCCATTAATAAACCGAGATTCAGAAACAAATTCAGAATGACATGAGGTGAGGTAAAAAGCAATTCATTATGAAACTACTAAAACTTACAGAACGACTGGGCCTGGTAAGCTATCGGAACCAGGCAAAATCGGAAATCAAACCACATATTCGAGTTGATACAGATATTTGTAACTCCGTCTGTCCACACAAGTGCACCACCTACGTTTGTCCCGCTAATTGCTATACGATGGATGAAGAAGGAAAGGTACACTTCCAGGTTGAAGACTGCATTGAATGCGGCACCTGCATGTATGCCTGCGACCAGGGGGCCGTGGACTGGAACTACCCGGATCCCGAAATAGGCCGTGGCGTAAACTGGAACTTCGGCTAACCGGCATCTAATATTTGTGTATACCACTCAAAAAAATTAAAAGGCCGCCCTATTCAGGCGGCCCGGATTCTTAAACATTATTTGTTATTTACCTGTAGCAGGCTTTGTTGCTATGGTTATTTTTTGGCTTTTCCCAATAAGCTCCACTTTTTTCCAAGTTTTATACCCTTCTGCTTTAACCCTAACACCTTCCTATCCAATTTCTCAATCTCAACATCAATGTCGCTTAGGGCTTTTTGGAGGAAGCGTTTTATACCCTTCTATATAAATAGCGACTTCACTGCACACTTAAACAGCTGTTCTGTGCTTTAGATCATCATATTTTTAAATGGCATTTTAATGATTTATTCAATCTTAAATGAAAATGTTTTGTGCAAAAATTTTTATCTTATGACAGAATAATTGCAACCTTTATATCGATTTTATGAGCACTGATGTAATACAACAATCCTCCGAGTTAAGCTTTTCATTATCAGAAGAACAACAGCTTATCAGAGACAGCGTAAAAGATTTCACAGAGCGCCATGTAGCCCCGGGCGTTAAAGAAAGAGACGCTTCGAAAAAATTTCCGCATGACATTGTAAAAAAATTGGCCCAACAGGGATTTATGGGGATGGTTCACCCTGAAAAATATGGAGGTGGCGGCGTAGGGCATGTGAGTTTTTGCCTGGCCATTGAGGAGATTGCTCGCTGGGATGCCTCACTGGCTCTCACTGTCGCTTCACATACCTCACTGGCTTCTGGACATATAGCTTTGGCTGGAAATGGGGAGCAAAAAATAAAGTATTTGACTCCATTGGCTAAAGGAGAAAAGCTGGGGGCCTGGTGCCTCACTGAACCCGGATCAGGCAGTGACGCATCCGGCATGAATACAACCGCTGTAAAAAAGGGAGACAAATGGATTTTAAATGGTTCCAAAATCTTTATCACCCAGGGCTCTGTCGGCGGAATCTATGTCGTACTCGCTAAAACCGATCCCGAAAAAGGCACGAAAGGTATCAGTGCATTTATTGTAGAACGAGAATGGGACGGCGTTGAACCTGGGAATAAGATGGAGAAACTGGGCATGAATTCCAGTGACACCACGGAAGTCTACTTCGAAAATGTCGAAGTGCCCGAAGAAAATCTGCTCGGGGAGCTGGGACAGGGATTTATTGACACTATGAAAGTACTTGACGGCGGACGCATCGGGATCGGTGCCCTCTCGGTAGGTATTGCCCGGGGAGCCCTGGAAGAATCCATGAAATATGCCGGCGAACGCAAGCAGTTTGGATCTCCCATTGGCAACTTCCAGGCCATAGAAACCAAATTAGCCAATATGGCCACCGAACTTGATGCAGCCCGATTCCTGGTTCATCGTGCAGCTTGGCTCAAGGACCAGGGAAAACCTTTTACAAAAGAAGCTTCAATGGGAAAGCTATTCGCTTCAGAATTATCCGTTCGTGCTGCAGATGAGGCCGTCCAAATTCATGGGGGCTACGGATACATCAAGGAGTATCACGTTGAGCGTTTCATGCGGGATGCTAAGCTTATGACTATTGGCGAAGGCACTTCGGAAGTCCAACGCATGATAATCTCCCGAGAACTTAAGAAAGAATTCTGGGGATAGAGATAACGTTAAGAAATCAGGAGTCAGAAGGAATTCTCATCGTGAGCCCTTAGTTCTGTATTCCGTTTTAATTTTATCCCCCAACCGCTTACCTTAGCATCAAAAGCAAATAAGCAAAGAATATCATTTATTTATGTCTCAAAACAGCTTCAATATCAATGATCCTTTTCTTTTTGAATCCGAACTCAATGAAGATGATCGGATGATCATGGAAACGGCTCGTGACTATGCTCAAAGCAAACTGGAACCGCGGGCACTCGAAGGCAACCAAAAGGAACATTTTGACCCAGAAATAGCTAAAGAGATGGGCGAACTCGGACTCCTGGGATCTTACCTGGATCCCAAGTACGGCGGCTCGGGCGCCAGCCAAACAGCGTACGGACTCATTGCACGCGAAGTAGAACGGGTGGATTCCGGTTACCGCTCATTCATGTCTGTTCAGTCATCCCTGGTGATGCTGCCGATTAACGAATTCGGAACCGAAGAACAAAAGGAACGCTTTCTCCCCCCACTGGCAAGCGGTGAGATGATCGGCTGCTTTGGGCTTACCGAACCGGACCACGGCTCAGACCCGGGATCAATGACTACTACAGCAGTTAAGACAGACGGCGGCTGGATCCTTAACGGAGCAAAAATGTGGATCACCAATTCCCCCATAGCCGATGTGGCAGTGGTTTGGGCCAAGGCAAAAGAAAATAAAGGTGATGAAGGCGTAATTCGCGGTTTTTTAGTCGAAAAAGATATGGATGGCTTCAGTGCACCGGCCACAAAATACAAGATGTCATTACGCGCTTCAGAAACCGGTGAATTGGTATTTGAAGATGTATTTGTTCCTGAGGAAAATGTCTTTCCTGATATAAAGGGATTAAAGGGCCCCTTCACCTGTTTAAACAGCGCCCGCTACGGCATTGCCTGGGGTACGGTGGGCGCCGCTGAGTTCTGCTATCAAAAAGCGCGTCAGTATGTATTGGAACGCAAGCAGTTTGGCTACCCGATAGGTGCCAATCAACTGCCGCAAACCAAGCTGGCCAACATGCTTACCGACATCACACAAATGCAACTGCTGGCCTGGCGGCTTGGCAAACTGAAAGATGAAGGACGTGCCCATCATTCGATGGTGTCACTTGCAAAGCGAAATAACTGCGGAACGGCCCTAAAGATTGCACGCATTGCCCGCGACATGCATGGGGCCAACGGTATCACGGGCGACTACCGGGTTATTCATCACGTTATGAACTTGGAGTCGGTCAATACCTATGAAGGCACTTATGATATACACGGGCTTATCCTGGGACGTGAAATTACGGACATTCAGGCATTTGTGCCCCGCGGTAATGACCTGCCGAAAGAGTAGTATCATTTTATGCAGCTATAAGCATTTGAAACTTATACAAGAACCGTATCAGCGCAAGCGGAATGAACGAAGAGAATGGAGCGCGGCAATCTCCTAATGTTATTTAGAAATAAAGTGGGAGATCGCCGCGGTCGTGGACGCCCACTTCCTCCGATGACAGTTTCATTACTTATCAACCAGAAAAACCTGGTGCCGAAGAATAGTTTCCATCAGCCAACCCGCCGACTTCATTTCGACCGGAATCCCGAATGTCTTCGGGATGAAGCGGAGAAATCTATCATGGCAAAATCAGTTAGGTCATTTTCCAGGGACAAAAAACGAACTCAGTCTCCCTTTTACCTTGATGCAAAAGGGAGAAAAGATCAAGGCTGTAGATTCTGAAAGCGTTTCAGATTGCGGGCGGAATAATGTTGATGGTCCTTTGGCTCGCGAGGCAATTATTAGGCTATGCACCGGTACAAAATTATTCTGTTCGCCCTTCATCCTCCACTCAGAATCTAAGGCCCGATAAAAACCTTTGTCAT
>JASFMR010000100.1:0-11890 GCA_050117475.1 Balneolaceae bacterium | reverse complement strand
CGCTTGGCATCAACTGAAGCAACGATACATTGGGACCCGAACCGACCGGCTGCTTCATTAATCAAATCCGGATGCCGTACAATGGCACTATTCAGGGACACTTTGTCGGCCCCCGCATGTAAAAGTTCGGCTATTTGTTCAACACTGTTGATACCGCCTCCCACAGTGAAGGGAATATTAATTTCAAGAGCAATTTTTTGAACAAGGTCTACAAGCGTTTTCCTTTTTTCTTTTGTAGCTGTTATATCAAGAAATACCAACTCGTCAGCCCCTTCTTCGGAATATCGACGTGCCAGTTCTACCGGGTCACCGGCATCTCGAAGATCTTCAAAATTCACCCCCTTTACCGTACGACCATCTTTGATATCCAGGCAGGGTATGATTCGTTTCGTAATCATGTAACAAATGCCTAATACGTTGTTCTTTATAATAGACTGGCCAATATAGGAAACCTAATTGTAAGGGTTTAACTATTATCTGGATGCCGGGCATTATAAGATTAATTTAGAAAAAGGGAATAATGGACTGGGAAAAGATTGGAAAACTATGTTACCATTTCTTGATGTATTTAATTGAGTGGGGGTTTAAACTTTGTGCTCTGGTTGCCGGTTGGTTCGCTTTGGTCGAAAGTGGCTCTTTTGGATTGAAAATTAGAACAGGATTCAGTTCTCTTTCATATGGATTAAGACAATTGTTTAAGGCACCGTCAGAAATCAACAAGATGATATGGTTCGTCAGAGATTATGCTCATATGGGAAAAGGGGCATTAAGACAAACATACGGAGCACATTCAGTAGAACAATTCATGCACACCCTGAATGAAGGAATTACTTTTCTTTACCGCATTTTGAATAACATTTCACAAAATCCGCTGAGTACTCTGGGAGCAGGCCTCGTTGTATTTGGCATTTTTTATCTGCTCGCACGCATTATCCGTTTTACCCGCCAGCGCGGACAGGGGTCTCGAATAGTACGCATGGAAAGAGGGCTGGCAGATCGCATTTTCCAAACAGAAGAGCATCAAAATAAACGAACCCCCAGTATATCTGAACGTAAGGCAGCCAAATTTACGAATAGCAGCCGATGGACATTCAAGCAACTTTTTTCGAGTTAGCAAGTTCGGGATTTCCGGAACAATTAAAGAGTGAGTTCCTTTAATGGGTGCACATTATAATCAAAGAGATTCATATGAAGAAATACGTCGCCATTGTTACAGCATTGCTTTTCGCAATTATCTGTACACCAAGGGTCGGTCATGCCCAGGATGGTTTTTTTTCTGATGCCCGAACATTGAGATCCGGTCAGTTTAAGCTGGGAATTCAACCTGTCATCTTTACTGAATCGGATAATTTTATGTTGCTATTTCGCGGAGCTTATGGTTTGAAACCGGGGCTCACGCTTTCAGGGAAGGTGGGGCTGTTTGATGATAGGGATACGTACATCGGCGGTCACCTTAAATATCAATTGGCCGGAGAGCCAACGGATCCGCTCTCTTTTTCTGTCATTGGCGGAGTCTATTCTTTTAATGATATCGGGTTGAAATTTTCGGGCATACTAAGCAAATGCCTTGATTCCTTTAGTTTATACAGTGGACTTAGTTACGAGCCCCTTTTTGTTAACAACAATACGTTGAATGCCCTCATGCTTCCGGTTGGCGTTGATATTCCTTTTAACAATCAGTCTGCTATTAGCTTGGAAGCGGACATTGCTGTCAACGATGACGGAGAAGCCTATCAGGGAATTACTTTCGGGCTGAATTTTTATTTTTAATTTGCATGTTACTCAGGGGATCCAGATACGTATTCGCTACTACCTGTAACAGAAGTTCGAGGGTTAAAAATTTAGCCGGCTTATGAAATGGTGATAAGAACCTTATCAGTACCAGTTTTTTTTATGATCCTTCCTAAAGGTATACGCGTATAATCTGGTAAATCAAATTGTTCCGTAAGCTTTCTATATATTTCCAGCCCCTCTTTCCTTACTGCGACCAATAATCCCCCGCTGGTCTGTGGATCGCAGAGAATGTTTTGCTGTTTGCTGGAAAGGGAACCAATTTTCTCACCGTAACTGGCCCAATTGCGTTGAGTTCCCCCTGGAGTACTTTGGGCGTCCAGGTAATAACCAAGGCCATCCAAAATAGGAACCTTGTTGAAATCAACTTCAGCGGCGACTCCTGAACCTTCGCAGAGTTCCAGCAAGTGTCCCAATAAACCAAACCCGGTTACGTCGGTCATGGTGGATATTGCCTCAATTTTTCCGAGTTCTTTGCCGATCTTATTCAACTGTACCATAAGGTCTCGGGCGGTTGCCTGGTGTCTTTCTTTGAGAATACCTTTTTTCTGGGCCGTAGAAAGAATACCCACCCCAAGAGGTTTTGTCAGAAAGAGGTAATCCCCCGGCCGCGCTTTTGAATTTTGTTTCAGATATTTTGTTTGTACTTGCCCCGTTACGGCCAGTCCAAATATTGGTTCCGGATTGTCAATACTGTGTCCGCCGGCCAGGGTAATTCCCGCTTCCCTGCAAATCGATCGACTACCTTCCAAGACTTCACGTGCAATCTCAGCCGGTATTTTGTCTACCGGCCAGCCTAATATGCTTATGGCCACTAGCGGACGGCCGCCCATGGCAAAGATATCGCTAATGGCATTTGCGGAAGCAATACGGCCGAAATCGAACGGGTCGTCAACGATCGGCATAAAAAAATCAGTAGTGCTGATGACAGCGGTTCCATCTCCTAAATCGTAAGCCGCTGCGTCATCACTAGATTCATTGCCGACCAATAACCGACTATCGGACGGTAGCTCAAAGTCGCTTTCTAAAATTGTCTGAAGTACACGAGGGGCGATTTTGCAGCCGCATCCTGCACCGTGGCTGTATTGTGTGAGCTTTATATCAGATAGTGAGGTACCGGTAGACATAAATTCTTAAGACTTAGTTAAATAGACTGAATCAAGGCCTCTTTTTTTAAAATGTGAGCTATTTCCCGGGGACAGGCATTACTGAATGACATACGGTGGACCTGTTGCGTATCCCTTTTTTTAATGCCATAATCATAGGCTTTGTCGTAATAGTGCAAAACAAATTCAGCTACTTTCGATAAATTCCCCTTTTCTAACGCCTCAATGGCCTGTTGCGTTCGAAGACCGCCCAGCCTTTTTTTAATTTTCAAAACCGATTCTTTCAACTGGGATATGGGGTACTTGCCGTAATCTTTGACAAGGCGTTCAACCCGTTCTTCCCTTGGCACTTCAAGCCGGAAGACCGGTGCTTCTCTCATTTGTTTAAACAAATCCTTAGGAATCATGCGCTTGCCAATAAAACGGCTCTCATCTTCTAGCCACACCGGTTTTTCACTATCAATTTGCAAAAGTTTCATTCCCAACCGGTTTTGAAATTGTTCGCCCGTGGGTTGTCTTTGTTCTCCCAGATGCCCGAATGCAGAACCTTTATGTTGAGCTAATCCTTCCAGGTCAATAACTTGTTCCCCAAGTTCACCTAGAACATGCAAGACTTCAGTTTTTCCGCTTCCGGTATAGCCGCTTAGGATTGCTATTGAATGCTTTTTGGCAAAGATGTCCAGGACAAAATTCCGAAAAGCTTTATAACCCTTCTGCAAAGTTTTGATTTCAAATCCAGCCGAATTCAGCAACCAGCCAAAGCTACTGCT
The DNA here is from genome assembly GCA_050117475.1 of Balneolaceae bacterium. GTDB lineage: Bacteria > Bacteroidota > Rhodothermia > Balneolales > Balneolaceae > Fodinibius. The sequence continues at coordinate 8,223 of JASFMR010000100.1, read as the reverse complement.
ACGCATGCCTCCTCGCCAACAGTGAACTAGTATATTGCGGTTTGGGGCAATAGCATCAGATTCTTCTACCAAAGACCGCATCTTGGGTCCCACCAATTCCAAACCGCGTTTAAAGGCGGCATCCCGGCCCTTTTGTTTGTATAGCGTGCCAATCTCGGCGCGTTCCTTATCGGTGAACAGCGGGATGTTATACGCCCCCGGGATATGCCCCTGCTGGAATTCAGAGGGACTACGTACATCGATGACGGGAAGCGATTCAGCAGCTTCCAGGAACGCTTGAATGGGTAGCGATGAGACCAAGATGGTGCTTCTTTTTAAAGTTCTTTCAATAAGCTATGGTAAGCAATTTAAGGCTTATTTTCATGGAATAACTTTGGGAATCCCTTTACTGTTTCTAAAATCATAACGGAGAATCCTGCTACCACCAATGGAAAAGATGATTAAGAAAATAGTTATTCATCCAATTTAGAGTGTATTGGATATGAGACCATAATCCCATGCGTGAATTCAAAATTCAAAAGTATATTCTATTTATGAAGAAACTACTACCGATACTATTAATTGGTTTGCTTGGAATAACAGCCTGTTCACACTTATTTAATAACGGAGATCCCAACGCCCCCAAAACATTATCAAGAGAACTTACTGCAAGCGAAAAGAAGCTTGTAAAGGCAGATCATACATTCAGCTATGAAATATTCAGTCAAACTGTAGCAGCGGATAAAAAAGCGAACATTTTTATTTCTCCGCTTAGCATTTCAATGGCCCTTGGGATGACCATGAATGGTGCAAACGGGGAAACGAAAAACGTAATGAAAAAGGCATTGCATGTTCAGGAGCTTGGACAGAAAAGCATAAATGAGTCCTATGCCAGCCTGATTGAGTTGTTAAGCTCGGCCGATTCCAAAGTAGACATGAAGTTGGCCAATTCAATATGGACCCGAAAAGGGTTTTTGGTGCAAGAAGAATTTACAAAGACATGCAAAGCTTTTTTTAAAGCGCGTGTCGATTCCCTTGATTTTTCGAACTCTTCAGCTGTTGACAGGATTAATCAATGGATTAGTGATAATACGGAAGGTTTAATCGATGCTATTATTGAAGGACAAATACCGGACAATGTCGTCATGTATTTAATCAATGCTATTTATTTCAAAGGAAACTGGCGATATCGTTTCGATCCTGAGAATACGACGAAAGATGAATTTCGTTTTGGAGGGGAGGCTGTTAACGTAGACATGATGTCTCAGGAAAATGATTTTTCCGCTTATATATCTGATCAGGTGCGCCTGCTGGATTTACCTTACGGCGATAGCCTATTTACAATGACGCTTATGATGCCCGGTGATGAGCATAAATCCATCGAACAATTTGTGCAGGAAGACCTGTCTGCCTCGAATGTAGATCGTTGGATTTCGAAAATGTCAAAAGGGCTAACGAGAATACAGGTTCCCAAATTTCAATTGGAATACAACGTAACTATGAACAGTATTTTAAAAGATATGGGCATGGGAAATGCATTCAGTAAAACCGAAGCTGATTTTTCCAACATCAATCCCTATGAGCAACTGTTTATCAGCAAGGTTCTACATAAATCCTTTATCAAAGTTGATGAGGAAGGAACCGAAGCTGCGGCTGCTACTTCTGTGTCTACCGGGGTTACCTCTGTTGGGCCCGGCATCCGTACAATTAACTTTAATCGGCCGTTTGTTTTTGTAATTCGGGAACGGACAAGCGGAACGATTCTCTTTATGGGAAAGATGGGAAATCCCGGTAAATAATTTCCTGTTGGTTTCATTCAAATTATAATGCCATGAAAAGATTCAAATATTATTGTCCCATGCTCCTTCTGCCGTTGCTATGTATTTGGGCGTTTTCCTGTTCCATCTTCGGTGGTGGAGGAGGGGGCGAGCCGTCTCCAGGTGTGGAAGGAATCTATGAGGGAATCTATACCCAAGGGTTTGAGGACAGTAGTTTCCAACCTTGTCTAGTTAAGGACGAGGTCTGGAAACTCGTTGAGATTGAGGACTCCACTTTCTTTTCGGGGCTTCAAAAAGTCGGAGAAAATCCTGTCTATATGAAGTTAAAAGGAATTCCCAGTGAAAAAGGAGGATTTCTTGGCTTTTTTGTAAAATATGATCGAGAATTTAGTGTACAAAAAGTTTTACGGGTAGCCAGCAGTAACACAATAAACTGCCTTTAAATATCATCAAGCATCAGAACTTGTTGAAAGACAGCTTATAAGTCGGAATGGTAATGACTCATCTGGTCGAGTGTAATTTTCTTCTCGTAGTAGGCGCGTCCAACCACTACACCCGATAACTTTGCTTTTTGAAGTTCTTCGAGATCTTTGGCAGAGCCTACTCCGCCGGAAGCAATGAAACCAACCCCGGGGTAGGTATCTTGTAAGTACTCATAAAGTGTAATATTAGGGCCTTTAAGTGTACCGTCTCGTGAGATATCGGTGCAAAGAATCCGGTTTAATCCTAAATCAAGCATTGGTCTGAGGAAGTCATCGACGGTCTGGCTGGAGGTTTCCATCCAGCCACTGTATGCTACTTTGCCATTTTTTAGGTCCATCCCCAAGATTACCCGATCGGGGAATTGCTCAACCAGGGCAAGCCAGTCCGATTTATTTTTAACAGCCATCGAGCTGCAGATTACACGTTCAATCCCGCTTAAAAGTAAATTTTGAGCATCGTCAAAGGTTCGAATTCCTCCGCCGGTTTGGATGGATAATCCGGTGGCTTTTATAATATTTTGGATGTGTTCCAGGTTTATGAATGATCCTTCTTTAGCGCCATTCAGATCAACAACATGTATATACTTAAAGCCGGCCGCTTTGAACTTTTGAGCTTCGTCCACAGGATCATGGTTATAGACGGTAGCCTTTTCGTAGTTGCCTTTATGCAGACGCACCACCTGGCCATCCAGCAAATCAATCGCGGGAATAACTCGCATAATTAATAATTTTGATTAGGAGCAATGAAATGTTCAACCATGTTTTAATTATTCGGGATTGGGTTCACTTGTTTTGTAAATTTATCTTGGTTTCGATAAGATCGTACCCTTGTCACCGACCAGCCATACTTTATTTTGCGTAAGCTCAATTCGATGCAAATCTGGAGTATCTACAAGAGTGTTTGTCCATTTTTTTCCACCGTCAGTGGTATGATATAATACTCCGGGTTCCTTGTTGCTGTCGCCAACGATATAGCCTTCTGATTCATTCGAAAAGCTGATATCCCGAAGGCGATTTTTTGTAAACTTTTTAACACGGTTCCAATTTTTACCGTCTTCTGTCTTCAGGACCAATCCACAGTGCCCAACCGCCCAACCGCTTTCGGGGGTTATGAAAGTCAATCCCCGAATAGCCTCTCTGCATTCTGAAGAAGAAGTATTTGAAAATTGCATATCCCAAGTATTCCCGCCATCTGAGGTATAGATAATATATTTAAAGCCGCCAATATATCCTTTTTTATCATCAATGAATGATATGGGGGCATAAAATGAACGCGGGACTTTTTCTGACAAGTTTTTCCAGTTTCTACCTCCGTCCGTAGTTTTGAGAAGCAGGGTGAATGGTTTTTCTTCTTGTAATCCAACAGCCAAACCATTTGTGTGATTGAAAAAAAGGACAGAATAGATCCAACTTTTTTTATCTGCAATCTTATGTTTGTCCCAGCTCTCACCCCCATTATCTGTTTTAAAAATTAAGCCGTTTTTGCCTGAAATCCATCCGGTATTTCTATCTAGAAAGTATATATCCTCCAGGTACATTGAATCCAATTGAGCCTGGACGAACCAACGGTCGCCGCCATCTTTGGTATGGAGAATAGTGCCGGTGTTATGAGAAACTATCCAGCCTGTAGAATCACTCACAAAAAAAACATTGTGTAAATCTGTCGTAATTGGACTGTTATGCTCATGCCACCTGGTTTGAGCGTTTACTTTAAGAGCAAATGTAAGAGATAAAAGCAGTAAAGAGTAATAGCGCATCTGATTTATAAAACCAAGAGATTTCAAATCAACTTAGGTTGTTTAGCTAACATTCTTAGTTGTTAATTTCAAATCGCGCATAAATCTATGAATTTTCATTATTAATATGACCACTTGAGCCTAAAGAAAAAGAGATTGGGGGTATCGGTAATTTGGTTCAGGGCCGATCCTTTCAACAGTTGTGATAATAACAGAAAATCAACATTTTCGGTAACGGAGATAGAGATCTGGGGAATGGGTATAAAAATGGACCGATCAAAGCTCCCCATGAGGCCGAGTTGTGCACTTATGAGGGGATTGACTTGATAGGATCCATTAATGAAAAAACCGGATTTTGCCACAAAAAGGTTATCGGCTGAAGGTGGCTGGATTAAATTGGCCAACGGGGCAGATAGGCTGTTATACCCCCCATTGTACAGAAATTCGCTCTGGAGATAAATGCCATTGGAAAACATGTAATCGAAACCAGTGGTAGCTGTAATATGTCCCGTATGGTCAAAAAAATCGTTTTCGGGATGAAAGTAGGAAATTTCTCCCTTGAAACCGGCATCGCCTAAATAACCCGCCCAGCCGGCTCCAACAGTTAAATCATTACGGTAGTGTCCGCCTATAAACTGTATATCATAGCTTCCCAGGCTGGCGCGAAGCATCCCTGCAATGACAGATTCGTCCCAGTGGTGACCAAACTGTGTGGTCAATTGAACACTGGATGCATAACTCCAGCTGTATTGCAGGTTCAAGGCATCAGTACCGGGTCGCTCTTCATAATCGAAATCCAGGTAGGCAAAGTTATTGAACAGATCGTTTGGGCTCCAGACAAAAGTGCGCGACCAATTAATGCGTTGACGTCCGGCGGTAACCTCCCAGGGGCCATTGTAATAAGAAAGGTATGCCCGATCGATGTTGGAGTGCAGGAGGGCATGATTACTTTCAAACCAGACCCATGACATATCAAAATAATTGGCATCTTTTTCATAGTAATCCTTAAGGCCAGGTTGGTATTCGACCGCATAGCCGTTGAGAAGGCGAGTTCGAAGATCTGCTTCCAGCTCCCAGTGATCCGAAAACGCCCATTTGTTCTCGATCCGGTGGTGAATGATGTTGTCGTAATGTATTTCACCCAGTGAATTGCTTAGCGAAACCTCCCCAAGTTCTTTTAAATAGCCTTTTACATCGGGTATCAGGTTGCTTTTTGTTTGAGCCGATACCGTGTGGGTACACGCTAGCAATATGAGCAGTGAGACAGCAACTTTTAGAGTATGGGTATACTTATATATACTCCGTAGGTTGTTTCCAGAATCGGGATTGAACCGCTTTGGCAAAAGATGCATAATCTTATGACTTGCGAATTTCGTCTTTGTCGATTTTTCCGTCTACAAGGGTGACGACACGTCGGGCCCGGTCAATTACACGTTGGTCGTGGGTTGAGAAAATAAATGTCATATCTTCCTTTTCATTCAGTTCAGCCATCATGTCCAGCAGGTTTCCCGAGGAAACAGAATCCAGGTTGGCGGTCGGTTCATCAGCCAGAATAAAGTCGGGATGAGGGGCCAGGGCACGGGCCACAGCCACGCGTTGCTGTTGACCTCCTGAAAGTTCATTGGGCCGGTTGTTTATACGGTCTTCAAGCCCCACCTCTTGTAATAGTTCCATGCTCCGTTCCCTGCATTCTCGGTTTGAACGGCCCTGGAGCTGTAGAATGAAGGAGACATTTTCCATGGCAGTGAGAACTGGAATCAGGTTATATGCCTGGAAGACAAACCCAATATGATGGAGCCGGTAGTCGATTAGCTCGCTTTCATTCAGCGTAAATAGATCCGTGCCATTTACAGTGACCTCCCCTGACGTCGGTTCATCCAATCCTCCGATGATATTTAAAAGGGTGGTCTTTCCGGATCCGGATGGACCAACAATTGCGGTAAATTCTCCTTTCTCGATTTTCAGATCAACACCGTTAAGGGCATGTACCGGAATAGACTTGTCATTGTATATTTTTTTTAGATCTTTGGTTTCTATGACTGCCATAATTCGTTAATTAAGTCTACAATTTACGTATTGCTTTTACAGGTTTTAGGCTCAATGCCTTCCAGGCCGGATACAACGCGGCAAGGACGGCAGCAACTGCCATCATGATGGAGATATTGAGGTAGTAGATCCCGCTGAGCTCGGGGTAAATGACCGTGCTCAGTCCGTATGCGGCCAGTCCTTGCGAAAATGCACTCAGGTCGATGCCGGTATGGGCTGTTAAGGTAACAGTGATCCAACCCAGTAACAGGCCAATGGGCACTGCGACAAAAATCAGGTAAAAGGTTTCAACCAAGATCATCTGGAATACCCGCGGACGATTCATACCTACGGCCATCAGCATGCCCAACTCTTTGGTTCTTTCCATAACAGCCATCAGCATGGTATTGATAATGCCCAGTGTAAGAGCCAGGATGAGGACACTCATGAAGATATACATAGTATAATCCATTGAGATGTCAGCGTAACGAAGCTCTGGTGCAATATCACCCCAGCTTTGGATTTTAAGGTTAGGATATTCTTTCTGGAGTTTTTTTGAGTAAGCAGGGGCATCTTTCAGATTGTCGACCCTTAGTACTAATTCATGAACCAGTCCTTGTCGATCCAGCAGTCGATCCAGATCGTTCTTAAGAACGAAAACGTTTCGCCCGTCAAAGGTGCTGTTATTGGTGCTGAAGATACCGACGACACGGAATGCACCGGCAGAAATTTCATTGTTAACATCCTGAAAATTGAGTACCAGTTTCGACCGCAAGCGTATATCCAGTTTATCTGCCAGCTTATGGCCAATGATCACAGGATTCCTAATATTGCTGCTTAAATAGCTCCCTTGAGTGATATCCTTATGGACAATAGAAATGTTTTTTTCTTCTGTTGTGTCAATACCCGTTATGCTGACCCCATAGGTATTGGCTGCGCTCATCGCCAGTCCCTGAACCTTGGAGTGAGCTGCTATATGCGTAACAAAGGGGTTGGATTCTAATTCGTGAATCAAAGAGTCAGGACTTTTGATATCATATTGCGGTAGATCTTCCTCCAGGTATTTGGGATTGTGTACCTGGATATGGCCAACGTAAGTATCAAGCTGATTTTTAATATATTGCTTTGTCATGCCGGTACTAAACGCCATGATAAATATGCCAGCCCAGGCACCGGTTAGCACAGCCCCGATTACGACGCCGCTTCGGACAGGATTCCTCCAGATGTTTTTCCAACTTAGTTTCAATATTAGCATAGCGAACGGTTAATCTCTCATAGCTTTAATAGGATTCAGTTTATGAGCATGCCACATTGGATAGAAGCTGATGGCCGCAGTCAGCCCCAGGATAATCATGGCCTGACCTAAGATGATTGTTGGATCGGTGGAAAAGGGTAGAAGCGGCTCCATACCGTATTGTCTCATAGCCGCCGCGGCATCCCCGCTAAAATGAATGGGATTGAGGTGAAAATACCAGACCAGGGGCAGGCTGCCCAGACTTCCTATAAAGATACCCAGCATGGCTAAAAGCACTAGCTCAAGAAGCAAGATGGATCCCAGCCGAACCCTGCTTGTACCAATGGATAGCATAACGCCGAATTCATACTGCCTTTCGGCCGTCATCATCAGAATGGTTCCCATAATTCCAAAACCGACAACGATATATAGTACCAGCAGAATAATCATACCGGAGCTGTTATCCGCTTCTATAGCCTGAACCAGTTCCGGCATAAGTTGGCGCCAGGTCATTACCTCATAATCGCCATCCAGTTTTTTTTGAATCTCCTCTTTGACATTATTTACCGCATGAGCATCGTCTAATGTAAGGGCTGCAGCGGTAAGCCGATTGTAAGTTCCGAAAAAGTATTGTGCTTCACCGATGGGGAGGAAGACCATAGCCCGGTTCATTTCTGGTATCCCATACTTTACAATTCCCTGAACAGGATAAACATCGGCGGCACTCATGCCATGATAGCCTTGGCCAAGTAGTACCAACGAATCACCTACTGCCAGGTTCAGGTAGCTTGCCAATCCCTCAGTTATTAAAACTGATCGGGCGGTATCTGACGTTATGTATGTTCCTTCTATAACATTTTTTTCCGGGTTGCTAAGTGCCTGCTCAGCTCCAGGTGCAAACCCTATAATCATAGCAGCGCGACTTTTTTGTTTCCCTGCAGCCAACGCATAGGATTGCAACCGCGGAACTACCTTAGTAACGTGGTTGA
>JASFMR010000099.1:0-12576 GCA_050117475.1 Balneolaceae bacterium | reverse complement strand
TGTTGAAAAAAATACAATCGTCTTTGTAGACGACTTAACATTATTCAATCTTACGTATTGTATCAGGTTGAGGATAAAATAGTCTTGCCAGTAAAGACAATATTATCCTATTTGCGACTTTCCTCGTACTTTTTGATAAATTCGTCTGGGGTTTGATGTGCAATCACTTTGCTAATGGCCTCAACCGGGAGGTCATCAATGGTTTGAAACCTAAGGCAAGAACGCCCCATATCCATTTTTTTATTGGCTTTTTTGAACTCCTCTTCAAGCCATTCCTGGAGCTCTTCGTCTTGGTAGACAGCCATCAAGTACAGGGCGTTGTAATTTTTTTGTGCAGCTAGTCCAAGGTAATTGAGTGGCTGATTATTATAGGTGTCAGGATAATGATCAAGGGGTATCTCATAGCTGATCATTCCCCAGTTAATCGTTTCCTGAAAACCTTCGGGTAGGTGTTCCAGGATTAATTCGCGGATCGTCTCTATAGGCTCTCTGCGATATTCCGGGAGTTCCTTGATATATTCCTCTACCGTTTTTGCTGTGCTATTTGCCATAATGATACCTCTTCTTTAGGATTGTAAAACACACTGAAAACTCCGTTTTATGTTATGTTAAAACTTGCCTCGATAGTTATTCTCGTTTTAACCGAATGAGCAATAAAGCATTTATTATGGGCCTGTTGATGTAATTTGTCAAATTTTTGTTGATCAGGGGCATTATTTTTTGGAAAAACCACATCCGGACGTAATATAACCCGGGTAATAGCTCTCTTGTTTTCCAGGTTTTTTTCTAAGATGCCTTCTGCATTGTCCCGATATTCTTCCACCACAAATCCCTGTTTTGCTGCTAATGATAGAAACCAGAGCATATGGCAGCTCGAAATCGACGCAACAAAGGCTTCTTCAGGATCCACAGCATTCGGATTGGAATAAGGTAAAGCAACCTCTTCCGGGGAAGCGGAAGCTGTGACCTCACATCCTCCATCAAAATTCCAGGAGTGTTCCCGCGAATATTTATTATCTGTAAAAACCTGTTCCCCCCGTTGCCAGTAAATGGTTGCCGTATGCCGACTCAAAATGGTATGTAATAATTAATATTTCCCTTTAAAGTAGTTGATTGGTGATTAATCAGAAAATATTCATTGCCTTTTTGTTTTATGTTTTCGCATGTGTTAAGTGGTAAGAAGATTATACCTTGAACTAACCGTTTGAATATCCCACGGCTTCCATAAAGGATGCCAGTTTTTTTTCATCGAGCTTACCTTGAGTCCGGATTCCACTGCATAGATCCAGTCCATACGGTTGCACAGTTTCGATGGCTTTGCGCACATTTTGGGGATTCAATCCGCCCGCCAGAAAGACAGGCACGGTCGTTTGCTTAACGATTTGCCGAGAGATGTCCCAGTTGTGCGTTTTACCCGTTCCACCGAGTATTTTAGTATCAGCATCGGGATTACCGCTATCGAGCAGAAGGGCGTCCACGCACTCGGAAACTTCCAGTGCTTGGTCCATTGAGCTTTCTCCGCGTATGTGAATGACTTGCACCAGTTTAACTGCCGGCAGTTGGTTTTTAATACTATGATAAGCTCCAGCAGGGACTGAATCTACCAGCTGTATGACCGAAGTGTGCACTTTTTGATAATGTTTGATGATGCTTGGACCGGTCGTTTCTGAAGTGAGCAAAAAAGTCGCGATAGGAGGAGGTACGGTTTGCGCAATGTTAACAATTTCACTGTTGTCCAGTATGCCGGGGCCACTTGGCATGGGCCCAACGAATCCCAGAGCGGAAGCTCCGTAAGCAATGGCCAGATGGGCTTCATCCACCGAGCTTATACAGCATATTTTTACTTTTGGCAGAGACAAACTTGAAGTAACTGTTATTATTCGTCAAAACAATATACAGGTTTTAAATACCTTTTGTTTAAAGGTATATTGCTGTTCTAAATGGTCTCAAACGTACCGGCAATATTAATCCGATACGTGCGTAACAGCTATCTTCGAGTGTGCTAATTTCGTATACTTAGATCGCCAATAAAATTGGTTCTACAAAAAATGATACAAATTCTTCTTGGCAGCATAGTATTAAGTATTGTTCATGCAAGTATCCCGAATCATTGGATGCCGCTGGTTGCAATAGGTAATACAGAAAAATGGAATACAAATGAGACGCTCTCTGCTACGGGGATAGTAGGATTCGCTCATGTGCTGAGTACCGTTTTGATTGGGCTTGCCGTGGGGTGGACGGGTTATGCTATTTATTCGCAGTACGAGTGGGTTATGTATTCAGTTGGTCCTGCCGTACTTATTTTATTGGGGATAATATATCTTGCTTTGGATCGCCATAATGGCCATAACCATCATCTTGATGACATAAATAAGAAGCGGAATGTTTCCAAAATTTCGCTGATAGGCACGCTTGGGGTTGCCATGTTCTTTTCCCCATGCCTGGAATTGGAAACCTATTATTTTACCGCGGGAATGCATGGCTGGAAGGCAATTATCGCCGTTTCGATTGTTTACCTGGTGATAACTGTTGCCGGTATGATCGTGTGGGTATACCTGGGGATAAAAGGATTGGAAAAATATGATCTTCATATTTTTGAACACCATGAGAAAGCAATTACCGGGTGGGTGCTTATTGTAATTGGATTAGCTACGTTATTTTTTAATACCTGATATGAACGATTCTCATTTCTACATAAAAAATATGGTCTGTAGCCATTGCGCTGAGGTTCTGGAAGAGAAGCTGAAGGAAGCTGGCTTTCAGGTTAAAAAGATTGAGCTCGGAGAGTTGACCTTATATAATCCTCCGGAAGAAAAGGAATACCGTTATCTGATTGATGTAGTCCGTAAAAACGGATTTGAGCTAATCGATGATCAGGGCAGCAGGATTGTCGAGCAGGTTAAACAGCTGATCATCAAACTAGTGCGGTCCGGCGAAATGCTGGAGGGCAATCTTTCGGATTATTTGACAGATCATGTCCACCGGGATTACCAGCAGCTCAGCCGCCTTTTTTCGAGTGTTGAAGGCAAATCGATTGAGCGGTATTTTATTCTGCAGAAAATTGAGCGTGCCAAGGAGCTAATTGTATATGGGGAACTAACGCTTAGTGAAATTGCTTACGATCTCGGTTACAGCAGCCAGCAGCATTTTTCCCGTCAGTTTAAAAAAGAGACCGGGTTGAGTCCCTCACATTTTAAAGGGGTCAAGGAAAATAAACGTATCTCTATAGACCGCATATAATATTGAAATAAATGACAACATTGCCCAGCATTTGGCGAACGGAATTATGGCACCCGATGATGGTTCATTTTCCGATTGTTTTGTTACTGGCAGCAGCGGTGCTGCATATCCTATTGTATTTTTCAAATGCTGAAAATACCCGACTGTTCAAGAAGATGAGCAGTCTTTCGCTTTATGCTGGAACCATAGCCCTCTGGTTAGCTATCTATACGGGAATTCAAGCCGGTAATATTATATCGCAAACAATTTGCGATCCTTCGGTACTTCATGAGCACCGGAATGCGGCTTATGTGCTCGGCTATCTGTTTTCAGTCACCAGCGTGGTTGATGCCATTAGTTTGCAAGCTTTTGATATTTCAGAGAGAGCAAAAAAATACAAGGGATGGCTGGTGACAGCGTTACTGGTAGCGGGAAGTTTCTATATGGTTTACACGGCTCATTTGGGCGCTAGTCTGGTCTATCAGCAAAGCGCAGGAGTTTATCATCCTACAGAAAAATGCTATGAATTTAAATGATTAGAAACTGAATGCACCTAGATTTTTTGACCAGTTCTATCAGATATAGATTTAATCCCGATATAAGCTACTTTCAATCCCATAAGCCTTGCGGTACTACCTCCAGGGAATGTCCATCGGGGTCGCGAAAATAAAAAGAGCGGTAGTCGTCATGCCAGCACTGTTCATGTTCAATTTCGATATCCTTTGATTGGACCCATTCTTTCGCTTTTTCATACTGCCCTTTTGGCACTTCAAATGCCAGATGTATGTGTCCTTCCCCGAAATGGGCGGGTAAGGTATCCTCTTTTTGGGTGATCTCGGCATTAAAACACAATAAAACAGACGAGCCTGCCCGGAAGAATATATGCCGCCCCTCTTTTTTGCCTATAATGGGAAATTCCAGTTTCCCATTATAAAAAGCTTCCGTTTTGTTCAGATTTTGAACATAAAGACAGGTCTCTATAATCCGATTAAAATGCATAGACTCCCTTCTTTTAGATTATCGTAGGATCCCCAAATATTTTCTTTCCTTACTAAACATAATTCTGCACAAGATTTACATAAAAATATAAGCACATTTTTTATTGCAGGATTAGTTTAAGGTTTCAATTTCTAAGAAAGAAGTATTTATGGATGAAAAAATTCTATCTAAGAGTGAAATAACTAAGATTTATAGCAATTGGGCATCCAAGTATGATTTATCCGTGGGCTTGTTTTGCCTGTTGGGTTTTAGGGTCAAGGCCTACCGAGAGAAGGCTGTTTCAAATTTAGCTTTACAACGTGGTCAGACGGTCGTCGATTTGGGATGTGGAACAGGATTGAACTTCGAATTGCTGCAAAAGGAAGTGGGTCCGGAGGGTCGGATTATTGGGGTTGATCTTTCCGACGCGATGCTCGATCAGGCACGCCAGCGCGTAGAAAAAAAGGGATGGTCGAATGTTGAGCTGATAAAACAGGATATTTATGATTACGAGTTCCCTGATAATACGGATGGTATTTTGTCAACCCTGGCTTTGACAATGTCACCAAACTATGATGAAATCATACAGCAGGCTGCTGATAAACTTGGGCCGGGCAAAAGAATGTCCATTTTTGAGTTGAAAAGGCCTGAAAAATGGCCTGAATGGCTGGTGAATGCCATGATCTGGCTGCTGAAATCCTATGGTACCAGGCCCGAACATACAAAGAGAAAACCTTGGCTATCCATGGAAAAGTATTTCTCAAAATCAATGAAGAGAGAATTTTATGCGGGCGCCGTGTATGTGGCCACCGGAATGGCTTAATACATAATTCTGCACAAGAATTACATAAAAATGCAAGAGCGCTGTGTTGAGAGAGAATATATTCGAATTGTGTGAACGAGGATTCTAAGATAAATGGGGTTATGGATATATTTTTGAACAAGTATAAAGAGGCTGTCGTCAGTGCTGTCCTATTGGTGGCTGCAATGATTGTGGAATTTGGGTTGTCTTTCGAGGGACAGTCCTATGTTAGTCTGGTTTTATATGTGCTTTCATACCTTGCCGTAGGAGGTCCTGTTTGGAGAAAAGCTTACCGGTCAATAAGAAATGGGACCATCTTTGGTGAATTTTTATTGATGGGTGTCGCTACAGTTGGTGCTTTTGCTTTAGGAAAATATGCGGAAGGAGTAGCAGTGATGCTCTTTTATACCGTTGGGGAATATGTGCAACATGGGGCGGTACACAAGGCCAGGCATTCCATAAAAAAGTTAATTGATCAACAGCCTGATGTAGCGATTGTTGAGCGTGATGGGTCTATCGAGCAAGTCCATCCTTCCAAGATTAAGTTAGGGGAAGTAATACGTGTAAAACCGGGAGAAAAGATTCCTCTTGATGGTGACCTTCTTAGCTGTGAAGCTTCATTTAATACAGCCGCTTTAACCGGAGAATCCAAGCCGGTGAGCAGAAAACAAGGAGAAGAAATTTGGGCGGGTTCCATAAATGGAAATTCCCCCGTTCGAATTCGGGTAACCAGGGAGTTCAGGGATACCAAGCTGGCCAATATTCTTTCTATGGTGCAGGATGCTTCCAAGCGAAAAGCCCCAACACAGCGTTTTATTAGCCGGTTTGCCAAAGTTTATACGCCGGTAGTGGTTTGGCTGGCTGTGGCTATTACGCTGGGGCCGTGGTTCTTCGTCGATCATTATATTTTTCGTGAATGGTTTTACCGGGCATTGATCTTCTTGGTGGTTTCATGTCCCTGTGGATTGGTGATTTCTATCCCGTTGGGTTATTTCGGGGGGATTGGCGCCGCCTCAAAAAATGGGATTCTGTTCAAGGGGTCGGATTACCTGGATCGGCTTCGTAAACTTGATCGTCTTTATTTTGATAAGACAGGCACGCTTACAAAAGGGATTTTCAGTGTGCAGGATATTAAAACATTTAACGGGATAAGCAATCTGGAGCTGCTGCGGCATGCCGCTTCGCTGGAAAAACAAACTACGCATCCGATTGGGAACGCTATTTTGAATAAAATAAATGGGACCGAGCTGTATGAAGTTACCGATCAGCAAGAGATGTCGGGAAAAGGGTTGACCGGAAAAATAAACGGCAAGCGGGTAGCTGTTGGGAATGCCCGACTTATGAATCAATTGGAAGTCTCAGTTCCTGTTAATGGCAATCTGAATGCTCCGTGGACTTATATTCATGTAGCAATTGAAGATGAATATGCCGGATATATTATGATCTCTGATGAATTGAAAGAGGATAGCAAGGAAGCGGTGGAGCAGCTTCGAAAACGAAATATCAGGGAATTGGTTATGCTTTCTGGGGATAACCAAGAGGTTGTAAACTACATTTCAGGAGAGCTTGGGCTTGATGCGGCTTATGGGAAATTACTCCCGGAGGACAAGTATGGGCATCTCGAAAAGGTATTGAGTCCCGGCCGAACCATTGGTTATGTAGGGGATGGGGTTAACGATGCGCCGGTTATTACTCGCGCCGATGTAGGGGTGGCAATGGGCGGAATTGGATCGGATGCTTCCATTGAAACAGCGGATGTGGTAATCCAAACTGATCAGCTTTCTAAAATTCCGGTTTCTATTGATATCGCTAACTTTACCCATCGGGTTGTGTGGCAAAACATTGGCTTTGCACTGGGGGTGAAAGTGCTTGTTATGGTGCTGGCTGCCGTAGGGATGGCTACGATGTGGGAGGCTGTGTTTGCTGATGTAGGCGTCGCTCTGATTGCAGTGGCTAACGCTATCCGCATTCAACAGAAATCATATACCCAGGATGTTTAACCCGAAGAGTTGTGCAAAAGATGTCGCCCGGGGAACAAGAAAATACTGGATTACCCTGTGCCATCGTCGGATTCCCCTGCGTTTAACCAGAAATGGATATGGAAATTAGCTGAAAGGAAACGAAGTTACGGCCAAATCTTTTTTATATCTCGTTGGCAGCGGATAGGTAACTGAACTTCAAAAATATTTAATCAGAAAAATCCGCGACAATTATAACACAATTTTAAGATTAACTATTAGACAATATTATCACCATGGAATATCGATTTTTAGGACGATCAGGATTAAAGGTTTCAGCACTTTCATTTGGGTCATGGGTCACATTCGGAGATCAAATTGATGAGGATGTTGCTTATGAATCTATGAAGACGGCATACGATGCCGGGGTAAACTTTTTTGATAATGCAGAAGTCTATGCCGAAGGGCAATCCGAAATAATGATGGGTAATATCATAAAAAGAGCAGGCTGGAAGCGATCAGACCTGGTGCTTTCAACAAAAATATTTTGGGGAGGAGAGGGGCCCAATGACCAGGGGCTCTCGTTTAAGCATATTAAAGAGGGAGCGGAGGCGGCTTTGAAAAGGATGCAGACGGATTATGTGGATCTCATATTTTGCCACCGCCCTGATCAATTTACGCCCGTCGAAGAAACGGTTTGGGCGATGAACCAAGTCATCAATGAAGGTAAAGCATTGTATTGGGGGACCAGTGAATGGCCGGCAGAAAAGATTCGTATGGCTTATGATTTTGCCCGGCGCGAACATCTGCGTCCACCGTTGATGGAACAGCCGCAATATAACATGTTCAAACGAGACAAAGTTGAGCAGGAATATGCCCGCTTGTATGAGGATATCGGATTGGGAACAACAATTTGGAGTCCGTTGGCGAGTGGATTGCTTACCGGTAAATATAACGATGGTATTCCGGAAGGAAGCCGCCTTTCTTTGGAAAAATATGACTGGCTCCGTGAGCGATTGCTGGAAACGGAAGGCGGACGAAGGAAGTTGGAAAAGGTAAAAGAACTGGCAACCATTGCCGACGAAGCGGGTATTCCCATGCCGCAGTTTGCCTTGGCATGGTGCCTCAAAAATAAAAATGTAAGCACGGTCATTACCGGAGCTTCTAAAGCTGCCCAGGTAGAACAAAATATGAAAGCTATAGAGGTTGTCGATCAATTGACGCCTAGTGTAATGGAGCACATTGAAGGTGTTTTAGACAACAAGCCGAGGGCAGAGTCAAACTTCAGAAACAACTCTTAATTGTAATAATTGGAAAGGGATCGGTCGCCAAGACCCGATCCCTTTTTTAATATTCGGTAGTTATTTTGAGGCGTTGCTTTGCTGCGGTGCCTGTGCCTCGTTGGTTATCAGTTTATTCAATTCCTTCAAAAAGTCTTTACCCGGTGAGTCGGGTATTGATCCGGCCACCATATCTGATTGCCTGTCTTCTTCTATGTTTATGCGAGTTCGCTTTTTCCCCATCTCTGTGATCGTCATTTTTGTCATAAAAGAGACGGCTTTCTTGGCATTGGGGTTTGCACCGAATTGATAACGTTGCCGGTAAAATTGGATAACGTACGTATTTTTGGAAATTTTTTTCTCGGTATAGGTTTTCATGTTGGCATTTGTTAATGCCTGATGAGCAGCGTTGATGGTTCGGTCAAAACTGCTTATATAAATTTGTGGATGATGAATATTTGTTGCGGATTTCGTTGTTGCACAAGACTGAAGGGTGGCGGCAATCGTGATTATTGTAAGAAATCCCCGGAAAAGTGGAAACGTAGAATTCATAAATAAACCAAATTAATTAGGGTTGAATAACTGGTATTATTACTTTTATTGAATATCATTTCAACCACATGATCATGTGGTATTTATCAGCTGTTTTTCTGAAAAAAATCATTATTCTGATAAATCGCTAATCAGGAATAATTGGGTTCTTTTCCTAAAAATGATATCCTACGTCAATTTTTAAAGCGTATCCGTTTGAAAAATTCGGAGTGGACAACGACAATTTTATGGGGCCTATAATGGTATCAGCACCGATAGCAATACCATAGCCATATTTTATTCGTGATTCATCAATGTTAAGGGTCCAATTATCAGATAAATGGACCGCTTCCCAGGTCCCGCTCAGATAAGTTTTTTTTGTAAGCCGGAATTGAACTTCGGAACAGAGTCCCTTGACATTGGGGGAACGGAGTTGTTGAGTTGCATATCCCAGGAAAGGCCGCTGATGGGTATTAAAAACGGGATTTGGGGCGATCCCTCCCAGGTAGTAATTATAATGCAGGGGAATTTCGGATCCGGATGTATAACCGGCAAACAGTGTATTGTTGAATGCAACGCCCTTTAGAAGTGGAATTGAAATGCCCCAGTTGCCGGATATCTGAAAGAAAGTGGCAGTACTTCCCCAGTCCCGGTCGGATGCCAGAGCCTTGACATTTAGGGATTGACCGCGAGAGGGAAAAGTGGGATGGTTAAATGTGTTGTATCCCATTCTAAGAAAAGGAGTTAGTAAAAAGCTGGTATTTTCAAGTACAAGCGTATTACCTACGGCTTCATTCAGGCTGTAAACCTGGGCTTCAGCTCCCGTTTCTATATCCAATCGATCTAACAGTCTAACAGAAAAAAAGGGTTGTAAGGAAAGCTGTTCGACATTGATAGTAGAAAGGGCTTGCTCTTGTTGATAAAAGTCGATGGGTGAGCGCTTAAAGTCCAGCTCAAGGTTTAATTTGGATAATGGGGCAATCGTCAAGGGGACGCTGTATTGGGCCGCAAGCTCTAGGATTTCCCCGATACGCAAGCGGGTGTTCAAGCGGTCGCTCCAGAAAAGGTTATCGGTAAGTGAGGCTCCAAAAAGGAGGGCTGCTTTATATTGACTGTCATAACGGACACTAAAACCAACATACTCCTGTTCTTTTTGCTGGAATTTTAATAGCAGTTGATGACCGTCCACTCTGGATGTAGAATCGTATTGAATGCGGTAGGATATCTGGCTAAAGAGCCCGGAATTATATAGCCGGTTGATTTTCTTTTCAATGGTATGGAGCGTAAGCCGGCTGGGGATCTTGATATTAAGTGTAACGTTGACCTGTTTTTTAAGGAGGCCGTTAATATTCGCGAAACGTATGTTTGTGATAAGCAAAGTGTCGTTTTGCGGGGACGATATGGATTTAAAAGGAGATGATGAGACGTGGGCATGGTGCTCGTTCAGAAACGATTTTATTAGGGGAACCAATTTATGAGCGGCCTCTTCCCCCTTCCTAATAATCTCTTTGGCATGATCATAACTAAAGCTTGAAAAATCCTGGATGTCTGGGTGAATATAAAAGTCGGAATTTTGAATTTGTTTCTTGTTTGACTCTTGTTGGTGGAATCCAACAGACTGGAAAAGGATATCCACAAAAGTATGTAAGCTGTCTACCGGCTTGACGGGCTCGCCAACGTCGGAAGAGATTACCAGGTCGGCTCCAAGTTTGCGAACATCTTCAGCCGGAATATTACGTGCTACCCCACCATCGATATAAGTGCTGCCGTCAACTTTAACGGGTTTGAAGATTGTTGGAATAGCACTGCTTGCCCTTACAGCATCGGGAAGATAACCTTTTGTAAAAGTGTGGGCTTGTCCGGTAGAAAGATCTGTTGCAACTGCAGAAAACGGAATCGGCAGTTCTGTAAAGTCTTGCACATTATGATACGGAAGCATGAGCCGGTAGAGTAACATAGAAATATTTTGGCCGTCAATTAATCCACTTGGCAGCTGGAGTTTTCGGTCATTGAAAGGAAAAGTGATTAAGTAGGTTGGCTTGCTTGATACACTGCTGGCTATGTTCTGAGGGTTGATGCGATAGCTGTCATTAAAGAGGATACCCCAGTCGGTGGATAGGACGATATCTTCGATCTGTTCCGGAGTATATCCTATTGCATACAGCGACCCTATAATGGCACCCATACTTGTACCGCTGATCATGTTTACAGGTATACCTTCCTTTTCAAATACCTTAAGTAAACCTATATGTGCAAAACCTTTGGCTCCGCCTCCACTTAATGCGAGGCCAATTTTAATGTTCTTTTGGTTGTTGATAAATCGGGAATGTTTTTCAGATTGCGAATAGCCGTATACGGGAAGCAACCAAAGCAGGGTGGCAAGCCATAAAACATCCCTTTGTAAGGTTGGAAATCTCATATAACATTGATGAGGTCGAATATTATTAAGGCTGTAATATATTGTTGTTTAGTTCCAAATCCATCATGCAATTCATGAAAATACCAATAATGCTGAAGGGCAAACCAGCTTAGGGTTTTTGAAAAATGACGACTTGTTCACCGCTGAAAGAATATTTCGCATCCCATTGTCGGGCAATCCATTGAAAAGTAGGTTTGCTAAAGAAGGTTACATGGGTATCATCCCTGATGTAATGCCAGTTTTGAAAGGAAGCGTTATCAACAACAAATTTGGTCATCAGACCTAAATAGCCCTTTGGTTTCAGGCAGGACCACAGCTTATCCAGTTCTCTCATGGGGCAGTGGAGATGTTCGACAACTTCCGTAGCACAAATAAAATCATATTCTTTTTTCAATACCGAACGATCATCAGCAAAGAAGATATCGTAGATTTCCATGGTATGACCGGCTTCCTCAAACATTACGTGTAGAGTAGGACCCGGGCCGGATCCGAAATCGAGGCCATAAGAGTTATTATCTAGCACTTTATTCATAGGGTCAAAAAATCTTCTCAGGAAACGACGATAATCTTGATCACCGGGATTGTTCTCATGTAAATCGTACCGGGCTTTTTCTTCCTCGGCTGTTAAATGATAGGCATTGGGGACAAATACCAAGCTACAATTCCTACATTTGTGATAAGGGCGATTATCATCCACATGATAAAGCATCGTATCATTATGATGGCAAAGAAGACAGGTTGGCATCTGGTATTATAGTGATAATGTCTTTTTAGGTTCGAGTAGTAGATTCTGAAATCGCTCCAAATATTCAGCCACATGAATTCCATCCATCAATGCGTGATGTACTTCTATAGAAAAGGGGATTTTTATGGCAGACGCATCATTAAAATATTTTCCAAAAACAAATTTCGGGATGGAATCATCAGTATCATAATTCCGGGCATGACTAAAACTGGTGAACTTAAACCAGGGCAGTGTTGAGCAGTGAACAAGATTTTTTTGATTCTCTCGTGGATCTAACCCATTTCGCCCTTGATGATGCCTTTGCAGGACTTGTTGGGAATGGTTATAGAATGCTTCGAACGAAGGTTTATACTTAAAGTAACAGAAACTGAATGAGTTATCGTCATTCAGTATTGTTTGTCCCACATCAATGCGGTCATAAACCGTCACTTTTTCATCTTCCAGTCGGTAACAAAGAGGTTCGGTTTCATTAGCGGCTTTCAGTGACACGAACAGGAGGGCCATGGAAAATGAATAGTCAAAAGTATCAATGTGTTTAATGAATGGTCCCAACTCAAGCTCGGTACAGACATTAAAAAAAGGATTGTCAAAATCTTTGAAGAAATAGTACTGTTCTTTTCTATGCCAATTCTCGGTATCCAGAT
>JASFMR010000098.1:0-13403 GCA_050117475.1 Balneolaceae bacterium | reverse complement strand
TTTCTTGACCAAGGGGATATTTTCTTCCCGCTTTTGATAGGCCTCATCAGTAACATCCGTCAGAAAGTCCATATTGGCCAAATCTACAAAATTTAAGTCGCCGATTTCGGGATCGATATTACGCGGTACAGATAAATCCACCAGTACTTTAAACGAGGGATGCAGGATAGACGGCTTCATATCATCCAGGGTAACAATGGGGGCTTTAGCGCCGGTCGCCACAATAATCAAATCCGCTTTGGCAATCTCTCGGGCCAAGTCACTCATATCGGCGACCCGTAAATCAAACTTATCTGCCACAAATTCCGCTCGATCACGCGTCCGATTAATCAGGGTTAACCTTTGAACACCCAGGTTGATTAAGTTTTTACAGGTCACCTTGCCGATCTTTCCGGTGCCTACCAGCAAAACTTTCTTATCCTCCAGGTTATCAAACGTTTTAACGGCAAACTTAACCGCCGCATATGCTGTTGTAGCAGCTCCTTCGCCCAGTGAAGTTTCATTGCGTGAACGTTTATGAGCACGGAAGATATGCTGCATAAGACGGTGCAATTCACCGGAAACCGCATCAAGGCTGCTTGCTATTTCATAAGCTTCTTTAACCTGGTTTACAACCTGCAAGTCCCCAAGAATCTGGGAATCAAGCCCTACTGTTACCTGGAACAGGTGCTCGACAGCTTGTTGGCCCTGTTTTTCGAAACCGTAATTGTGAAATTCCTCGAGCGTAGCATTTGTGTAGGTTGTCAGTAAGCGAACGAGTTCCTGGGGAGAAACCTCCTGGGCAAAAATTTCAGTGCGATTACAGGTCGAAATCACCAATAAACTGTCAATCCCCTCGCGTTTTGCGCCGAGAATAAGCTCTTTCTTCTGTTCTTCCTTTAAACTAAAACGCTCTCGAATATCAATTGAGGCTTCCCAATGATTGACCCCCACAGTACAAAAATCCGTTATTTTGGGCTGATCTGACGCCATAAATCAAGCTGAAACGTTTTTAGATTCCCTTTCCTGTTTCCCGTCTTTTTGAATGCTGACCTCATGATCCAGTTTATTCAATACCTCATCGGCCAGCGCCTCGATGTAATTGGGATGATCATTGATCCCTTCCATGACCTTGATATTTTCAAATTCGTATCCTTCCTCCTCCAGTTCTTCACGAAGCTCAACCCCAAGTTCATATAATGTCTCGATATGGTCGGTGACAAAGGCAATAGGAATCATCAGGAAGTTTTTAATTCCATATTCCAGATGACGCTTCACCAAATCAACGGTATTGGGCTGGGTCCATTTCTGAGGCCCCACCTTTGACTGAAAGCCGAGCCAGTAGTTTTCATTTCGACCCCGCATATCCATCACGGCTTCCATAGTCTCCTTAATCTCTGTAGTGTAGGGATCTCCGCTGCGAACCTCGAGCAAAGGGGTGCCGTGAGCACTGAAAATCAAGTGTGTCTTGTTTCTCGTCTCCTCATCCATTGTCTCCAGGGCTTCATCAATGCGCTTATTGATTGCCTTCAAATAATTCGGATTCCGATGATAGTTCTTTATATGAAACTCTTTCCACGGCTTGGCTGTACCAAATTTTTCTTTACCCTTGGTTTCCCAATCACGGTAACTGCTACCCGTCGTAGTCCATGAAAACTGCGGATACAGTGGCACCATCACGGCATGCGTTATACCGTCATCCACCATATCCTCCATCGTTGTCTCCGCAAAAGGCAGCCAGTACCGCATGCAGGTATAAACCTTCACAAATTGATCCGGGAGTAGATTATTTAAGTGCTTTTCCAATCCCCGGCGCTGCTTCTCTGTCAGACTGTTGATTGGGGAGCAACACGTAGAAACTTCACTATTCTTACGATTCAGACAATGCTTATTACCCATACAGCCTTTGGGACAGCCATTGATCTCCTCATAATCTTTCTGGACACTGGGGGCCCGAAATTTGGAAATCAGTTTTGCAAAAAGATCCTGAAACTTGCCGCCTCCCAGCTTGATGATATCTTCGTCCCGGAATAGGTTATATAAAAACGGACGGACCGCATAATCCGCCGTAGGACCGCCGAGATTCATCAATACGACGCCAATTCGTTTCTTGTCTGTTGCCATTTATGTGTTTGTTTGTAATCTCCTAAGAGGAGCTGTTCAATTATTCAGATGGAAATAGCATGACTAGCATTCATCGCAGTAAAGAAATTGATTCTTTGTGAAGAAAATTTGAAGAAAAGAAAGAGAATTCTATTTAGACCGATTCTAGATGATAATCATCTCTTATATTTTGGCCGGCAACGTAAACCAAAAGCTGGTACCTTTGCCCACTTCGCTCTCCACTTGAATATCCGTTCCATGCGCATTCAGGATACTTTTAACGACGGCCAATCCCAATCCCGTACCTCCCTTGTCCCGCGATCGTGCCTTATCGGTACGGTAAAATCGATCAAAAAGGCGGTCCAGATGTTCTTGCGAGATACCAATGCCGCTGTCCTCCACCATCACTTTTGCCGAGTTACCATCAGCGGTATAGCAAAGACTGATATATCCCTCATTAGTATATTTCAGAGCGTTGGAAATTAAATTATCGATTACCTGTTCAATTTTTCCGGGATCTCCTACTACTTTACAGGAATGGCTATCAATTTTCAGAGAAATGCCTTTTTCTTCGGCCTTTTCTCCATGCCACTCTCTCATATGGCCGGCAATCTCTGACAAATCAAATTCTTTGGTTTCGATAAAATGCTCATCGGAATCGTATCGCTGCAGCGTTAGCAGATCCTTGAAAAGGCGTGATATCCGTTCTGTTTGATTCTGGGCCGAACGGATATATTTCTTTTTCTTTTCCAGTGGTAAACTTTCGAGCTCCAACATCTCAAGAGCACCTGAAATGGTATGCAGGGGGTTCCGGATTTCATGCGTGATATCCGCAAAAAACTGGCGTTGCTTCTCGGCATATTTCTTAATCTGCTCGGTATCGGAACGAAGCCGCGAGGCCATCCGGTCCAACGACTCGGCCAGTGTACCAAACTCGTCTTTCCGCTTGATATTGATTTCCCGATCTACATCACCCTCTGCAATAGCCTGGGCCACATTCTTGATCTGGGTAATCGGTTTCGTCAAATACCGGGCGATCCAAATACTGACAATAACAATCAGGCCCATCGAAATAAACAGGCCGTAATATATGATCCATCGGATTGTTTTAATGGGGGCATAAATCTTGTCTTTCAATTGTCGGACCAGCAAATATTTAACGGGGTTAGCAGACTCCTGCAGCTCGATATAGCCGGTAAGAGCTTCTGACTCAGGCTCCCTGGGCAACAAAGGCAAACTACCGCGGGCACGAAGGCTTTTTAAGATGCCATTGGCCAAATTCTGGGGCGGAACATAAGTAGTATCACTGTCCAGGTAGGATGCCAGCAAGGTACCGGTTGAATCATAGAGCACCAGCTGGTAATCCGACGTTTTGCCCGCTTGCTCAAAGTGTTTCTTAAAACTTTTATTTTCCGAAAGGTTGGCAATAGTGACAGCAAGCCACTGTGTATCCTTCTCCATTTCGATGCGTCCTTGCTCAAGCAGATAATTCCGTATAAATAGAATAGAATAGCTGCTAATAGCCATAATGCCGAAGATCAATAACAAAATGAATGTCCAGGCCAGCTTGGAACGAATGCTCATAGAAACACGGATTAGCAGTTTGGAGTTATCCCCTTTGAAAAGGGGGTTAACCGTTAACCTATTGCAGGTTAAACTTTTACCATTTCACGATTGAGGCCATAGCCAATACCTCGATACGTTTTGATAATTTCACCGGCGTCTCCCATCTTCAGACGCAAATTCTTAATATGTACATCTACGGTGCGGTCAAAAACGAAACGGTCGTCCTCGGTAATATGCTCCAAAATCTCCTGCCGGGTATAAACACGTTTCGGATTCTTAAAAAACAGCTCAATCAAAGTGTACTCGGTAGAAGTCAAATCGATCTTTTTCTCTTTGACATAAAGCTCTTTGGCATCGGTATCGAGGTATGTATCGCTATATTGCAGCCAGTTGGCTTTTTGGGGATTTTGACGGCGCAACAGCGACTCAACATGTGCCTTCACCAGGTTAAGGCTGGCCGGTTTCGGGATGTAGTCGTCAGCCCCCAGTTCGAGCCCCTCAATCTCATCCTGCTCCTCATCTTTTGCCGTAAGAAAGATAACCGGAATATCATTCAGTACCGGGTGTTTGCGAATCTGGCGGCAGATCTCTTTGCCGTCCACATTGGGAACCATAATATCGAGGATCGCTAAATGTATTTCACCTGCGTGTTCATCAATCAGGTCTAGGGCTTTATTTCCCTCGTGAGCAACCAAAACATTATAGTCATTCATTTCCAGGAAATTGGCCAGCATTTCTGCCGGTTCTTCCTCATCTTCAACTAATAATATGCTATGCTTAGGTTTCAAAACAGTGTTTTTTATTTCAGAATGAGATCAAAACAGCTTTAACACTAAAATCGTTGATTGGGTTAAGATAGTAAACTTTGAATAGGATCTGAACAACCCCATTTTTTAAAAATCACTTCTTGTCAAGCTGAAGTTGTTTCGTCATTTTAAACCAATCTTTAAAATCATAAAATAGCTGTTACGAATGTCATTTCAGAATCAAGTTGTATGGATCACCGGCGCATCTTCGGGAATCGGAGAGGCCCTTGCGTATGCATTCCATGAACAGGGAGCCCGACTCATCTTATCTTCGCGGAGGAAGAAGGCCTTGGAAGAAGTAAAAACCAACTGTATCGGCGACACCTCAAACATCCACATTATCCCGCTGGACCTTGCCGAAACCGATACACTGGCCAAAAAAGCTAATCAGGCCCTGGACATCTACGGGCATGTGGATTACCTATTTAATAATGCGGGAATCAGCCAACGGTCTTTGGCCATTGATACGCAAATTGATGTTCTTCGCAGGGTAATGGAAATTAATTTTTTCGGCACCGTGATCCTTACTAAAGCGGTACTTCCTTCAATGATCGAGCGCAAATCGGGACATATCGTGGTTACCAGCAGTGTAATGGGTAAATTTGGAACCCGGCTGCGATCCAGCTACGCCTCTTCCAAGCATGCACTGCATGGATATTTTGATTGCCTGCGCCAGGAAGTAGCAGACTACAACATCAAAGTCTCATTAGTTTGCCCCGGCTTCATTAAGACAGATGTCACTAAAAATATGCTTGAAGGTGATGGAAGCAAGCATAATAAAATGGGACATGGCCAAGAACACGGTATGGAACCGGATGTCTTTGCTAACAAGCTGCTGCCCAAAGTGCTTAACGGGAAAGAAGAAATTTACATTGGCGGAACGGAAATATTCGGAGTCTATTTAAAACGGTTTGTCCCCACACTGTTCGGCAAGATTCTGCAAAAAGTCGAAGTAACCTGACATACGGAGCGATCTATTGGAAGATGCACTAAAACGGCTTTTTCCCATCCCCAAAAGCCATACTAACAAAACAAACCTCGCAATTAATAATTTGCGGAGTATCGACGGCTAAGCAGGGATAGTATTTGATGGAATATTTTGTAACATCGTTACAGACAAGTGCCGGATATTTACAAATTAATCCTACCCCAAACGTCTTCGCTTGTTTAGATAGGCAAGCAGGGCCAAGTCAAAATCACTTTGGGTGTCGAGCTCTTCAAAGTCAATCTGAAATTCACTGCATGCCATCTTGAAACGGTGCGTCAGCTCTTCGACTTTTTGCTTGTAATCCTCGCGCACCTGGGCCGGCATAACTTCAATCTGATCCCCGGTCTCCATGTCCTGCATCATGAGCCTGCGATCCGGGAAATCGAGTTCCCTTTCACTTTTCTGTTCCAGCACGTTAAACAAAAGTACTTCATGTTTTCGATGCCTGAGATGCTTAAGAGAGGATATCAGCTGATCATGCTTATCCACATTTTCAAAAAGGTCGGTCAGAATCACAACCAGGCTTCTATGTTTCAGGCGTTCGGCGATTTCATGAATAACTTTAGCCGAGGCAGTTTTACGTTGCTCTTTGCCCCCTTCTTTTTCTTCGCCAAGTAGCTGCTCAAACTCTGTAAACAACATCCTTAAGTGAGAGTAAGAAGATTTTGCCGGTATAAATTTTTCAATGCTTTCGCCAAAGGTTACCAATCCGCATGCGTCTCGCTGACGATGCATTAGGTACATCAGTGCTGCTCCAAAGTGTATCCCATACCGCAATTTCGTCCAGGCCCCGAAGTATTTATAAAACATGGAGCTGCTGGTATCGAGCAAGATATAACACCGTAAATTGGTTTCTTCCTCATACCGTTTTACATAAAACCGTTCAGATTTCGCATATACCTTCCAGTCGATATGTTTGAAATCGTCACCGGGATTGTAGGGGCGATGCTCAGCAAATTCAACACTAAACCCGTGATGTGGGCTCTTATGCAATCCCGAGATAAAGCCCTCTACAATTTTCCGGGCCCGAAGTTCAAGGGGCGCAAGCTGGGACAGTAACTCCGGTTTCAACAACATTTTCAACTCACCTTTTATTCAATGCGGGTTAACCTACCTGCCATTCTGAACTGATGTTGATTGTGTAGTACAGACAATACAGATATCTAAATACGTTCAGGTTAACCTTGTTTTAATCTAAAATAACGATACCACTCAAAATAAAGTACAAATAGCCTTCCTGCTTTTAAAGGAGATCAATTCGAAGCCCATATTTTTTCTCCAACCGCTTTTTTCAAATCATACTGGCTTAAGAGGATATTATAGGTTGTAGTCACCTTTTGGAACCTCGCTCTGGTCAGGGCTGTCTCTGCTGCCAGTAAATCCGTGTTTGTTATAACTCCATTTCTATATCGAATTTTAGCCAGACGTAGTTGCTCTTTTGCCTGTTCTATCTGGAGATCGGCTGTTTCCAATTTTTGCTTACCGGTTTGAACATCCGTTTTTGCCTTTTCGACCTGCTCCTGTATCTCCCGTTCTAATTTTCTTGACTGCGCATTCAATGCATTGATGTTTGCCTGAACCTCTTGTTTCTGATAACGAGTGATGTGTGCATTGAAGATCGGGACTTTCAACCGTAGGCCAATACTGTAATTACCCAGAAGCTCCTTTATATCAGGCTGGTAACCATTTTTAAAGCCCGCAAATATACCGGCCGTGAGATTCGGGCGGTCAGAAAGCGACCTCAGCTTATAAGCCTGCTGCAAAACTTTCTTTTGCTGCAACAACACATTGTAATCGGGGCGATTGGTATATATTTTATTGAGATCAGAAATGTGCTCTTCATTTCGCAATTCAAGCTTCCCTCTCACCAAAACCGCCTTTCCGGGCTCCCAGCCGAAAAGCTTGCGTAACGTACTGATAAGCTTCTGCTTTTGGTTAACCAGATCAAGCTTCCGATTCTTTTCTTCCCCAATACGTACTTTGATCGATAGTACATCGTAATCGGTAGCTGAACCATTAGCCCGTTTTTTCTTAGCAATATCTAAATCCTCATTGAGCGTTTTGAGCTGTTCATCAACGACTTTCATGCTTTGATCCAGGTACAAAACCGAATAGAACGTCTGCGCCGTATAATAACTGATTGTCCATTTCACGACCTCTCTTCTCTGTTTGGCGGTCAGAGTTTTCGAACGCGCCAAAGCAATATTTTCCCTGGTCTTCCCAAAATCATAAATCAGCTGCCGGGCAGCCACGTGGGCGTCGTAATTATTGTTGGGTAAAACTTTCAAGCTATTGCCATTAAAATCAAAAGAAGAAACCGGATCTACATAGTTATAGCTGCCTTCGACATCTACCTGGGGAAAATAAGCTGTTTTGGCCTGATTCACTCCTGATTCAGCAGCATTTATTTCCGCTTCCACCTGGTCAAGGGAGGGTTGATTCTTCAACGAGATTTGTATTGCATCCTGTAAACTTAGCGAATCCTGAGCCGCTTGTTTTGCTTGTGCTGAATGATTCGTCATCAACAATACGGAAGCAATCAATAAAAAGTATCTTGGTAACTTCATTATTCTATTCCTGTTTGATCGTTATTTAAAAAATTGACTATGGGTGATAAAATCTAATGTATGGGGGTTGGTGAACCTCCGCCTTTATTACGGTTCGTCAGAAAAAGCAGCGGAATGCATAACAGAAAGAATACACCAACGATATAAAATGCATCAGTGTATGACATCAAATACATCTGCTTCAAGACCGTCAAATCCATCAATTTGTACGCTTTGGCCTGAGCCTCAGCTATACTCGCCCCCGAAGCCGTGAAAAAATTTGCAATCTGTTGAACATGATGACGGGCTACGGAATCGTACTTAGAAATATGCTCAACAAGCACCGACCGGTGATAAGCATTACGACGGTCAATAAAGGTGGCAATCAAGGCCACTCCGAACGAACCGCCCAGTTGGCGAATCATATTGGTTAAACCGGCTCCCTGGGCAATATCTTTACCTTTCAACCCCGACAAGGCAATCGTCGTCAGTGGCACAAAAAGGCAACCCAGTCCAATCCCCCTAAGAATCAGCGGCCAAAAGAAATCATGCATGCCTGAAGAAAGCGTCTCTTGGGATAACATTACCGAAAATCCAAAAAAGATGATCATGCCCGCCATAGCTATATATTGCGGTGGCACTTCTCGTTTCAAACTTATCCCGATTATGGGCATCATAATCATGGTGGCAACTCCGCCGGGCAGCAAAATTAGTCCGGTATCCAGGGCAGAAAAGCCAAGCAGATTTTGTGTAAATACCGGGAACACAAAAACCGATCCGTATAATCCAAAGCCAAGGATAAATACAAAAAATGCACCAAGGGCGAGATTCCGGTTTTTCAGGACTTTTAAATCAACGATTGGATTTTCAGTGGTAAGTTCTCTCCAGACAAAGCCCACGAGTCCAATAGCCGCCACAAACGTTAAAATGATGATATAGTTTGTTGCAAACCAATCTTCGGACTCACCGCGCTCCAATACTACCTGCAGGGCCCCGACGCCGGTTACAAGCAAACCAATCCCCAGCCAATCTATCTTCTTGGCCCTATGTTCATAAGCTGGATTGTCGATATAAATCATCGTTAGAAAAAACGCCAACAAACCGACAGGCACATTTACATAAAAGACCCAGGGCCAGGAAAAATGATCGGTGAGCCAGCCCCCCAGTGTGGGTCCCACTGTTGGCCCGACAACTGCGCCGAGGCCGAACAAAGCATTAGCCAGTCCCAGTTCCTCGGGCGGAAAGGTTTCTACCAGTATGGACTGGGAGGTGGCTAACAGGGCCCCTCCGCCAATCCCTTGAATGGCCCGGAAAATTACCAATTCCCAAATACCGGTCGCCTGTCCACATAAAGCAGAAGCAGCCACAAAGATCAGAATTGATCCCGCAAAATAGTGCTTTCGCCCGAACCGTGCGGAAAACCATCCCGTCATGGGAACAACAATAACGTTAGCAACTACATAGCCGGTAACCACCCAGCTCACTTCGCTGAGTGTTGCCCCAAGGTTTCCCATGATATCCGGAAGGGCCACATTGACAATGGTGGTGTCGATCAATTCCAGCAGGGACGCCGTAATCACGGTAAACGTGATGATAAATTTTCGAAACCCTTGTTCTGCCATTTATTTCAATCCTAACCGCATATTTAAAATCATTTATTCACTCACCTCTACTACAACGTTATTGTCTTTGCCTGTGTAGGTAAACAGTAAAAGGGGTATGCAAATCACGAAAAAAACGCCGATAATCAGAAAGATATCATTATACGTCATCATTGTAGTTTGTCGTAAGAACATCCCCTTTATAGCTTTATAAGCTTGTTGGTGAGCCGACCCGGGAGATGAGCCGGATGATACAAAGCCATGGAATACGGCAGACACCCGAAATCTAAAGGCATCATTAAACCTACTGATATTACCCACGAGTTCATTCCAGTGTAATGCGTTCCGCCAGTCAATAAAAGTGGCTACGAGAGCAATCCCGAAAGATCCCCCCAGCTGCCGGGTGATGCTTATGAAACCGGATCCTTCGGCCAGCTCATGTCCCTGCAAACCGGTTAGCGCGATAGTATTGATAGGGACCGACAGGCAGCCGAGTCCGACACCACGCAGGATCAGCGGCCAGAAGAAATCACCGGTACCAGAGTTGAGCGTTAGGCCCGACATTTTCCAACTGAAAATGAAGAAGATCAAAAATCCAATAGCGGCCATCAGGCGTGCAGGCACACTTTTTTTCAGTAGAAAACCGACAACAGGCATCATAAGGCCCGCCGTTAACGCGCTTGGCAGAAGCACCAATCCGGTTTGCATTGCCGAATAGCCAAGCAAATTCTGTAAATAAACCGGAAATATAAAAACCGAGGCGTAGAGTCCGAATCCCATAATAAATCCGAAGATGGAACCAATAGCCAAATTTCTATTTTTAAGGACTCGTAAATCCACCACAGGCTCATCTGCTGTTAGCTCACGCCAGATGAAAAGGATAATGCCGACTGTTGCCAGGATGCTTAAATAAACGATGTAATTGGCATCGAACCAGTTGTCCTTTTCGCCCTGCTCCAGCACAATCTGCAGCGAACCGAATCCGATAGTTAGTAAGGCAATGCCCCACCAGTCGACTGATCGTACCTTTGATATTTGAGCCTTTACATCCTCAACATTGATGGCTGCCAGAAGGAAGGCCACAATCCCAATAGGGATGTTCACGTAAAAAATCCATCGCCAGGTAAAGCTGGTTGTAAGCCACCCGCCCAATGTTGGACCTATCGTGGGACCAATCACAACGCCCATCCCGTATAAGGCATTTGCCAGCGCTAAATCTTCCGGAGGAAAATTTTCGACCAGGATAACCCGGGAAGTCGGCAGAATTCCGCCACCGCCCAGCCCCTGGATGAAACGGAAAACCACCAATTCCCATATATTTGTTGCCTGTCCACAAAAAATGGACGCGATAATAAATATGACTATAGAGGTCAGGTAATACTTTTTACGGCCAAAAAACTCAGCCAACCAACCTGTCATGGGGATTACAATAACGTTGGCAAAAACATAAGCCGTTATTACCCAGCCTGC
Organism: Balneolaceae bacterium; assembly: GCA_050117475.1. Taxonomy (GTDB): domain Bacteria; phylum Bacteroidota; class Rhodothermia; order Balneolales; family Balneolaceae; genus Fodinibius. The sequence goes on along the minus strand of JASFMR010000098.1, from coordinate 2,344 downwards.
CTGTGACAGGCTCGCCCCAACATTGCCCATAATATGCGGCAGGGCCACATTGACAATTGAGGTATCGATAAGTTGCATCATAGAAGCCATCACCACGGTAACGGTGATGATAAATCTTCTGTAAACTGACGTTGACATCAAGTTCCGAATTCCATTGCTGGTTTAATTTCTCATACTACCGGTTGAGCGCAGTCTGGCTCGTATTGGCCGGTTTCTGTGTAATGTCAATCGTTGCTGTTACATTGAGCCCGAGACGTATGGGATACTCCGGGTCGGGGGCCCGCGTAAATTCAATCTTAACGGGTACCCGCTGAACAACTTTCACAAAGTTTCCGGTAGCATTTTCCGGTGGCAACAACGCATATTTTGCACCTGTGGCCCCAGCTATCGACTGCACGCGGCCCTCGAATGCTTTTTCAGGATAGGCGTCAATAGCAATATTCACTTTCTGCCCGATTCGAATATCGGAAAGTTCGGTCTCCTTATAATTGGCGACTACCCAAACATCATTAACATCGGTAACGGCCATAAGCGGTTGCCCCGGCTGTATAAGCTGCCCTACTTCAACATCTTTTTTTGAAATCAATCCTGCCGAAGGCGCTTTTATTCTCGTGTAGGAGAGCTGAAGCTGTGCATACTGCAAATCGTCTTTCTTGGCTTTAATCTGAGACTGCACTTCAGAGAGTCGGCGCTCGGCTACAGCCACCGTGGCTTTTGCTGCTTCGCGTTCTGCTTCAACGTCATCAAGGTTGGATTTGGTTGCAGCTCCCCCCTTATAAAGGTCATGGACACGCTTGTAGTCCACATTGGCCTTATGCAAAGATACATTGGCCGATTCCAGGTTCGCCCTCGCCACGTTGAGTGTGGCTTTCGCGTTTTCCAGAGCCGCTTTCGCCATGTTAACTTTCAGTGCATACTCCGTTGAATCGATTTCGACTAACAGCTGACCCTTTTCCACATGGTCGTTATCATCCACTAACACTTTGCTTACATAACCAGAGACCCGGGGCAATACAGGACTGATATTTCCATCGGTCTGGGCATCTTCCGTCTCCACGTGCGTTCGGTAAAACATGATCTCGGTATAACCGTAATATCCACCAACTATCAATACTAACAGTAGAATACCGAAACCGACCATCTTTCTATTGCTCCGGCTCCCGGCTGTAGACTGCTTGTTTGATGTATCATTTCCAGAGTTTGTAGGCTCTGATTCATTTTTGTTCTGTTCTTTTTCCATTACTGCCTGCGTTTAATCCTTTATGGTTTTTAATCCGTTATAAATCAAATCAATGATATGTCGTTTACGCTCCTCGATAATCTCGTTCTTGTGCTCGGCTGCTTCGGGATTGGAAAGTGAAAGCACCGGGAAAGCGATAAAAAGGTACGTACATGCCCCCATAACGCTCATAAATGTCTGACGTGCATCCAAATCCCTTATTTCTCCCCGCTTAACAGCCTGTGCCATCTTTTCCTTAAACAGAGACATGGGACCGGTACCCGTCTTTTCTTTTATCCGCTCAAAACGGGCCTTCTTAGATTCCATATCCATTTCTTTGAGCATAAGTATGGGATAGGGACCGAATTCTTTCAAAAACTCGGTAAATTCATCTACAAATCGGATCAGTGTTTCCTCGAAAGTGGGAGCATCTGTTATCGCATCATGGATTGTCGAGAAGAATCGACTAAATAAATAGTCAAAAACTTCTTCAAAAAGCCGTTCCTTATTGCGGAAATAGTAATGTACAAGCGCTTTATTACAACCTACATGCTCGGCAATCGCTTGCATTCGGGCACCTTTTTTCCCATGTTCGGCGAATTCTTCAATCGCTGCCCTGAAGATCTGCTCCTCAGTTTCGGAATAATTCTTATGTCCCTGCATGGCATTAACTTTTAATTTTAACCAAAGAGTTAAAAGATAAAGTTAATGCCATTTGGGATCAAATTTTTTAAGGCGTTTTTTTCCAAAAGAATTCCTGCTGTCAAATGCACGATTGCTAGGAATCGATTTAAAGAAAAAACTCAAAAAAAAGGAGGTGTTTAATTTTTCTTTGGCAGAGCTAAGACTTAGCTCACTCTCTTTTTTAGCTCAATGTAAATTACTGTATATTAACCGACGCCTTATCTCTATTTTTAAAAATTATAACGCAATAATTAGCGCCATGGCAAAACTTATTACAAAAGCCAGTCAAATCGATTTTACACTTGATGATATTCCCACCATGCCGTTACCTACCGAGGCATTAATGGTTCGCCCCCTGCATTACGCGGTGGATTATGTGATCAATCCCCACATGGCGGATCAAGTGGGAAATGTTGATAAAATTGAGGCAATCAACGAATG
>JASFMR010000097.1:0-13452 GCA_050117475.1 Balneolaceae bacterium | reverse complement strand
GACCTGATCTTATCAATTCTGCAAGAAAAGATACATAAGTTGGAGGGCATAGAATCTATATAGTTCGTCGGGCCGAAAAAGAGAACGATTTTCATGAAACCTTAGAACTCTACCAGGTCCACTTTCTTCTGAAGTCCGGACAAGCCCAATTGCTCTTTTAACTCTTTAAAACGTAAGTCATACCTTATCTCATCCCATACGGGATCAGAAAAAATAAATAATACTTTACCTATTTGATCCTCCACGGCTCTCTGGAGGTGAAAAAAGGCTTCGTCATATTTTTTTAACCCCATATATATCAGGGCGAAATCCATAGCAGTAGCATGATATGAATCATCGGCATCGCCAAGCTGTAATACATCCAGGAAATGTTTAGCAACATCTTCCATTCCTAAACGGGCTGCCATATAAACAAGCTGAGAAATATTCTTTTGCTCTTGAGATACCAGATTTTGATAAATTTCAAAGGTAGAATGGGCTTTTTTGTGTTCTTCCATTGCTACATATACCCATCCCTTTCCATCTATTGCCGGTAAAAATGAAGGATCCAGTTCCAGTGTGTAGTTATATTGTTCCATGGCTTCCGGATATTTTCGAGCAAAATAGTATGTCCGCCCCAGTTCTGAATTATAAATCAAATTCTGGGCATCTTCTCGCAGGGCTCGTTCCATCCACCGGATAGCCAGTTCATTTTTACCGATCACATTTAAGAAAAGCGAATAGTAGTGATAGAACTGTGGCAGCTTCTTATTCCGAGAAAAAGCCCTGTTGAATGCTTGGTTGGCATTTGTGAAATCCATTTTTAGAAACGTAAGTATAAGCCCCATCCCAAAATGTGGTTCTGCCGACGACTCATCCAGGTCCAACGCTTTCTCAATCAATCCTTTCGCCCGTTTGAAAGCAAGTTGCGTAGACATCTGCCCCATAAACCCAAGGTAGGTGTAACATATAGCAGAGTCTACGTAAGCGTTAAGAAGATTGGGGTCAACCTCGATAGCCTCTTTAAAACTCTTCAGTGCATTGAACACCGAAGGAATTGTCCATTTATTCCATTGGAATTTCCCTTCAAGATACGTCTCATAAGCCTTTTGACTAACCCCTTTTGTCTGGATATTAAACCGGGTTGTTGAAGGCTTGTCATCAAACTTGCTTAATATTTTTTCCGATATCCTATCTTGGATTTCAAAAATATCCTTGAGATGACCGTCATATGTTTCAGACCAAAGATGAAATCCTTCACCGGTTTCGATGAGCTGGGCCGTTACCCGTACTTTATCTTTACTTTTACGTACACTGCCTTCCAGTACCTGGGAAACCAAAAGCTTTTCCCCAATCTGCCGCACATCTTCATTATACCCTTTATAGGCAAAAGCGGATGTGCGAGATGTCACATCAAGCCCCTTTTTTGTCAAACCATTTATAATTTCTTCCGTCAAGCCATCACTAAAATAATCAAAGCCGAGCTCATCACTCATGTTGACGAACGGTAGTACCGCAATACGATTCGAAACAATGCCCACCTGGGCTTTTATATCTGTTGAAGACGGCACAGTTATATCGCCATTACTTACCGCGGAAATTCGAATAGGGCTTTTTACATTTTTCAACTTATAAGAGCCGAGCAAGACCGTTTCAATATTGGGATGGTTCTTTACCTCCTCTCGTATTTTTTCAGAAATTAAAATACCCCCGGCAGTCGAAAGTGCTTCCAGGCGGGCGGCAATATTGACGGCATCGCCATACACTTCTTCCTCATTATAAGCAATGTCTCCCATGTGTATGCCCATCCGAAGAGGCAAATACGGGTCTCTAAGATCTTTCTGAATTCTGATGCCACACATTACTGCATTATATGCGCTGTTAAAAATTGTCACAGCGCCATCGCCGTAAAAATGTAAAGTTCTCCCCCCAAACTCAGAGGCTCGATTTTCCAGGATCCTTCGATGCCTTTCTCTTTGCTTATTTGCCTTCTTTTCGTCCTCCTGCATCATTGCCGTGTAACCAACAATATCAGTGAACATCACTGCCGCAAGTAGACGAGTATTCTTGTTACCCATTTCAGCCATTTTTTATTGCAATAAGGGCAATCAGTCGCGTAATAATCCCTCATGACACTAACCATGAAGATAAATAAAGCTCAGAACAAATGTCGGTTAAAGTGTATTAATAATACTTAGGACTTACTAATATAGTAGCCGTTCACCTTAATAGGAAACAGGTGTTTGAACCTACATTATTTGCCTTTCCCGGAATGCTAAAAATATTCATAAATTTTTTGGTCTATTTACATCCCTTAGATAAAAGTTAAAACACAAATTCTCAAGCCGTTAGCCAGTTAAGAATAGTATCCAGGACGAGACCTTTATTCAAGGAATTTTGAGCTGCTCCAGAAAGCCCCAGGGAATGATTGACGGGGGCCGCCACTACAGGATAATAACATAATGAGAATATATTCAACAGTAAGGCTGCCGCCGTAACGGAAGCAATCTCGTAATTGGAAGCCGCCTGTTCCAGTTCTTGATTAAATGATTCCAGATTCAACCGGACTTCTTTCTCAAAGATAGGCTGCAACCAGCCGGGCTGTCTCCTGCTTTCAGTAATAACAAAGGCCAATGCATGCGGGAAGGCTTCTGCTTTTTGAAGGCAATGTACCACCAATTGCTCAATTTTCTTAAACAAGGGCATATCTGCTTCAAGAACCGGGCCGAGGTCTCCAAATACCTCCTCTACTGACTGACGAAATACCTGTTCAAACAGTTCCTTCTTGGTGTTGAAATAATAATGGATCATTGCTTTAGTAACCCCGATATGATCCGCTATATTTTGCAGGCGAGCCCCTTTATACCCATTGCTAAAGTATTCGGAACGTGCAGCCTCGATTATTTCGGATCTTGTGTCCTTTGATTGTTTTTCCATAAAACTAATTAGTTAGTTAGCAATGTTAAGTTTATTATAACAATGATCTTGGCTGTTTACAATAAATATTAATCATTCGGTTAAGCCAATCGTAATAAATTATTGGCTTCTGTTGCTTGCAAAACACTTTTTGAGCAAATTTAAATATGTGCACTGCCATAGCCATATTATTTATCTCTGTTTTGAGTTTGGGCATGACCCAATCGAGCAATCAAGAGACTGTCCTTGACGACGAAGGTATTGTAATTGTAATATCAGTGAAAGGTACGATTTCCCCCACCACTACAAATTATATCAAAAGAGGTATACGCATTGCTCGCGAAGAGGGAGCCGAATGCCTGGTTCTTCAACTGGATACACCCGGGGGATTACTTGAATCAACTAAGAATATTGTACAGGCTTTTCTGGATTCCCATGATTTGCCTGTCGTTGTTTATGTTGCCCCGGAGGGAGCCTCTGCCGCCAGCGCCGGTACTTTTATTACTATGGCCGCGCATATTGCAGCTATGGCGCCAACGACGAATATCGGGGCTGCCTCCCCGGTACAAATGGGCGGCGCCCCTCCCGACTCAGTCATGCAAAAAAAACTTTTCAATTATGCCGAAAGCTATATCGAAACCGTTGCTAAACGCAGAAACCGAAATGCAGATTGGGCTATCTCTGCTGTCCGGGATGGGGAATCTATAACAGCTGAAAAAGCCTTGGAATTAAATGTAATCGACCTTATAGCTGATGACCGGCAAGAGCTGCTGGACAAAATCGAAGGCCGCGTGGTGGAAGGGGATACACTTCATACCCGAAATGCAATTATCAAGGAGGTGCCAACAAATTTTGCTGAACAATTTTTAGGATTCATTATGCGGCCGGAAGTAATGCTCATTTTGACCCTGATTGCCATCTATGGCATTATAGGCGAAGTTACCAATCCAGGGGCAATTATTCCCGGGGTGTCGGGATTTATCGCATTGATACTCGTGCTTTACGCCTCTGCAGCAATGCCAATCAATATTGCCGGTTTTGCACTTATCGGGTTAGCAATCATCCTATTTATTGCTGAAGCTTTTACACCGACCTTTGGCCTCCTCATTGCAGGTGGAGCGGTCTCCTTTTTCTTGGGGGCACTGATGTTATTCCAGGATCTTCCCGACCCCATGAAAATTTCATGGACCTGGCTGGTACCGGCAACCATTCTGACAACCCTCTTTTTTATATGGATCGTCACGGAAGGAATTCGGGTTCAATTTGCCAGCAGTAAAACCGGGGCTGAGTCAATGATCGGCAAGAGGGTCGAGGTAATCGAGAGAGTAAATGAACATGGGGGACGCGTATTTGTAAACGGAGAGTACTGGAATGCTGTTTGTGACAAGGTTATCGAAAAGGGGAAGATAGCCGAAATTGTTTCCGTCAAGGGACTTACACTAACAATAAAACCACATTCATCCGACACCTCCTGATTTAACAATCCAAAAAAAAGAGGTACTTATGGAAAATAACACGACATTCTTCAACACATTGACTTGGGCGATAACGATCGCAGTTTTAGCGGCTATTCTATTGCCACAAATGTTTAAGATCCTCAGAGAATATGAGCGGGCGGTCGTCTTCAGGCTGGGAAAATATTTAAAGACCAAAGGACCGGGACTGATCTTCCTGATCCCGTTTATTGATAAGATTGAACGCATCGACTTGAGGGTATTGACCATCAATGTGGACAAACAAGAGGTTATCACTAAAGATAATGTAACCGTTAATGTAGATGCGATCACTTTCTTTCGGGTTGTGGATGCCCGGGATGCTGTAATACAAGTAGAACGATATATTCATGCCTCTTCCATGCTGGCACAGACTACGCTGAGAAGCATCGTTGGACAAGTGGAACTGGATGATTTGTTAGCCAACCGGGACAAAGTCAATAAAAAAATACAGCAAACCATCGATCGGCAGACCGAACCCTGGGGTATAAAGGTCGTGGCTGTTGAAGTTCGCGATGTGGTATTACCCGAAAATATGAAACGAGCCATGGCCCGCCAGGCCGAGACGGAACGCGACCGCAGGGCTAAAGTCATCAATGCCGAAGGCGAATATCAGGCTGCCCAGAGGCTTGTAGATGCCGCTAAAATGATCGAAAAGGCCCCGGCGGCCCTCCAGCTGCGTTTCCTGCAAACCATGACCGAAGTATCGGATGAGAACACTTCTTTTGTTATGTTTCCCTTACCGATGGACTTGCTCGAAGCTTTCAAGGGTAATACCCACAATCCGAATAATAATCCTGATGGAAAGCACACCTCTCCACGGGATTAACAGGAACTCGGTCGGCTTCGGCTGTCTCTAACAAAATATTCTTCGAAAGATGCCGCAAGTTTGAAAACTTGCGGCAAACATAAACTTCTTCATATTGACGAGGATTAAGATTGTACTCTACGCAAATAAATGTTACCGCTTACCGATTCCAGTGATATATGGGGGCCGCCGGAACCGATATTGCCACGAAGCTCATAGCCAACGATGGGAATATGCCTTTTTTTATTGTCGAACGTAATATTCTCCAAGTCTGTATAAGCTTCTCCCGAGATAGTCTTCATAGCAATATTAGCTGACTTATCCGATGGCCAACTCAAATCCACAAAGCCACTGATCGACTTTGCACGAATCGGTCCGGCCAGGTTTACAAGCTCAATATCACTACTGATGGATTCCACATTCAGGTCGGCATTTTCCGGAACATAGATTTCATATCTGATCTTACTGCACATCATGTAGCGGCCATTTTTGCCATTCCAACTACTCCAAGAATGCTGCGACTCAGGATCGCTGCAATCACAGGGTTCTCCTTTTGGGATAAGCTTCTTATCATAGTCAGAAGCAATTCTGAGCCATCCATTTTCCTGTTCATACTTCAGCTTAAAAGCATCGTTAAGCTTACCGTTGTTAATCTCGACCACCGCCTTAAATGACACCTGGTTTTTGTCCCAGGATTTAACAGATATGTGATTCCCAATTTTTAAGTCAAGCCGAATCTTATCTGTCGGTTTTATCATAAACGATTTTTCGAGCTCACGGCTTTGTCCCCTGGAATAGCTGACGAACAACAGCAACGCACAAAAAGTAAGTGCTAATCTTTTCATAATATTCTCCTCAAAATTTGAACTGAAAAAAAACTCGGTCAGTCATAACTTATTTTGCTTTTCGCAGGTAGATATCACCACTTATCGATTTTAGGCCTATCTCAACACCACCTCCGTTGAGAGTGCCTTCAATCTCGCGTCCGCCGCCTAAACGCATCATATTATCTTTGTCTCCTTTGATAGCAATATTCATGTCGGTATAAATTTCGCCGGATACGGAAGAAAGCTTAAGGTCGGCTTTTGTTGATTCGGGCATTGTGACATCAACATATCCGCTTACCAGCGAAATAGAGGTTGGGTTTGCCGTGGATACATTCGAAAAGGTTATATCAACATCCCCGCTTGTACTGCTGGCAATAACCGGCCCTGTAATATTTTGCAAGTTGACATCACTATTCTTCGACTTTATTTCTATTTCTCCATTGTGGTTTTTTACTGTAATGTCTCCACCACCGCCCCAATTTACCTGCTCAATCATAATGCGCACTTTATTGGGAATCTGAACGATGTAATCGCCACCACTGGATGAAGCCTGAACCACTTTTAGAACCCCGGCATCTTCCTCTGCGGACAAACCGATGCCGGTATTGTCCTCACCTCCTCCGTAAAGGGGACGCAACCCTTTTGCACGTTCCGGGGGTGCTTCATAATCAGTATTCTTAATTATCACTTTATCGCCGTTATAGCCTTCTACCGTCACTTCGCTGCGGGAAAGAGAAAATTCGACCGCCTTGTTGGCAGCATTGCCCAACTTGTATTCAAAAGATTGAGCATGAGCCGCCCGGAAAAGTAAAACCAACGACAGCATTATCAATAAGGATGTTATTTTTTTCATGATGATTAATAATTAATTTTTCGTGTTTAATTTTCTTCCGGAAGAGCCCGCCGACAACCGTTTTACTGCCGACGGGCCTTTATTTATTGATCAAGTTCTTAATTCAGCGATACCAGCTTTCAACTGTTGCTTCACAACATCACGCGTATTTGTATTCATTAATAATTTATTCATTTCGTTAAGTGCCCCCTTCGCTTTCATTTGCACCAGCATATCAATCAAAGTAATCTGCATCTGGGGGTCTTCCTGCTCACTTAGCGAATTCACCAATGCCTTTTTAATGCCCGGCTCATCCCGGAATCGGAATAATGCTTCAGCCGCCGCCATCCTCACATTTACACTTTTATCGCTATTCATGGTATGAATCAGGATATCGGTTATCTCCTGGCCCAAACGCTTATCGCCGGAAGGAATTTTAGTCGAAAGATTTATGGCTGACAACCGCTCTCCCGCTGATACCTGCGAATAACTTCCCCCATACATTAGGGTCTGCTTCATCCGTTGAATTTCATGATTCAAGGCTGCAACTTCCTTACTAGAAGCACCCTCCTTTATCTGCAGCAGCTGGCCGGCAGAAAAACCGATCAACAAAAAAATCAATCCGGCCGCTACCCGAAGTGACCATACCAATGAACGATTACTCCAAGAAGATTGATCCGCTACCCCTATTTGGGGTTTATCCTTACCGGCATCTATCTTGGCAAAAGGATCGATACCTGTTGGACTTGTTTGCCGACCCATTTCTTCGAAATACTCAAAAGACTTGGCGTAGGATTTCCATTCGTTCGGAATGTCATCGGCCCTAAAATAGTTACGCAATCTACGTTCCTCGTCCAGGGAAGTTTCTCCCGCCAGATACTTATCAATCAACTGTTTGAAATTATCCTTGTTCATAATTCTGCCTCTTTAAACATTCACGGCGAACTGTTTTTCGTGCACGCGATAATGCAACTCTAATGTTATTGACTTTTAAGCCGGTCATATCTGCAATCTCCTCATAGCTGTATTGCTCGATATCACGCAAATGAATTATCATTCGTTGCTGATCGGGCAGCTTTTGAATTGATTGGTGAACATGCTTCAAACTTTCATTCAGCTCGAAGGTCCTTTCGGGATTGCTTTGCCCTCCGGACACCAGCTGCATATGTTCAAGCCCACCGGCGTTTTGCTTTCGATTACGATACGAACGCAGCTTGTCGAGACACAAATTTTTCGTCACGGTAACTGCTAGTCCTTCGATACTGCGGTATTCAGAAAGCTTTTCACGCATACCCCACAGTTTCAGATATGCATCTTGAATCATATCTTCTGCTTCCTGCCGACTGTTTAACATTGTAACAGCCAACCGAAATAACTTGCCTTTAAACGGCATTACGCGTGTTTTAAATTCTTCTTTTGTCATTTCTAATGGATAGACGAGCGAGTTGGCATTTCATTACAGGAGTATACTGTTTTTCATTAAGAAGGTTGGGAATGAAGTTATTAAACACTCGCCCCCAATAGAGATTTTGAATATGAGTCTCCCTCAAAAAATCTTGCGTTGCCTAAAAGGTTAAGCTTTCAAATATTCTAACGGGAGAAATGAAGGCTGTTTTTTTGTTGGCTAATAAAAGAACCAATGAGAAATAACACCATACAACTATGCGAGCACAGAAATCAGTGAAAGAGTTGCTACTGGAACAACTTAAGGGACGTAACGCACATATTGACTTTGGGTCGGCAGTGGAACACCTAACACCCGAGGATGCCGGAGCCAATGTCGACAAAATTCCACATACCATCTGGGACCTGATTGAGCATATCCGGTTGGCCCAGGAAGATATCCTCGATTTTTGTAAAAATCCTGATTACGAAGAATTGGACTGGCCTAATGATTACTGGCCTAAGGTCTCCAAACCATCCAGTAAAAAAGAGCTGGAAGATGGGATACAGGCTGTGAAAAAAGGAATAAAAGAAATGAGGGACCTGATCCGTGACAAGGAAGAGGACTTGTTAACACCCATTGCGCATGGCAGCGGACAAACGCTTTTTCGAGAAGCCTTGCTGATTGTCGATCACAATGCTTATCACATTGGCCAGATTGTTCAGCTTAGACGCCTGTTGGACTGCTGGAAATAGATTTTGGTTGTTTGTATTCTTCTTCATCTTGCCTTTTAAATTACACCTAATGTACCATGATGCCGTTAATCCAAAAAGCTTACCATGCGGGCAATTTTAGAAAGAAAGGACATCGCCTTGTAGACGAATTGGCCGATTATCTTGAACAAACGACCCGGAAAAAAGAAGGACCGGTCTTTAAACAATTCGAGCCCGACACTCTGTTTCGGAAATGGGATACTGCTCTTAATAACCCACAGGGCAACTTCAAGGCCTGGGTGCAAAATGTCATTGACGATTCGATCCACATCCACCATCCGGGTTATATGGGCCACCAGGTCAGCCCATCATTGCCGGATGCTGTGCTCGCTGAATTCTTGGGAGCTATGTTAAATAACGGAGTTGGGGTCTATGAGATGGGGAGTCCGACAGTGGCTATGGAACGGGCTGTTATAAAGAAATTGGCGACCCAGATCGGCTTTGGTGAAACTGCTGATGGCTTTCTAACTTCTGGGGGAACCCTTGGAAATTTGACTGCTCTTTTAGGAATGCGGCAGGTCATGGCTGAAAATGATACCTGGAATGAAGGGGATGGCGAAAAGCAATTCGGTATTATGGTTTCAGCCGAGGCCCATTATTCGATTTCCAGGGCTGTTAAGATCATGGGTTGGGGGGAGCGAGGAATTATTAAAATACCCACGGATGAGAAATTACGTCTCGATGCTGGAACCCTGGAAAAATATTATTCTGAAGCTCAGAAAAAAGGTATTGACGTACTGGGCATTATTGGCAATGCCTGTTCCACGGCTACGGGCTCATTTGATCCCTTAAATGAAATAGCAAATTTCTGTGAAAGCCACAATTTGTGGTTTCATATTGATGCTGCCCATGGCGGTGGAGCTATCTTTTCCATGAAATACAAATACCTTCTTGATGGGATTAACAGGGCTGATTCCGTCATAGTGGATTTCCATAAGATGCTTATGTGCCCCGCACTAGTAACAGGATTAGTATTCAAAAATGGACGGGATTCATACAAAAGCTTTGCTCAAAAAGCGTCTTACCTTTGGGAAAAAGAGGATCCGGAGTGGTTTAACCTTGGCAAACGAACCTTTGAATGCACCAAAGATATGATGGCTCTTAAAGTATACGCCATCCTGAGAGAATATGGAACAGATTTATTTGGTGAACTCATTGACTACTTATTTGACCTGGGGCGAACGTTTGGACAGATGATCAGGGAACGCCCCCATTTTGAACTGTTAATAGAGCCTAGCTGCAATATTTTGTGCTTCCGGTTCGTTCCTGACACTGCCAACGCCCCCAACGAGTTGAATCAATATATCAGGGAGCAACTTCTGGAGGACGGAACATATTTTATTGTTCAGACCAACTACAACGGAAAGCTGTATTTGAGAACAACGCTGATGAACCCGTTTACGAGACCCAATCACCTTGGCAAATTACTTGATGAAATAGAAAAAATCGGGTCTGAATATCCTGCCTAACTATAAAAACCCAAGTAGGACTCATAAATTGTTGTTTGTATGATGACTGGTAATTGCTAGTTTTGAACTTGAACCATCATTTGCAATTTATTCCGAATGAAAGAGATCATCCGTTTTTTGAAAGAAGCCCGCATGGGGTACCTGTTATTCACCTCCCTTATTATCCTGGGTTTCGTATTTGGGGTTTTTGAAATTATCGATGAGGTTTTACTAACCAATATTTCATGGGAGGGAATGCGTTGGATGTATTTCAGCCGCGGGGTTATCGTATCGCTGGTACTCGTATTTTGGGCAGCCTGGACTGTGTATAATTACCGTGAATATTATGAGGATCAGCTTGAAGTAACAAAGATGCGCTATAGCGATATCATCGAACATTCCGCTGATGCTATCATTTCCCTGGATAACAATCAGGTAATCACCTCCTGGAATCGGGGAGCAGAAGAAATGCTTGGGTGGAACCGTGAAGACATGATCGGGCAATCCATGCTAAAGATTATACCGGATGAACTTATTGAAATGAATGAACTTGAGTGCATCGAGTTTGGCATGAAGTACAGGGGGTTTGTTCAAAATTACGAAACCGAACGACTGACCCACAATGGCGAAAAGAAACTGGTGAACTTAACGGAATCGTATATTCGAAACGAACATGATGAGATTGTTGGACGGTCTCAGATCTTGCGTGATTTGACCGATTTAAAGATGCGCGAAGAGCAAATCCAACAATCAGAGCGATTAGCTACGGTGGGGCATATGGCGGCCGGTGTTGCTCATGAAGTGGGTAATCCACTCACAGCCATTTCTTCACTTGTTCAGGTATGTCAGCGTAAGACGGATGACCCCTTCCTCCAGGATCAACTAAAAAAGGTAAGAGATCACATTCAGAGAATTAATAAAATTGTTCGCGATTTGGTGGACTTCTCACGTCCTTCCAGCATGCAGACTGAAAAAGTACAAGTAAATGAAATCATAAAGTCGGCCGTTGGGCTCTTACAACATGACGCGCGCTGTCGCGACGTCGACTTTCAACTAAAGCTGTCTTACTCGTTGCCCCGTATTTCATCGGTGCCCGATCAGATTCACCAAGTCTTGGTGAACCTGCTGCTTAACGCCGTCGATGCCATGAAAGAAGTTGACGATCCCAAGGTTATCATATCAACTACCAAAAAGGATAGCCAGATTAAAATTTCCATTGCTGATGTAGGAAAAGGTATTAAAGAGGAACATAAATCTCGTATATTTGAACCCTTTTTTACTACTAAGGATGTAGGCAGCGGTACAGGCCTGGGACTTTCTGTCAGTCATGGCATAATTAATAAAATGAATGGCTCAATACACGTTGAATCCACCTTTGGCAAAGGCACTACATTTATCATTCAACTTCCGATTACAAAACAATAGGATATGAAAGGCTCAATTTTAATTGCAGATGACGAACCCGGCATCCGCGAATCTTTAACTATTGTCCTCGAAGACGAGGGATACCACTGCACAGCCGTCAAAGATGGCGCTCAGGCGATTAAAGCGATTGATGAAGCAAGCTTTGACATCGTAATTTCGGATCTGAAAATGCCAAATGCCGATGGGATAGATGTGCTGGAATACGTACTTCAACATTCTTCGGAGACACTCACCATCATTATAACTGCCCACGCTACAGTAGAAACAGCTATACAAGCATTACGGAAAGGGGCCGCCGACTATATTCTCAAACCCCTTGATTTTGATGAAGTGCTAATTCGACTGGAAAGTTTGCTTGAACACAAAAACCTGGTACAGGAAAACAAGTACCTGCGGGAGCAAATCGACCAAGAATACAATTTTAATCATATTATTGGTGAAAGCTCTGCTATGAAAAGGATATACAAAATGGTGGAACGCGTTAGCCAGGCCACCAGTAATGTATTGATCACGGGGGCCAGCGGTACCGGCAAGGAACTGGTTGCACGGGCCATCCATTTTAACAGCAACCGCGCTAAAAAACCTTTCCTGGCCATAAACTGTGGGGCTATACCCGAAAATTTAGTGGAATCGGAACTTTTCGGCCATAAGAAAGGCGCTTTTACCGGGGCTACCTCGGATAAAGAAGGTGTATTTGTGGCCGCTAACGGAGGCACTGTTTTCCTGGATGAAGTTGCCGAAATTCCGATGAACTTACAAGTTAACCTGTTACGGGTACTGCAGGAACGGGAAGTTAAACCAGTGGGGTCTAACCAGAATTTGAGTTTTGACACTCGTATCATATCAGCTACTAATAAAGACCTGGGAGAGGAAGTGGAACAAGGCAAATTCAGGGACGACCTGTTTTATCGCCTGAATGTTGTTGAAATATCTTTGCCCGCACTGCAAGAACGGCGTGAAGATATCCCTCTTTTATCCCACCATTTTTTGCAAAAGTACAACAAAGAGCTAAAACGAAATTTGAAGGGTATCGCCAGTGAGGCCATGAGTGCATTGATGGCCTACCAATGGAAAGGGCAGGTTCGGGAACTCGAAAATGTAATCGAACGGGCGGTATTGCTTAGCGACAATGAATACTTAACTATTGATGATCTTCCCAGTGCCATACGTAATACATCCGGTGCCGAGAATTATAAAATGGACAATAGTACCCTGGATGAAGCGGTGCAAGTATTTGAAAAGCATCATATCCAAAGCATATTGAAGAGGACAGACGGGAATAAATCGGAAGCAGCACGCTTGCTGGGCATCGATCCTTCTACGCTATATCGCAAAATGGAGCGGCTGGGCCTTTCGGAATAATAATAGTTACAGGGTATCATCAAGGTATTAAATGCGTAATTAGAGGCTGGCTAACGCCCTTCACCCAAGGTTACAGTCACATCAAAGTGGACCCTCAAATCCTTGTCAGCCCTAATAAGTCCAAACATTGCTGAGGGTGGCTTTATTTCAAATGTATCCATATTAATCGATTTGCTTCCCTTGACATGGAATGTATCGTTTCCCA
>JASFMR010000096.1:0-13637 GCA_050117475.1 Balneolaceae bacterium | reverse complement strand
GGCTTGGCGATGGCACCCGCGATGCGTTTAATTCCTTTCGAAGTAGCCTTAGCAACCAGCTCGATTTCCTTTGCTTTACCCTTTGCTTCATTAATCCGCTTTTGGCGTTTTGCCTCGGATATCAGAATAGCAGCTTGTCGGTCTCCTTTGGATTCGTTGATTTTGTAGTCTCGGGTTCCGGTCGATTCGGTAATTTCGGCCCGCTTTTGCCGCTCGGCCTCCATCTGTTTTTCCAGGGTATTAATCAGGTTATCGGAGGGGCGGATATTGCGGATTTCATAGCGCAATACTTTGATTCCCCATGGGTCCGAAGCCTTGTCAATTTCGCGGACGATATTTTCATTCATTTGTTCACGCTCAGAAAAAGTATCATCCAAAGTAATTTTACCGATTTCACTACGCATAGTGGTTTGCGCAAGGTTGATAGCTGCTCTTTTATAATTTTCGATACCGTAGCTGGCTTTGTAGGAATCCATTACCTTAACATAAACCAACCCGTCCACTTCAACTTCTATATTGTCATTGGTGATACAGGTTTGGCTCGGAACATCGATAACCTGTTCGCGCATCTCCTGGCGATAGGCCGGACGGTCGATAAACGGTATTAAAAAATGTAATCCGGGTTTTAGCGTGGCATCATATTTTCCGAGTCTCTCTTTTATAACCTCTTCACGCATCTCTACGATGATAAACACCTTGGTAAAAATGAAGACGCCAAGGACGATTATGATTAATAAAATTGTCCACATGGTGGTATTTGTTGTGTTATATTTTGTATATGAAGATTTTGTATGATATTAACTTCATGTTTTATTCGTCCGCAGTTGGCGGATCAATCTCATATTGAACTTTTAGTCTTAAAAAAGGATTTCCTTTGCAATTTCATATGTTTTGTAGCACTGCCTAGAAATTATCCATCAAGCTCATCAAGAGGCTCTACAATCCATGTTACATTATCCCGGTAACGGATTTTAGCTTTTGATCCTGCCGGAATGGTGCCTTCCAACGTCTGGGCCTGCCACGAAATCCCCTGAAAGCGAATGCGCCCCGAATGGTCGTTGGCATTAACAGTCTCTACGACTTCAACAATTTGATCCATGGCTTCTACATCTTCATCAGCCAATTTGTATGTGCTTTCTCCCCCCCAATATTTCATAAAAATCGGGCGGATAAGAAGTAATAAACCTATAGAACTAAAAAGCCAGGTCATGATGGAAGTTGCTGTATCTTGCATGAGGCCAAACCAGCGCAGTACCCCAACGATGAGGCTGCTTAATCCCAGAAAAAAGGACACGCCCCCGGGGAGAAAGGCTTCGGCTATGACTAGAAGGAGTCCCCCGATAAAAAAAATGAGTGTAAGCGTTTCTCCGTCCATTATACGACTCTTCTTATGAAATAATTATGACATATCATTATAGCCAAATTTTTCAATTGAGCAAATTCAATTTCTCCGTCAAGAGGGGTTCTCCGGGTTTCAAGCTTAAAAGGAAAAACGAATATTGAATGATGGCTGGAAGCCAATATCATAAATATCGACCGGGACTGTATTAAAGCTATTCGGGGAAGTGTTCTTGTCGATGACAAAGGTGAGTTCTCTGTACCAGGGATTTTGCCTGCTCAATACATTGAACAAGGTCATGGACAGACTGAGGTCGCTTTTTTTGAGATGACGGTTGTATTTCACGGAAATATCAGCTCGTTGGTAGTCCCCCAGCCGTTCTTCATTTTGTTTACCGAAGACAGCCAGTTTGTTGGGGGTGCCTGTAGCATACAGCCAAGATAGATAAAGAGAAAAGCCGGAAAAGGGTTTTACCGCAAGGGAGGCCCCATAGCGGTACGTCCGGTCCCAGTCAGCATAAAATGGACTACTATTATTTATGAGTGGATTGGAGAGGGCCATTTTAGAGATGGCCAATGTTTGAGTCAGTGTTAAAAATTTAATATCACTGCTAAGTGTAACCTCCAGGCCCTTTGCGATTCCCTTATTATTAATGTACCAGGGGTTGCTATTAAAAGTATTGCTGAGCGAATAAGCATTGATTTCGTGTAATCGTATATTTTCAAATTTCTTGTAGTATCCCTCTACCTGTGTATATAGATGTTTGGATAGCGAGAAAGAAATACCAGCCGAATAGTAAGAGTCGGAAGTAGGAGGTTGTTTAGGGCCTGCCAGAATCCACACATCAGAAGTTACTGTATTGCTCAGTGATATTTGATTTAAAAACTGGTGGTTGCGGCTGTATCCTGCTGAAATGGAGATGGGGGAGTCAGGGAAAAGAGTAAGTTTGACCCTTGGAGACCATTTTAAGTATTGTCCGCTGGAATAATAATAAACTCTGTTGCCGGCAAAGATGTCTAGAAAATCGAGGCCTGAAAAGTCGAGCTGAAGGTAGGCGTCAATCTTGTGTGAATGCTGAGAACTGAAAAAACCCGGACGGTCAAAGGAATCCTCAAAATATTCGCCCATATAATAATAGTAAGCCATTCCGCCGGTCCATAACCAGGGGGTTTGATCATACTCCAGCCGTTGTTCTATCTTGATTTCATTAAGTATGCTCTTATTTTCAAACGGGAAAATAAATGCCTGCAATGAACCGGTTGTTTGATTAAAATCTATGTAGGTGAAATCATCTTTTGAGAAAGAAGTTTGGTAGATGCTGAGGCCGGCGGTTGTATTTGAAAAGAGTTTGTCGCCAATCCATTGCAGGTATTGCAGGCTGCCGGCGCTATTCTCCCATTCGTTGGTGGTAGCAACTGATTTGGGGGCAATTCGATTTTGATTGGAAGAAGAAAAACTGCGAAATAAACGATCTGCTTGTTGGTAGGTATTATCTCCGCCATAATAGCCGCTTAGGATAAACCTGTTGCCGTGATTTCCTTCAAAATATGCTTTTGCATGCAGGTCAAAAAAGGAGGCATCAGTCTTGCCTGGAGTGATCAATTTTGATTGAAAGTCGATAAGTCCATCATCAAGCACTTCGCGTTGTCTGTCGACATCAAGTCCCCATTTAACCATCTCAGAATTGTTGAACCAATTAATGGTGTCCATATAGGAACGCCTCCCGGAGATAAGCCAGCTGCTGGAGCCTTGCTTTATTGGCCCTTCCAGTGTGAGACGAGCAGAAGAGTTGGTAATACCGATTGTCGCAGACAGTTTATGAAGCGACCCCGTTTTGGTATACAAAGACAGGGTTCCTCCCGGAGGTGCCTGGTATTGGGCGGGAGCGATGTCATAGAAAAAACCGCTGCGTTGTAAAACGTCGGCATTAAAGCTGTCAACAAGCCCAAAAAGGTGGCTTTGGTTATAAATAGTAATGTTGTCGACAAGTACCTGGAAACCATCAGTAGGACTGCCCCTGACGTGTAAACCGTCGCTCATAGCCGGGGCCAGTGACACCGAGGGCAGGGCTTGAAGGGCCCGTAGCGTGTTTGTCTCTCCCATGGGACTAAAAGTACCAATGTCTATCAAGTCGGCGTTACCTTTATTGATATTATGATAATAGTCCGTCCCCGTAACCACTATTTGATTCCCATTAATACGGACCGGTTTCAGGCGAAAAGTCAATTCCTTCATATTTCCGGCAGTGGCTAAATCAAGGCGAACAGTTTTTGGAGCATAGCCAATGTAAGAGCATTGAATGCGAATAGTGTCTTGACGGAACGTTCGATATAATTGAAAAACGCCACTTTCATTGGTGCTGAGTCCTTTTACTGTTTGATCTTGTTGCCAGGTAATGGTTGCAAATGGCAGGCGTTCACCCGTTGTAGCATCAACAACCTGTCCCCTAATTGAGATTTTGTTAGTAGCGGTTTCGGTGGGAGAATGCTGGAAAATGAGTACTTGTTTGCGCGTACTGTCGATCTTAACGCTTAGATTACGGGCTGAAAGGGCTTGACGGAAATTTTTCCATAGCTGTCCTTCTGCAGCAGAAAAATTTAGCCTGATGTCTGAAATGAGTGCATCGCGATAAAGAAACTGAAAGGACGTAGTTTCTTCGATGTTATTAATTACTTTGCTGAGAGGGGCATTCCGGTATTCGTATTGACCAAAAGCCAGGCGAAAACAGCCAAATACGATAAAGGCCAATAGCGATATAGCCTTAGAAATAAGCTTTTTGTTCCCCATCATAAATACTACTAATTATCAACGTGGTTCGAATACGTAAGAGCGATTACCTTTCTTAATAAATTTACCTCCCATCACCAGGCCAAGGTCATCAAGAGAAGCTTGCAAATCTTCTAATGAAAGGCTCCCGGTAAGCATCATGCCTGATATGTTGTCCGGAAGAGAAATAGAGATATTAAATTGCTGTTCCAACTCCTCGGCCACAAATTCGGCCGACTTAGAATCAAAGATAAGTTTCCTGTTCAGCCAATCAGTAAATTCTGTCGCATTGACTGAATGAACAGATGAGATACTCCCGTTTTCATCTATTGAGGTCGATTCTCCGGGACGCAAGAAAACGGTGCTATCCCTCTTTGTGGCTTCAACTTTAACGGAACCTTCTTCCAGGTAGACCTGCATCTTTCGGCCCCAGGTACTCAGTATAAAGCGGGTACCAAGGACACTAACGATACCGTTTTCGGTTTCCACTGAAAAAACCCTTTCAGGTTTATGAACAACTTCAAAATAGCCTTCTCCTATTAGCCGATAGCGCTCGGATTGTGCATTTTTCCTAAGAGCCAGCAGCTTACTGTGTGGACGAAGGGTCACTTTACTACCGTCATCTAGCTGTACGACCTTATTCAATGATGACGATTGGGCTATAAGCCCGGTTTCTTGATGAAAAGTAAAGTAGAACATGCCCACAAGGGCAGCGATGAGTATACTTGCTGCTATCGCCCATTTTGAAACAGTGGGAATATTGATAACCCGTTTAACGGATCCACTGCCCATCGTTGGCTGCGTTACCTGCTTAATCCGGCCCCAAACTTCCTCTTTATTGCCCGCTTTCGAATCGGACCGCTGATCCGTCATTTCTTTATACTTCAAGAGCTGATGTATCAGCGGGTCTTCTATCGATGAGATGGAAGCATTGCCTTCCAGGCAGTTTTTAATCTGCCGGGCCAGCTGAAGATCAGGATCGCTATTTGAAAGAAATTCTGAGGTCATAGGTTAAATGAATACTGAATCGTTATCAGTAATTGTAATTCAATTTTTTTCGAAGCGAATAATTTTGGCCACCAGGTCAATGCCATCTTGGTCGCTTTCCAATCCTTTACCGAGGGCTCTTACAGATTGATCATTCCCCATTGTTTCTTTGACGCCCCCCAAAGATTGGTAATCACCGCTATCGTCGATGTCGGTTGCATCGTTTATCAATATGATAGTGCCATTGTCAAGGGTAAGCGTGCTTTTATCAACGTTAACTGACGAAATGGTATTTTCGAATGCTACGACTGTTGCATCATTACTCTCTTCTTTTTTCTTGAACCGAACAGAAGTGGCAATGAGGTCTATGCCTTCCCTGTCTGTTTTTATTCCTCTACCGTCAATGATAACACGATACCCTAACTCCAGTGCCTCTTTTACACCGGCCAGTGACTGATAATCGCCACTGTCGTCAATTTCGGTGGTATCCGTTAATAATATCCTGCGCTCATCCTGGAGGATAACAAGCCCCTTGTCAGGAAAGGCGTTATGAACAATTGCCTCAAAGTCAATTTGATCCATCTCACCTTCTCTGTCGGCATCGGTTACAAACTTAATCTTTGAAGCTACAAAAACCTCTCCGTTTACCCGGCCTTTCCCTTTAGCTTTAACATGATAGCCGTCTTCCATGACTGCAGCAACTTGTTTAAGGGTGATAAGGTCTCCGTCAGGATCGATAGCCGTATTTTCTGTCAGACGGATTGTCCGGCCGCTGTTAAGCTGCAATGTGTGGCGCTCAATGTTTACCGATTCTACAATGCCTTCAAATTCATTATCCTGGTCACTGACGTTACCGTCATTAAGACGAATCCGGAAAAGTTTTTCAAAATCACGGAATCGAAGGAGAGCAGAGCCGTCACCGTTCATTTCAACCGTTCCTCGTATAGTCTTGACTTGGCTATTCCCGTTATTGGTCTTATTAATAACCATTTCCCAGCTCAAGGTTCCGGTCACCCCCTGTTCAAGGCTGTTGTTAGTTTGTACTGCTCCTTTATCGATTTGGATGTTGAGAAAATTGATATCAACCTGATATTTTCGGGATAGCTGGTCACCGTTATCCTTTTGGATTTCCATTTGCCCCTCCCCGTGATGAACACCGTCAATACTCAGGGTCGCCGTTGCATTGGAAACGCCATCTATTAGGAAAGTATCAACACGGCTGAACATCGAATTTTTGTTGGGCGTTGCTATAGTTCCTTCTCTATTTCCTTTGAAATCAATTGTTTCAATACGATCTCGTTGCTGGCGGGGAGCAGAAATGAAATCTCCATTAATGTCGGTAAAGATATACTTCAGGGTGTCCGAAACGCTTTTGGTAAAGTCAGTATGATTAATATTCCGATTAAACGTTAACGTATGGGTACCCGTCTCGGGATCATAGTTATAGGTAATATTTGTTTCGCTCCCCCGGCCACTATTACTATCTTCGCCCTGCATCGTGCTGCCCGAAACATTTTTGGCTGTTGTACGGACAAAACCGTTTTGCGAAATAGTAGTTACAGCATCATTAAGACTTGACATGATACCGTCGTTTTGATCGGATAGAGATTCACCCAGAATTTGGCTGGCCGCCTGCAGATCCGCATCAGTAATTTCATTATTGGTTGTCTTATCAATCCCACTTAGGGTACAACCTGCCGCTATCACTATTAATAAAAGAGTTGTAATTGCCCGCAGGTACGGCATTTTCTTAAAAGAGTTCAATATCCTCATAATAGCACCATCGTCTGTTCGAATTGGAAACATACTGTTCATCAGTGTTACACCTAAGAGAGGTAATACCCCTAATTGTTTCAAGGTTTATCAGTTGTATAAGCCTCCAGGGCTGCTCGCAGGTCTTTAAAAGCCAATCCCATATGATTTTCAACAGTTTTAACACTTACTCCCATAGCCTTTGCGGTTTCTTTATAGGTAAAATCTTGCATAAAACACATCTCGAAAACCATACTTCGTTTCTGAGGCATTTCCTCGATGGCATTTTTGACGGCCTTGAGGAGTTCTTTGTGCTGTACCGAATCCCGCGGCGTTAACAGGGTAGCCTCATTACTCTCCGGGAACTCTGAGTCCTTAAATTTTTTATTGTCCCGGATATAGTTCAGCATCCGGCTGTATGCAATCGAAAATAAATAAGCTCTCAGTGATTTATTAGGATCTATTTTAGTCCGATGTTCCCATATATATAGGAATGCTTGTTGGATCAGATCCTCTGCTGTTTCCCTGCGAATACCTTTCGAAATCAAGAAGCGGTATATTCGTTCATAATGTAGATTGAAAAATGAATGAAAGGCGTTGTGGTTGCCTTCCTTTATGCGTTGTGCTAGGTTCGTACTATCTATTTCTTCCACCGGAGAAGATGCCAGGGCAAAAAGCAAAAGTTGTACAATCACGGGTTCCGTCATTTGGAAGTCGTTTAAACTGCAGCTGTCGAATATTACAAAAATTTAGCCAGCAAAAAACTGTTTGTAAGGGAATACTACCATTAACATAAATAAAAAGCAGGTCCTTTGAGAGGACCTGCTTTCCATCGAAGCTTGCTTAAGGCTTCGTTTTTGAGGGAACAAATCAATTAGCTTGCCCCATTCTCGCTATCCTCGTTGTTGTTTTCGTTACCGCTGTCATGCTCACTGTCATGCTCCTCATGCTCAGCATGAAACGATTGCCTGATATTTTCGTTGATTGCTTCCTGATTATCTGGATTATTGGGATCCAATGCATTGCCGGCGGAATCCTTGAACCATGACGCCGGATCAATGTTTATGGCTACAGAAGCGGAGGTCGTATCCGTTACCTCTAGGGGGGGATTCAATTCCATTTCTAATTCAAAGTCTTTATTGCTCTTGTAGGTAAATTTCTCACCGTTAGAAATCCCTCTAATAACAATAGAGTAACCAGTTTCTTCTTCCGAATTACCGGAATTATTAAAAAAGGACGTATCCTGTACAGTGGAACCATTTTCGGGTTTGTGGATTTTGACTTCAAACTTATCATATACTCCGGTTGGCACCTGGGCCGAGGTAATAGCGTAAGCGCTGCCGTCCAGGGGAAGGTCAGCAACAAAGTCGCGGACTTCAAAATCCAGAGAGTCTTCTTCCATCGAGTTTTTCAGCTCCAGCTTTTTGACTAATAATTTAACTTCGATCAAAGAGTCAACAGCTTGTATAGTAGAGCTTCCTGATTTTAGTTTGGGAGCTGCCGTAGACTGGATTTTCATGTTAACGGCCACCTGGCTTTTCCCCCCAGAATTGGAGCCGGTTACATCACAGCCGGTAAATAGCAGTAGCAAGAATGCACATGTTAATGGTGCGGGTAATATTTTTTGTAGCAATTTCATAAGATGATCTTTTTTATTTCGATTGACTGTAGATTTTTGATATATATTTTTTATGATTTCTCTTCTTGTTGGTTATACACATAAGCCCTGAGGCCCCCCCCAATTTTTTTTAAAAATGGTTAAAGTTTTTTAATGGAACGAGAATCTTATAAAGAAGTAGAAACTTATTAAGAAAAATTTGTAACAAAATACTGGGAAGTTACTCTTGTTAGCAGATCGGTATATAAAGCAAGAAAAGTGCAAAATATTATTTCAAAATTTATGAAGCCCAAAAAGGTATTAGTGGTAGAAGACGAGATGATTATTGCTCTGCTTATTGAAAAAATGGTGCAAAATCTCGGTCACCAGGTTGTCGATAAAGTGACATCTGGTGAAGCTGCGGTTTCAGCTGCAAGTGAAAAAGACCCGGACATCATACTAATGGATATTCGTTTGCAGGGAGAGATGGATGGAATAGAGGCAATGTTAAAGATCCGGGAAAAAAGAAACATACCGGTCATCTATATTTCGGGCAACACCGATATGATATACCAAGATAAGATAAAGAAAACCGACTATATCGATTTTCTTTCCAAGCCAATCACCATTTCCGATTTAAACCGTTCTTTTGATTTGGCTTCATAAATTGTTGCTTTACTGAATCTTTTCTTATTCGGCTTCGTAAAGCTTGGTGTTATGGGTTCAAAATTTCATACTCTCAAAGAAGAATTAAAATCACTAGAGCGGGACGAGTTGCTATCACATCCGGTGATAAAGAAGAATGCATCCCAGGGATTATTCAGGGCCGGATTATCTTCCCCCCAATGGTTTAAGCGTCTGTTGCTTACCGGCTTTTTAGGGGCTTTCCTACTCTATGCCGGGTTCAATTACATCGGAAGCTCTAATTCTTTAGGCAATTCCTTTACTACTGTTGAAAATTGGGTGAATCAGCCTGATGAGGAACTGCTGAGAGGGATGGGGAACTGGATGGAGGAAATGGGATACACCGGATTGAGCCGCCAGGACCTTATTGATCTTCGCAGGCAGGGCGTAACGGCTACATTCACTTCCCGTATGCGGGATCTGGGATATACCGATTTGACGTTAGATCAGATCGTTCGACTGCGGCAAAATGATGTTTCATCAACATTTGCGGCTATGATGAAGGAATTGGGGTATAAGCTTACAGTAGATGATCTGGTGGAGCTTAGACAGCATGATGTAACGGCTTACTATACCAGTAATCTTCATGACCTGGGTTATACTAATATTACCAAGGATGAGCTTATACGCTTGAAAGATACCGGGGTTCGCACTTCCGAAGCAAAAGAACTAATCGATAAGAACGGGGAAAAACCTACTATTGAGGATCTAATCAGGTATCATATCAGTAATCAATAGGTAGTTTTACCGAAAGCGCTCCATTAAAACGAATAATAACATTCCAATTCATCCCTGTTTTTAAATCCCGACCAAAATGGGACAAGTACCACCACTGTTGATTTTAGCAGTTACGATTTACGTCGCCTGGTTTGCCCCTAATATAATATAAATTAAATCAGGGCCGCTTCGTTGGCGGGCTTTCTTGTTTCAAGGGTTGAAAACTTATAAATAAGACTTGTTTATTTATCTGAACCTTTACAATTTCAAGGCCGTTTAACCCAGATCTGAATAAAGCCTATTGCTGTTAGAGTTATGCCTGAGATCAAACTTCCCGAAGTAGAATTGAATATCTATACCCCCAAGGACCCGGTCGAAGTTCCAATTGTAGAAAACTGGGTATGTACCAAGGAGAACAGTCCTAATTTTGTACGGCATGTGACGTTCGATATTTCGGGAACCGACTTGGAGGGACATATCCGGGTAGGTCAGTCTGTTGGTATTCTGCCGCCCGGCAAGGACGAGAATGGTCGCGACCATAAATTGCGATTGTATTCGGTTTCCTCTCCAACCAAAGGGGAAGGAGGTGAATCGAACTTGGTTTCAACGACTGTAAAACGGACGATTGAAGAGTTGGAAAGCAATAAGCTTTATCTGGGTGTTTGTTCAAATTACCTGGCCGATTTACAACCCGGCGACAAGGTTAAGATGACCGGCCCGAGCGGACGCCGATTTTTGCTTCCCGAAAATGCGGAGGATTTTAATTACGTATTCTTTGCAACCGGCACAGGCATTGCCCCTTACCGGGGAATGATTATGGAGCTGTTGGAAGCCGGTATTAACAATGAAATCGTGCTTGTCTTCGGGTGTGCATATCGAACGGATTTGCTCTATGCCGATTATTTCGAGCCTCTTCAGGAAAAGCACCCTAATTTCCATTACCTGCCTCACGTTTCCAGGGAGGCCCGTCGCCATGACGGAACCAAAAAATACGTTCAAACCTGTTTGTGGGATCAAGCAGAGCTCCTGGATCCTATCCTGAAGAAGGAAAATACGCTCATGTATATTTGTGGATTAAAGGGCATGGAAAGCGGTATCTACAGGGCTCTGGGGCAAAAAAAACTGGAGGAATACCTTGATATCAGGGAACCGGCTGCAGGCAAAAAGCCCCTGGAATGGGACGAAAATGATCTAAAGCGGTATGTGAAACCCTCATCCAGAACTTTTGTGGAGGTTTATTAACCTCATTTCCCCATGAAACAATACGGTGCAAAATTTTGTACCGTTTATTAATTTATACCATCGGTTATATTAGTAACGCCGCCGGAGACGATATACTTCATAACATCTGTCGAGTTGATATGTAATGGACTTACATTCTTTCTCGGAACCAGGAATAAATTACCGGAAAAGTTATAAGAATGAGGGCAGTAAACGGCAACCATGCTTTCCAGGCCAAGTTTGGACAGATCTTTTTGTGTTATAAAACCGACTCGCTTTATTTCCGTGGGTCCCAGGTCGACCAGGACCGGTTTGTTGAATTTTTTCTTGTCGCCTACAAATGCTTCGGTTAGCTCCTTTAATGAGGTATAAATGATCTTAATTAAAGGAAGTCGGGTTAAAAGCTTTTCGAAATATGAGACGATGGGCTGGGTAAAAGCGCGCGAAAAGATATATCCGATCAATGCAATTCCGAAAAATACCGTGAAAATACCCAAACCGGGGATATCAATATTCCACCAATTGAATAAAAGGCTGTTTAAAACGTTATTTGACCAGCGGATGGCTGTAAAAATAATGTAAATTGTAGCTCCAATCGGAAAAACAAGAAGCAGTCCGCGTAGAAAATTGTTGAATATAGCACGCATAAAAAGAAAGTTTTTTTCGAAGTATGACTTCAAGATAAATCATTAGAATGAAAAATAATGATACTCCTCATAATTAGGCAGGTATTGAGGGTGAGTTCAACCCTATTTTTTGCTATTTTCTACGCTCTTAAGAATTCAAAATTAAGTTGTTACATAAATGTCGCATAAGAGTTCCGCCGAAATTCGCCAGGAATTCCTGGATTTTTTTAAAGGGAAGGATCACGTAGTAGTATCCAGCGCACCGGTAGTGCCGCAGAACGATCCAACCTTACTTTTTACAAATGCCGGGATGAACCAGTTCAAACCTATCTTTCTGGGTGATCAGGAAGGCTACGAAAAAGACGGAAAAATTTGGAAAAGGGCGGTTGATACCCAGCGATGCATCAGAGTGAGCGGCAAACATAACGATCTCGAAGAGGTTGGTTACGATACGTATCATCACACCTTATTTGAGATGTTAGGCAATTGGTCGTTTGGCGACTACTTCAAACGTGAGGCTATTCGCTGGGCCTGGGAACTGCTTGTGGAACAGTGGGGCATGGATCCCGACCGTTTGTATGCTACGGTTTTTGAGGGAGATGAAGAGGACGGCCTGCCGGTTGACCAGGAATCGATTGCCTTGTGGAAATCTGAAACGTCAATCAACCCGGATCATATTCTTAAGTTTGATAAAAAGGATAACTTCTGGGAGATGGGGGATACCGGGCCTTGCGGACCCTGTTCTGAAGTGCATATCGATATTCGTCCTGATGAAGAGCGTTCAAAGAAGGATGGGGCGGAACTTGTGAATATGGATGATCCCAGAGTAATGGAGATATGGAACCTTGTCTTCATTCAATTTAATCGCCAGCCCGACGGTACGTTGCAGAAGCTGCCTGCACAGCACGTGGATACCGGGATGGGATTTGAGCGCCTCTGTGCCATATTGCAGGGTAAAAGATCCAATTATGATACCGATCTTTTTAAACCTTTATTGGATAAAATTGGCGACCTTGCGGATGTCACTTATGGAGACGATGAAAAAACCGATATAGCCATGAGGGTGATTGCCGATCATATTCGGGCTGTAAGTTTTTCCATCGCCGATGGTGCTTCGCCGGGGAACGACGGCCGTGGTTATGTGGTACGTAGAATTTTACGGCGGGCTATCCGGTATGGATGGGATAAACTTGGCTTGAAGGAGCCGTTTTTTCATAAATTGGTGCCAACACTGGCTGAGCAGTTCAAAGATGTTTTTCCTGTGTTGATTCAGCAGCAGGATTATGTTACAAATGTTGTTCGCTCAGAAGAACAAAGCTTTTTGAAGACTCTCGGTCAGGGTATTGCCCTGTTCGAGGATATAGTGGAAGGAAAAGATAGGATATCGGGAGAAGATGCTTTTATGCTTCACGATACCTATGGCTTCCCCATTGACTTGACGAAACTCATGGCGCGTGAACGCGGTGTCGAGGTGGATGAAGAAGGGTTCGACAAGAGGATGAAAGAACAGAAGGCCCGGGCACGTTCTGCCGGTAAATTCAACGTTGATCAATCTACCCAGAATCAGTGGGTCAACGTCACTGAGACTGAGAAATTTGAGTTTGTCGGCTACGACACCCTGACTGCCGAAAGTCATATAAAAGCAATTCGTAAAGAAAAAGATCGGGGGGCTATCATACTGGACAGGACTCCATTTTACGCTGAAAGCGGGGGACAGGTGGCTGATACCGGCATTATTAGTAACGGCAAGGAGCATCTGAAGGTATTGGATGTTCAGAAGTCACCGGACGGATACGTTCATTTTGTAGATCACCTCCCGGAAGCCCCTGACGGTCAATGGGAGGCCATGGTTGATGCAGACCGCCGCCGCGAAATTCGAAAGCACCACTCTGCAACACATTTGGTTCATGCTGCACTTAAGCAAATACTGGGCGAACATGTTGCACAA
>JASFMR010000095.1:0-13645 GCA_050117475.1 Balneolaceae bacterium | reverse complement strand
CGCACCGTGCACGAAACCCCGGCCATCTGGAAAGCCGATCAGAAACATGCCCCCATACATATCAAAGTGGATGGAAATCTGACTTCAGTTTCTTTGGATGGTTCGATCTGGGAGGATGCCGATCCTTCAAATAATAGCTGGAAAGCTAATTGAACAAAAAACGGTAATAACAATGAATTATAAAAGCGTAAATGACCGAATCAGATATATGTTAAAAAAGGTAACTGGTTTCATAGGACTTTGCCTTTATCCGGCGGTGTTGAGTCTCCTATCACTTTTTTGCGGACAACTGGCGCTGGCACAGGGCAAAACGGTAGTACCCGACACATCTGCAAATCGCGACTTCCATTACGGAAAGGCGCCCTGCCCATTCGATACAACAGGAATGGATACCAAAAACCTGGAGTGTAGCTATCTCACCGTTCCGGAAAATCGGAAAAAAAATAATGATAAGACTATCCGGTTAGCCGTAACCATTCTTAAAGCCGGGAAAAAAGTAAAACCGGCATTACCGGTACTCCTTCTGGAAGACGGGCCCGGGGTCTCTGCGCCGCTGGGGGCCATGGTCGGGACCCATAAGTTTATGCCTGACCGTGATCTGATTGTTCTTGACATGCGTGGCACCGGATTTTCAAAACCGGTCTTATGTCCATGGCTTAATAGCACATACGGCGGGGAAACCGGTCTGCCGGGTGGCTACGTTGAGGCGCTTGATCTATCGCCTAAAGAAGCTTCAGAGCATCGATGGAAACGGTACTCGTCCAAATGGCACGATTTGAGCCTGATCGGTTTTAATAGTGACGGATGCCGTGTTTGGAAAACAGGATCTATGTTACCACCTCAGCTGGATCCTGTTAAGAGTGATATTCCAGTCCTTGCTGAAACAGGGACACTGGATCCAACGCTCATGCCCCATATTATCGATAGCACTTTGACAGGCTTTTCGAAGGTTCAGCAAGTCAGGTTCCCAACAGGCACTCATAATCCCGGTTCACGAACAGTAAACTGTATGCTGGGACTTATGAAATCTTTCTTCCAGAACCCTGTGGACTCGCTGGATATCTCGTGCGTTGCAAAAATGCCGCCGATGAAATTCAAAATGCCGGACAAATAAAATCTATAACGATACATATGAAATCAATTAAACAGATTATATCGACTGTAAAGAATCCTAATTGGGTAGCGGTAGTACTTACCCTGATACTTCCACTTCTTTTCTGCAAGATGGTTTTGGCGCAAGTTAACCGGGTGGCGCCCGACACATCTGCAATGCCCGACTTCCATTATGAAAAGGCACCGTGCCTCTTCGATGCCACCGGGCTTGCACCAAAGCGCTTGGAGTGTGGTTGGCTGACAGTCCCGGAAAATCGAAAGAAGAACAACGGTCACACGATCAGGCTGGCCGTAGCGGTATACACAGCCCCACATTCATCGCAAACACCTGTTCTATTTTTGGCAGGAGGTCCGGGTCTCAGGACGGTTTCTCCTGAAATCTTACAGCTTTGGTCGCACGTCTTCCGTAATCGGAGCATCATTATATTTGACCAGCGGGGAACAGGGTATTCTAAACCCAGTCTGTGTCCATGGGCTGCATCAACAGAACGTTATATCGAATCACTCAATCTTACTACCCGGGAATTTCTGCATATGAAGTCAGGCTATGTACTTGGATGTCACGCAGAACTTGTATCAAAAGGTATCGATCTTAACGCATATAATGTCATAGAGAATGCAGCCGATGTCAATGATCTCCGCAAAGCCCTGGGATATACAAAATGGAATATCACAGGGCTCTCTTATGGGGGCATGCTTGCCCAGGCAGTTATTCGTGACTACCCGCAGGGAGTACGTTCGGCTATCCTGATTAGTCCCGCTCCCCTTGATGAGTTCGGGGTTGCCTTGGAGCACAACGTAACATCCTTTGCGCGTTCTTTGAATCTTGTTTTCAAACATTGCAAACACCAAAAAGCATGCATATCCGCCTATCCAAATCTTCAGCAAAGATTTAAAAATACAATGCATTCCCTGCAGGATAGGCCTTTAACCATATCCTTAGACACCATGATAGCAGGACAAAGTCCTTTTATTGTTAATACCCGTGATTTCGTTCAACTTGTTCAAAACATGCTTTATTCCGAGCACGGCATTGTGTCACTACCCGGAGTAATCATGGCCTTTAACAAGCGGGATAAAGATGCAATCCGGAATATTCTCACCGCGTGGGGGCATGATTTGACTGGTCCCGGAGAAGGCACCTCCGACGGTATGTTTCGTTCAGATGTGTGTTACGACGCGCCTCAATCCAAGTCTAATTGGGAGAAGCTCGCTTCCGCTCATCCTGACCTGCGATCGATTGGTTTTCTGGGAGACGCATGCAGCTATTGGGAATCAGCACATGCTACATCTGCCGAGCTCAAGCCCGTAAAGAGCAAAATTCCCGTACTGGTTTACTCGGGTGACTTGGATCCTTTTGTGCCCCCGCGGTTTATTCGACAGATTCTTAACGGTCTCCCGAATGCTAAGCACATTACTTATCCCGATGGAACCCACATTCCTGATATACGGCACAACTGTCTGGATCACCTTTTCAATGCTTTTCTGACAAATCCATCAGCCCCTCTGGATATGTCATGCGTTTCAAAGTTATCGCCGCTCACATTCAAGGTGACGGGCAAACAGTAGCAAAAAAACATTATGATGAGATATAAATTTTTCCATCGTTCCAGAAAAAACATCAATTACTCGAATAGAATCACCATGAAAAGACCAACAACTACTCCCAGGTTTTATGTGATAACGATCATTATGATTTTCTGTTGGCATTCGACTATTGCTCAAAGCCCGAAACATTCCGCCCTGAAAACCAATCCACCCGACCTCATTCTCCTCGATGGAAAAGTGTTTACCGCAGATACAACAAAACCCCGGGCAGAAGCGGTGGCTATTAAAGATGATAAGATTGAAGCGGTAGGCACAAATACTGCCATATGTAAACTGGCCGGATCTGACACCCAAATAATTAATATCAAAGGCCACGTACTGGTTCCCGGCCTTACTGACGCCCATGTTCATCCTGTGCCAAACCATGGTAGTGTAAGTGTTACATACGACAAGAAGGCCGGGATGAATCCGACAAAAAAAGAATTGAAAGTGGCGTTAAACCAGTCAGTGAAGAAGGCCTCTCCCGGGCAAATTATTGAGGGAGGATTCGGATTCACAATTATGGATGATAGCACCATTTCAAGGTCCTGGCTAGATAAGATTGCCCCTGATAATCCGTTGTTTCTCTCGCATTTCACCGGGCATGAATTAATCGCTAATACGGCGGGTTTGCGTTATGCCGGAATTCCGCCCAAAGCCGAAGACCCGCTAGGCGGATGGTATGGAAGAGTGCCCGGATCAAAGCAGTTAAACGGTCGTATTTATGAGTATGGAATATGGGATACCGACAAAGCAATACTTGCTAAAGTGCCCTTCGATTCGCTGGTTTCGGGCTATCATCATTTTGCAGAGAACATGGCAGCGTGGGGGATCACAACCGTACAAACAATGGGGACCGATGTGCCTATTAAACGATTGATCGCGACACTGGAGGCCTCAGATCTACCTATTCGGTTTTCTATTTACGAACGTTATCTGCCTAAAAAAGATGTGGCTGAAGAATGGGAAAAACCAAAACCGGTTTCAAACTCCCCAAAGGTCCGAATTGCCGGGATGAAGTGGATATTGGATGGTACACCACCCGACAGAAATGCTTTCATGCGCCAGCCCTATGCCGATCGTCCCGGGTGGAGAGGGAGACTGGATTTTTCCCCGGAGGATTTGCGGCGGATTCTAAGGCACGCACTGGACTACAATGAACAAGTAGCCTTTCATACCGTTGGTGACTCCACGGCATCAGTGGTCTTTCACCTCATGGAGTCGCTCGCACCAGCTGCCACCTGGCGGTCAAAACGGGTTGTAAGAATCGAACATGGTGATGCACTAGCCCCTGATCTTCTTAAAGAAGGGAAAAGACTCGGTATAGTGCTAACTCAGAACCCACTTCATTTTACACATCCAAAAATTTTGAAAGATCGTTATGGACCGACTCGTATGAAGTGGGCTCAACCTTTGCGTTCTGCACTTAAAGCTGGTATACCACTTGCGTTGGGATCAGATATGCTAAATGGTCCCACACTGAATCCATGGCTTAATATCATGCTGGCTGTTAAAGATCCGGCCCATCCACAGGAAGCCTTAACACGCAAGCAGGCTTTGCTGGCATATACAAAAGGCGGTGCTTATGCAGAGCGAGAGGAAAACATCCGAGGTGAAATAGCGCCAGGGATGCTGGCGGACATGGCTGCGCTGTCTGAGAATCCTTTTGAGATTCCTCTCAACCAAAT
The DNA here is from genome assembly GCA_050117475.1 of Balneolaceae bacterium. Taxonomy (GTDB): domain Bacteria; phylum Bacteroidota; class Rhodothermia; order Balneolales; family Balneolaceae; genus Fodinibius. The sequence continues at coordinate 9,257 of JASFMR010000095.1, read as the reverse complement.
GCCAGAGATTAAAAGTGTCCTTACGCTTGTGGGAGGAAAGATCGTTCATGAGGCCGGGATCCTTAGAGAAGAACGTTCACATTAATCAATATAAAATATGAACGATGAAATATCAGCAGCATGGGTTTAGATTACCTCCTCTGCGGTAAGTTCAGGTGATGCGGATCTAAAAGATTTTCATAACCCGTCCGGCTTTAACCAAAGCCTTGGTAAAAGGTTGGGACACAATAAATTTAAGATGAATTTTTGCTCCCCATTTTTGCCTTTTAAGAAAATAAGACAAATATTTTCATAGCTTATTTTTTAATCTTGTAAAGCGTTAATTAATAAACCATTTATTACTATTGGAGAAATTACTCAATAAGTACGCAAAATATTTTGCTTTCGGGGTCTTAATTATTTCTTCTGCCTTGATGGCTTATGTCATTTATGAAATTTCTCTGGCCAAAAGGCAATTTGCTACAAGATTGACAACACAATCTATTGATCAAGCCAGAAGTGAGCTGGATACTTTTTTCGATCAAATTTCTCACCTGATTAATGCAGAAGAAAAACAATACAAGTCAGGTTTTTGGGAGGGACAGGATCTCCGGAAAACAATTCTTCATTATATTTCCCTTATAGATCAATATCGTCCCATTTCTTCTATCGGGATAGCCGATCCCAGTGGATATGAATTCGATTTACTACCGGATTCAACCGGAAATCAATGGCTTACCAGGAGGGTTTTCGCCGATCGGTGGGGAAACGTTGAAAAATGGCGTAGATGGGAACAGGGCGATTCACTGCGGCTGCTCGAACAATGGGAAAAACCGCTTTCCATCGATCCCAGGGAAAGACCCTGGTTTAAAGGAGCCGTCAAGACCCGAGAAATTTTCTGGACCACTCCATATAAATATACTACAGCGCCCGAAATTGGAGTTACCGCTTCACTTCAAATACCGGGTAATAACTCACGATCAACCATCCTTGCTTTTGACCTGACATTAAGAGATCTCAATACGTTTGTCAGCAAACTCAAACTTACAAAGAGTCAAAATGTATTCGTCCTTACAGAAGATAACAGTAAGGTACTGGCCCTAAATAGATACGATCCCACCCTTGACCTATCCCATTTAAAAGCCAATTTGTTGCAATCCCCCAAAAAACTTGGGAATCCTGCATTAATGAATGTGTTGAAAACAAAGGACAATCAGAAACCATACAATTTTAAAATAGACGGAGAAAACTGGTGGGGTGTGTTAAAATCCTATAGGGTGACCCCCTCTCATAAAATCAATATCGTAACCGTTATCCCGGAAAAAGATTTTGCGCTTGAGATCAATCGAACACTGTGGATTGTTCCGATAGCTTTTTTATTTATCCTCATCCTATCAATAATCGTAGTATGGAATCACAATAAGCTGCATCGGATAAGCAATATTCTTTCAGAAAAGAATGATTTGATCTCTAAACAAAAACGAGTTCTCTTTTCTGAAGTCCACCACCGGGTTAAAAATAATTTGGCCCTCATAAGTGCATTTTTAGAACTGGATTTATTGAGCATCGAAAATGAAATTGCCGGCAATCACATCCGGAAAAATCAACAACGAATAAAGGTTATCGCCATAACCCAGGAGGTAGCATACCAATCTGAACGTTTGGGTTCCGTGCCCGCTAAAAAGCTGATAGCAGAAATAATCAAGTACCTGGCCCCTTCGCTATCTAGTAAGATCGACTGTAAACAGGATGTTGGAGAGCAAATCTACATAAACATAAACCAAGCCCTTACCTACGGACTGCTTATTAATGAATTGCTAAGAATATTTGCCGGCATAAGACCGGAGGCTCTAGCAGAAAGTGTTACGATCAAAGTTGAACAACAGGATTCCCGCTTATCCACCCTTGTATACCTTGATGCTAATTCAACTGCGCGGGAAAAGTATATAACTGCTTTATCTGATAATGAAATGCTGCATACTTTCCTCAGACAATTGGGAGCAGATATTGCAAACGAGGTGGAAAAGGACGCAGCTTATACCTTTGATTTTGCGCTGGAAGAAAAGAAGGGAATTATGAGTAGCACCTATTACCGGTCATGACCGGTTTGCCCCAATCCCTTCTTGCTTAGGACGATCTGCCACTGGCTATTTTTGCGAGATCGGAAACTACCCGCACTGCACATCAGGTAATATTTCCACATGCGGTAAAATCGGCTGGAATAGTGCTCTTTAAGCTCATCCCAGTGCTCTTTAAAGTTTTTGTACCAAGCCATCAGTGTTCGATCATAATGGGGGCCGTAATTTTCCCATCCTTCCATCACAAACAGTCCCTCAATCGCCCTTCCGATCTGGCGAATAGAAGGGATCATCGAATTGGGGAAAATATATTTCTCGATCCACGGATCGGTATTTCGGACCGATTTATTTCCCCCGATCGTATGCAAAACAAACAATCCATCATCCTTCAGACAACGGGATACTACATTCATATAAGTCCGGTAATTCTTGACACCTACATGTTCAAACATGCCCAAAGAAACAATGGCATCGAACCGTTCATTAAGCAGACGGTAGTCTTGAAGACGGATCTCCACCGGTAATCCTTCGCAACGCTCCCGAGCCAATTGTTGCTGTTCCTCCGACACGGTGATACCCACCACTTCAACATGGTGCTTCCTTGCTGCATATTGGGCAAAACTTCCCCATCCACAGCCTATATCCAACACTCGCTGCCCGGAACGAAGTCCTAACTTCCGGCAAACCATATCCAGCTTCTTTTCCTGCGCTTTATCCAGGGTATCCGCACCATCAAGCCAATAACCACAGGTGTATACCATCCGCTTATCCAGCATGGCTTCAAAAAGATCATTTCCTGTATCATAATGATGATCTCCAATTTCGTAAGCTCGCTTTTCGCTCTGTGGATTTTTAACCCACGATTTGATAAATGTCCAGATCATGGGCCATTTCATTGAAAAGTCGTCGTTCAGGTTTGCTCGCAAAATGTGAAAGAAAAAATCATCCAAAGCCTCGGCATCCCACCAACGATCCATATACCCTTCACCTAGTCCCAACGAACCCTCCTGCAAAATCCTGCCGTACAATTCCTCATTATGGACCTGCATATCCCACGGCCGATCACCGTCGATACGAATGTCTGCAGTAGTCAATGCATCCTGAATCATTTTTTTAAAATCCGCCATACTCTCTTCCTCTATTGATTAATGACAGAAATCCAACATTATATTTATAATAATTATTTATTCATCAATAATGTAACAATATTGTGAACTCTTGAATTCATTAAATCACAGACTGGCAGCAGTTTACGGAATTTCCATCCCCGGTCGTTATAGCCTGAGTGAAATCTCCTTGGAATCTAGATTATGTAAAACTTTATGCATTCTGGATATGGAATTAGGTAAGAACACTCCGGGCTGAATCATCTTATCATTGTCAACACAGCTTAAACAATCTTTTAATGCCGAAAAATCCTGGAAATATAGCTCTTTTGTTCTTTAGCCGGTCGGCCAGGAAAGAAGGAATTTATAAACAATTTACTTCCGGTTACGACAGTCAGAAAGATACCCAAATAGCCAAAGCACTAATACAGCACACCCATCAGCAGATAGCTGATTCCGGCTTGCCCTGTTTTGTTTATAATGAGGAAAATCAGGAAGGGACTTCCTTTGGTGAACGTTTCACCAATGCTTTTAAAAGCATTTTTGAACAAGGATTCGACTATGTTATTTCAGTTGGAAATGACACCCCCGCTCTGAAGACAGCACACCTCAATGACGCCGCCCGGCAGCTAAAATCAGGAACATCAGATATTGTTTTAGGTCCTGCTGCCGACGGAGGCACCTGGCTGATGGGCTACAGCCGGGATGCTTTTGAAGGGTCTTCCTTTCTTCAGCTTCCGTGGAATTCTGCTGGTCTTTTGGAAGCGATTCTTGGTGAAACGGAAAGGCTATTTTCAATTTCCTTGCTTGAAACGTTAGGAGATATCGATGATGCCGCTTCTCTCAGATCATTTATTCGGGCTTTTTATGTTGACAGGAGCCTATTTAACTTGGTGCAAGTACTCCGATCGGTCATATCTGCAAATACTATATTTTTTGTCAACTTAAACAGGTCTTATATATCTGGATGTATTTTTAAAATCTACCTGCGCCGTGCCCCTCCTTTAAGATAAACCTTCCGACCTTTGTGCAATCCCCCAATGCCCTCCTGTGGCAATGTTTCAATTATTTATTCCATCTTCCATGAAAAAAATATTTTTTACACTGGTTGGCCTGTTGCTTTCCTTATCAGCCTTTGCCCAGGTTAACCTTGAGGTTTCGGTAATCAATAAAAAAAATGGCACGCCTGTAAGCGACATTCCAATCACTCTGCAAAATAATAGCATCGGTTACCTCGATACCAAGCGAACCAATAAACAGGGCAAGGCCTTCTTTCGAGGGCTATCTACGGCAGGCAGCTATACCGTCATGGCTACGGCTTCAAAGCATTTCTATCCATTGACTGCATCTGATATTGTCTTGCGTTCCAATAACGACAAAAGTATCACGATGGTGATAACGCCGAAGACCGCCCAGCAACTCAAAGAGATCACAATTCATGCCAACAGCTCGATTGCCCGTATCAATACCATCGATGCCGAAGTTTCTTCCGAACTGCAGGAACAAGAGATAAAGAATATTCCTATTGAAGGGCGTGATATTACTAACGCGCTGCACCGGTTGCCGAATGTTACCAAGTCCACCGGCTTTTATCCGGAGGCACCCAAAGTAACAATCAATGGGGCCAACTCACTGTATACCAGCTACCTAATTGACGGAATGGATAACAACGAGCGTTTTCTTGGGGGTCCGCGTTTTCGTATTCCCATAGGCTTCACCAAGAATATTACCGTTCTTGCCAATACCTTCTCAGCGGAATACGGTCAAACCAGCAACGGGGTCTTCAATGTAACAAGCAGGTCAGGGGGAAACGAGTTTTCGGGAGAAGCCTTTTATGAAGTGCGCCCCGGCCCATCCGTCGATGCCTCTTCTCCCTTTAACCAGACCGATTTATCAGGTAATGCCGTAGGCGATGGATTCCAGCGTCACCAGTTCGGTGTAGGGGTTGGCGGTCCCATCCAAAAAGACAAAACCTTTTTCTACCTGGATGCCGAACAGACCGTCAGCATCAAAGACAACTTGCTTAATGTTCCCGAACTGGGAGTAAATTCTACGATACGGGGACAAAATGATTATACGCTCCTTTCCGGTAAAATTGATCATAACTGGACCGGCAATTTCCGATCCAGCCTGCGCATTCACAAGGGTTTTGTCAGCATTGACCGGCAAGGCGGGGGACTTGAAGGAGGTAACACTTTTCCAGAAGCCGCCAACGAGCAAAGCAGGAACTCCTTTACCGCTTCGTTAAGCAATATCTACAACGGCAATGGTTTTACTACTGAAACCAATTATCAATATGCTACTTTCGACTGGCTTTATATCAAGCCCAATACCTCAGGCGTACCTTCGGTGTTTGTGCAGGATCCGCAGGGTGAAACCATTGCGGTGCTTGGAGAAGCACTGGGAAACTTTGATATCCTGGAGCGTATCCATCAACTGCAACAGAAGTTCACTTTCTTTAAAAACAATCATACCCTCAAGGCAGGCATGAGTATTCTCAGCTCAAATCACCATGACACCCGAGGGGGCAATGGGCAAGGGTTTTATAATGTGAAGCTCAACTCCCAACAGCTAGCCGGTTTACGCGCACTAAACCCCGGACGCAACCTTTCTTACCGGGATATCCCCTCTGATGCAGAAGTGCTGTTTAACCAAGTCGAACTTCATCCCAATACTTTTAATGGCAATCAGACCATCTACAGCTTGTACTTTGAAGATATTTATTCCGTAAATAACCGATTGAATATTACTGCCGGCCTCCGTTATAGTTATGATAACCTCTCTCGGGCCGGTTCCAGGCACGGTGATTTTGATAACCTGGCCCCACGGCTTAACCTCAACTACCGGCTAACGGATACAAGTACCATCCGGGCCGGTTACGGGCTATTCTATGACCGCATCCCCTATACCATATACAGCGATGCCATCGCCGGGAGCTCTCGAGCACCTGACTTCTTAGAGCAGCTCAGGCTTCTCCGAGCTCTAGGCTACCTGCCCGGGAATACGGATATTAGGCGAATCACCTACAACGGGAATTCCACGGCTTTCGAAAGCGGTGTGAATTACTTGAAAGGTTCAACCAGCTCTGACTTTTCCAATACGGATGGCTATGCTTTCAGCAACCAGAAAACGATCCTCAATCCTAACGGACTAGATAATCCTTACGCGCACCACTTCAGCCTGGGATACCAGGTTCAACTTGGTAATGAACTATTGTTTTATGTGGATTTTATCCATAAACGAGGATACGATAAATTCCGCCTTTTCGATATCAATACCCCCACCCCTTATAAACTGGACAATCCCGGGGCCGGTCCCTCGGATGTACGCTCTATGGAAGAGGCGGATGCCACCCGGCGCGTGCCCATTTATTACGATGCTAAAGGTAATCCCTATGCACTGAATGGTACCGACACCCTGCGTAATGTGGCCCGGCGTATCACTATGACCCAAACCGGCGGCAAATCTCGCTACTGGGCAGCCAATATCAACTTGGTTAAAACCCGGGGACAGGGCGATTACAGCTATCGCATCAGTTACACGCTATCCAGCCTGCGTAACAACACCGAGGACATCAATTTTGAAGCTGAGAATGCCAATGATTTTTCCAATGAGTGGGGACCTTCCATCAATGACCGCCGGCATGTGATTAGTGCGGTGGGCACCTACTATCCGCTGGGCAAGCTGGGTATTACGCTGGCATCGCTTATTCAAAGCGGTCAACCGGTAAATCGTATTCCCGATGCCACCAAGTATGGCGGTACCACTGATTTGAATGGCGACGGGACCAGCCGTGCTGTACAATATACCGGCAAGACCGATCGCGCACCGGGAGCCAACCGTAATGACAAGAGATTGCCTTGGTCATATACTTTTGACCTGAGTTTACAGTATCAGATGCGTATTTGGGGAAAAGATCGCTTACAGCTACGCGCCGATGTGTTTAACCTGTTCAACACAACAAATTACAGCGGTTATACCAGCAATGCCACAGCCAGCAACCAGGTTCAGGTGGGGCTTGTGGGCCGAGAGGAATTTGTTTACCGGAATGCCGCACCGCCGCGCCAGTTTCAGTTCAGCTTGAGTTATAAATTTTGAGTCAACCCTATGTTTAAAAAATTAACGATATAACAGTATTCATGAACTCGCGTTTTTACTATTTAATAATCATTGGCCTGGCTTTTTTGCTCTCCTGCAGTGACTCTTCGGAAAAGGGGGATAATTTAGCTCAGCTAAGCTGGGATAAAATCCAACAAAGGGCCAAGGGGCAGACTGTAAATATGATGATGTGGCAGGGTGACCCCAATATCAACAAATACATGCAAAGGTACGTTGTGCCGACCCTAAAAGAACGCTTTGGTATTGAGCTTGAAATTTCCAGCGGGCAGGGCAACACTATCGTATCGATATTGATGAATGAGCTGGAAGCCCACGAAAGTGAAGGAGAGCTCGACATGATTTGGATCAACGGGGAGACCTTTTATCAACTTCGGCAGATTGATGGCCTATACGGCCCTTTCGTGGGGCGGCTCCCGAACAACAAGTATATTGATTTCAGCAACCCGTTTATCAAATACGATTTCCAGCAACCCATCAACGGGATGGAAGTCCCCTGGGGTAATGTTCAATTTACGATGATCTATGACTCGGCCCGTATCACTCATCCCCCAAAAACAAAAGAAGAACTGGCCGATTACGTAAAAGAAAAACCGGGAACCTTCACCTTTCCCAATGATTTCGCCGGGATGACTTTTCTCAAATCATTGCTTATAGGGATTGCCGATCCGGGGACACTGGATGGCCCGTTTGATTCTGTTGCTTATAAAAAATATTCTTCACAACTGTGGGATTATATAAATAAGATCAAACCGTATTTGTGGAGGCATGGAGGAACCTTTCCCTCAAACGTATCGGCCGCGCACCAATTGTTTGTTAACGGCGAACTGAATTTCACAATGAGCAATAACGACACAGAGGTAGATAATAAAATCCTGGAGGGATTTTTCCCCAAAACGGCACGGGCGTATGTCCTTAAGAGTGGCACTATTCAAAATTCGCATTATTTGGGAATCCCCGTTAATGCCGCCCACAAAGCCGCCGCAATAGTTGTTTGCAATTTCCTGATTTCCCCCGAGGCACAGTATCGCAAAGCACGTCCAGACGTTTGGGGGGACGGGACGGTACTGGCTGTAAAAAGGCTACCCCAAAAGTGGCGTAAAAAGTTTGCTGAAATGCCTAAGCGGCGTTATGCTCCATCAAAGGATTCCCTGCAGGCACATGCCCTGCAGGAATTGGCACCCGAATATATGATCCATCTGTATGAGGATTTTCGAAAAAAGGTTATCCAACAGTAAGGAAGAAACCTTCGCCCTTCTGTTTTTTCTACTGCTGGCGGTAGTTCCGCTATTGGTGGGGATCATTTATGCCCTAAGTTACAGTTTGGGGCTCACCGGAATTCTGAGTCACGGTTTTACCATGCGTTATTGGCAAGAAACCTTATCAGACATCGAGTTTTGGTTCTCATTAGGGTACACCCTTTACATTTCTCTCGCTACAATCGGACTTACGATTATTCTGGCACTCACACTGGCCCTCTATCTCAAAACCCCCTTACAATATGGCTTTCCCGGTTTCTCGGTATATGTGCCACTAGCCTTCCCTGCTATTGTCGTGGCTTTTTTGGTTTTTCAACTGGCCTCCCAATCCGGGTTCTTTGCCCGCATTATCTATCAACTGGGAGTGATTTCCGATTCTTCTTCCTTTCCGGGGCTGGTTAACGATTCTTTTGGCATTGGTATCATCACCGCTCATACATTTATGGCTGTCCCTTTTTTCACCCTTTATTTTATGAACGTATACGACCAAGAGGATATCTGCGAACTTTCACAAGTAGCCGAGACACTGGGCGCCTCAAAATTTGCCCAAATTCGTCGTATTGTTGTGCCAGTGCTTTTACGCCGTTCGTTTTCGACACTCGTGCTCTACAGCATATTTGTAATGGGTTCCTATGAAATTCCCCTTCTGCTGGGACGTCAATCCCCCCAGATGATGAGTGTACTTGTAATTCAGAAACTTCGAAAATTCAGTTTAGCTG
>JASFMR010000094.1:0-13787 GCA_050117475.1 Balneolaceae bacterium | reverse complement strand
AAAAGGGGGCGGCTTTGGATTGAGAGCCCTCTTTGATGTTTGGAGCTAATACATGCGGCGCGATTTTGTTGATGGTCTGATACAAACTCATTTTTAGAATAACTTTTTGACGTTATTCAAGTTATCGCCAAGTCATCAAAAATCTTAAATAAGTTATTGGCCCTGGGTTACATTATGATATTATTGCAATCTCCGTACCCGCATAAAATCAGGTGCTGAGTGTATTGATAACCTCTTTAATGTTATCATAGGTTTTAATGTTGTGTTTTTTGAGCCACTCTTGGTCCTGCTCTGGTTCATGGCGAGAACGGATAAAGAAAGGTTTAATACCCAATTCAAGAGCCGGCTTTAAATCGGTTATTTTGTCTCCGGCCATATATGATTTGCTAAAATCGATATGGTGTTCGGAAGCCGCTTTTTCGAACATACCCGTTCCCGGCTTGCGATCTTCCGGATTATATTCTTCATGGGGATCATGTACGGGATGGTGAGGTGCATAGTACCATCCGTCGATCTTAATATCCTTTTTTTTGAGTTCGCTATCTACCCACTGATGCAGGGTATTAACATCTCCTTCGGAATATCGTCCCCTCGCAATCCCTGACTGATTGGTAACTACAATAATCTTAAAGTCATGCTTTTTCATCCAGTATAAGGCTTCCAATGCACCATTGCACCACGTCCATTCTTCGGCAGTATGAACAAAGTTGTAGTCTACATTAATGGTGCCGTCCCTATCCAGAAAAAAAGCTTTATGCATGGTAACCGTCGGTTCTTAAGAATTGCTTAGAAAGTAAAAAAATGATGAACGGCTTCCAATATAGCTTCTAAGGCATAAGTAAGACCTATTTCTTTGTTGGGAACAAAACAACCGCATGACACATAAGAATATTGCCAATAGTTAAAAGCAATTACGGAACCATTTGCAACCAGAAATAGAATAATTATTATGAAAAATTTAAAGATTAAGAAGTTGATCTATCACTTCCTGAAGAGCATATTTGTGTTGGGATTGACGGTCTTGACAACGGTATCCTGCGGGGATGCGAATTTTAACGGCCCAAAAACAAATAAAGCCCATATGAATGTGCATCTAACCGATGCCCCTGGAAATTACCAGGAAGTCAACGTGGATGTTCGGGGCTTGCATATTCATTTTACGCCGGTTAGCAGTGATACGGCAACTGCCGATACCACAGATGGGAAATGGATGGACCTTCCGGTAGATCCAATGCAGATCAATTTGCTTGACCTGACAAATGGGGTTGATACTTTACTGGCATCGGCAGATTTGGAGCCGGGGCGATATAATGAACTTCGCATGATACTCGGTCCGGATAATACGGTTATGGAGGATAGTATGATGCATAATTTGAAGGTACCCAGTGGCCAACAGTCGGGATACAAAATTAAGTTTAATACGGTACTTGAGGAAGGTGAAAGTATAGATGTAATGATTGACTTTGATGCCTCAAGGTCGGTACACCAAGCCGGCAAAAGTGGCAAATATATATTGAGGCCGGTACTGAAAGCTTTTGCCGGTAGTGGTGAGCAAGTAGAGACGGGATCTATTTCCGGAACAGTTGCTCCTTCCGAAGCTAATGCTTATGTCATGGCAGTTATGAACGACGATACTACTTCAACGGAAGCAGATGCTAACGGGGGTTTCAATATACAAGGCCTTGATGTCGGGCAATATGATGTTACAATTCAGCCGTCTAATGATCAGTATTCCGATACGACCTTGACTGATGTTGCAGTTGAAAAAGGTCAAGACACAAATGTCGGCTCAATAACACTAAGAGAAAGCCAGTAGTTAATACTACCTGCTGATAAGCCCGGTTTTAACGAGCTGGGCTTTTTTTGTTGTTATCGAGGGACAAGCATAGGTCTCAGATGTTTGTTCTTGAAAGGCTTCGGTTAAGGTGGTAATTAAAAAGTTAGTTTTTCTTGTTTCCAGCATTGAGTTCTTATTCAGCATTGCCTACATTCATTTTCTAAAAAACACCGAAAGAGGAAGTTCGTTTGAACACTGTCAAAATAATGTCGGCCGAAGACCTTGATCGCACGTACCTGCGATTCGCCCACCAATTTTTGGAGCCACATGACGATCCTGAACGATTGGCGCTCATAGGTATGCAAACCCGCGGTGTATATATGGGTAGGCGCATCGTGCAGGTCATGGAGAAGGAATTTAGCTTCACTCCGGACTTTGGGGTACTGGACGTTACGTTTTATAGGGATGATTTTCGCACCCGGCTGAAGATGCCGCAGGTTAAAGTTACCGAAATACCCTTCGATTTGTATGACAGGGATATCGTGTTGATTGATGATGTGCTGTATACAGGGCGCACTGTCCGGTCGGCAATGGATGCCCTTATGGATTACGGACGTCCCCGCAGTATTAAATTCTGTTGTATGGTGGATCGTGGGCATCGCGAGCTGCCTATCTGTGCCGATTATGTCGGAACAAAGCTGCCTACCCATGTACAGGAAGAGGTTCGTGTAAAGGTAAAAGAGCTGGACGGCGAGGATGCCGTATATGTAGTTCAAAATGCGGATGAGGAGGAGCAGGGATGACCAAAGATCTGGAAATAAAAAACACGGATTACGATTTTTCCCATAAGCATTTGCTTGGCTTGGCGGATTATTCCAAAGATGACATTCTCTATGTCTTGGAACAGGCAACGTATTTTAGGGAAATACTCGACCGCCCGGTACCCAAGGTGCCCACGTTGAGAGATAAGACAATTGTAAATCTTTTTTATGAAAACAGCACGCGAACACGATTGTCTTTCGAACTGGCCCAAAAAAGAATGGGAGCCGACGTTGTCAACTTCTCAACCGGGTCTTCCAGCGTAAAGAAGGGGGAATCCCTGAAGGATACCATTCGCAACATCAGCTCCATGAAAATAAATATGGTGGTTGTCCGGCATGAAAGTCCGGGGGTTCCACACTTTTTGACACGCTGTGTTGATGCTGCAATCATCAATGCAGGGGATGGGGCTCATGAACATCCTACCCAGGCTCTGCTGGATATGTTTACCATGAAGCAAATATATCCCGATTTAACCGGGAAGAATATAGCGATTATCGGGGATATAGGGCATAGCAGGGTTGTACGTTCTAATATTATCGGTTTGCTCAAGTTGGGGGCGAATGTTACGATTTGCGGTCCCAAAACTATGATGCCGGCCTATGTCCACGAACTGGGCGCTAACGTTTCACATAACTTGGACGAAACACTTGGATGGTGTGACGTAGCAATGGCGTTACGGATTCAGCTGGAGCGGCAGGAAGATGGGACCGAGCTGTTTCCCAGCATCCGGGAGTACCATCAGACGTTTGGTATTACCATGAAGCATCTGGAAAAATATCCCGATTTTATCATTATGCATCCTGGGCCGGTGAATCGCGGTGTTGAAATGGAAAGTGAAGTCGCAGACAGTGACCGTTCTATTATTCTAAGCCAGGTGACAAATGGGGTAGCTGTTCGGATGGCCGTTCTGTATCTATTGAGCGGCGGAACACGAGTGTAATTTAAAAGCTCAATATGGTATATCAGCAGTGCGTAGGTGGCCATTACTTTTTTCAGTGAGGGAAGGTTCACTCCAAAACACCTTGCGACAACAATAGTTTACAGTTGGCAACCGGCCTGAACTGAAAGGGGGGCAGGGGAGGACAAGCCGCTTACCGCAAACTCATGCTAATTAATATGACATTATGCTCTGGCTGGGATTTTATCTTTATCCTTTTCCTTTTTCCAGCGAGCCAGCACAATTCCGGATATAACTAATCCAGACCCAATAAATTGCAGGATGGTCAATTTTTCATTAAGTAACACGATACCAAATATCATACCAAGAACAGGTACAAGATTTTGGTAGGTTGCGGTGTGTACTGCCCCCACCTTTTGAAGGCCGTAATTCCATATCAGGTAAGCAATTCCAATAGAAATGAGACCGCTGTAGACCAAACCGCCATAGGCCGATACTGATATTTCCGACCAATGTAGTTCTAATATATTTGGAAGCCCGATCAGGAAGAGGACTACACTACCGATGCTAGCCATAATTGCAGAAAATTGAATGGGGGAATACCGGTCCAGAAATGTTTTAGATAGGATACTATAACCACCCCATACAATGGCCGCGGTAAGAACGACCAAGTCACCAAAGAACGTGTCTGAACCCAACGAAAGAGATTCGGAACCTCCCGACACGAGAAAAACAATGCCTCCAAAGGCCAATAAAACCCCCAGGGATTTTAACATGTTCATTTTCTCCATTGAAAAGAAATGGCTGAAAAGTGCTACCCATATGGGAGTCGTTCCCAGCATAACAGCTGCATTTGCAGCATGGGTATAGTCTATACCGATGATAAATAACCCCTGGTAGATTAGATTTCCCAAGAGGCCTACTCCGAGGAGTGGAAGCCAATCCTCTCTGGGAATTGAAAAAGTTTGTCCTTTATAGATCAGCAGGCCCCATACCATGACCGCAGCAAAAATAAATCGCAACCCGTTAAAACTCAGTGGATCCAGTTCGGATAGCGTACTTTTAACAACAGAAAAATTTAAAGCCCAAATAACGGCTACTAATAGCAGTGATGCCTCAACCAGGATGTTTTTGGAGATTCTCAAACTAAATTTGGTATTGATAATTATTAATTGTGGATCGCCGAAGGTAAGACATAATTGTGACATTCGCCTTTCTCAACATTTTTTTTACAAACATGCGGAAACGCTGTAACAAAAATTATTGTAATACGTAATTCTGATTATTAACTTTGGTCATTTTATGACCGACAGTCAGTTTAATTGAAAATTATGGGAACAGAAGAACGGAAAGCACGAGAAAAGGAACGCCGGCGTAATCAGATCATTGACGCAGCAGAAAAGGTCATTTTTTCCCAAGGCCTTGACCAGGCTACCATGGATGAGATCGCCGAAGAAGCAGAACTAAGCAAGGGTACGCTTTATTTGTACTTCAAGAACAAGAATGAGTTGTACATGGCAATAACGGAGCGCGGCTCACAAATCCTGAACGACCGAATTGCTAAAATATTCTCAGGAGCTCATACAGGGCTTGAACTCATACGATTGCTTGGAGAGACCTATCTGGACTTCGTACGTAAGAATCCCGACTATTTTAAGGCATTCATGTACTACGAGTCGCTCAGTGATGCTGAAGAGCTGGAAAAAAGTGAATTCGCCCAAACCTGCGAGTCGAATCGTCGAGAGGCTCTTAACTACATGATCCGGGCTTTGCAAATTGGAATGCAAGACGGGACGATTGATCAAAGCTACGATCCCAAAGAGCTTGCCGTTCTTTTATGGTCGAGCACCCGCGGTATTACGACCGTCAGTCATATGAAACATGACGGGTATCATTTTAAGATGCTGGATGAGATGGAAGTATCGGTGGAAACGCTTTATGAAAATTTCCTGCGACTCATCGGAACGGGAATTGCTACCGAAAAAGCCCGGAAAAAGAATATGACTGATAGTCATAAATTTGAAACAACAGAGAAATAAGCTCGTACAAACTTCTCAGTTTTTTAAAGATAGAATACCTAAATCATTAATCGTTAATAGTTCCAAAGGCGTTATGCGAAATTATTTATGCACTACTCTAAGTAAAATGTTACGAGTAGGACTTTTAGCAATTTTGAGCATGGGGTTTGTTTTCCACTCTGCTTTTGCCCAGGAAGAGGATACTACTTCCATAGCTGAAGCCGTGGGTCCACAGAGAATTTTAAAGCTTACCTCAGCTATTCAGGTGGCCCTGGCAAACAACTCCCAGATAAAACGATCCTTGTTGAGCCTGGAGGATGCCGATGAGCAGGTACGCTTGGCGTGGAGTGAGGTGCTGCCCGATATTTCGGGATCGGCCACCTATACCCGCAACCTGGAGATTCCGGTTAACTTTGTGCCAGCTAGATTTTTTGATCCTAATGCCGATCCAGGCGAATTGGTACCCTTGCAGTTTGGGACCGATAATAACTGGCGTGGAGGTCTCTCAGTAGAGCAAACTTTGTTCAGCGGGGAAGCTTTTGTGGGGATCAGCAGTTCCAAGCTTTATAAGGCTGCCCAGGCCGAAAATATGCGTGCCACTACTCAGCAGATTGTTACACAGACGAGGCTGGCATATTATAACGTGCTTGTAGCACAGGAACAGCTGCGGCTGCAACAGGCCACGGTTGCCCGGCTCCAAAAGAATCTCAAGGATAACCAAGCCCGTCGAAAAGCCGGACTTATTGATGAATATGGCGTGTTGCAAGTGCAAGTGGAACTGAGCAACCAAGAGCCTCAGCTTACACAAGCTAAATATAATGTTGCCCAGGCATATCGAGAACTTAAGATTGTGATGGGGGTACCGCTTAATCTTGAATTCGAAGTCCAGGGCGATTTAAGCTCATTTGAAGTTACCTCACAGGCAGCTGCTAATGAGGTGAATCAAAATCTTAAGGAAGTGGATAAAATGACGCCCTATCAGTATCAGTCAGGATCCGATGTGATGAATATCGCGACTGATAAGCGCGGTGATATTCGCGTCTTAGAGAAACAGAATGAATTGAAAAGCCAAGAGATAAAAGCAATTAAAAGTAGATTTTTGCCACAGCTGACCGCCAACTACAATTTGGATTGGGCGGCTGCCCAGGCGGGAACCCCTGTATTTTTTGGGACCAAGAATACGAGGGCAAGATCCCAGACGCTTGGACTAACAATCAGTTTTCCCATCTTCCAGGGGTTTGAGCGTTCTGCCAATTTGAGTATCGCCAAAATTGAGAAGAAAGATTTGGAAGAGCAGCGACGGGCCGCTGTGCGTTCGGCCAAAAATGAGGTTCAGTCAGCCAAAGAGTCATTAAACCAAGCAATCGAGACTGCCCCGGCCCGAAAGAAAGCCCTTGATTTGGCACAGGAAGGGTATAATCGTGCCAGAGCGCGATTGGAAAACGGTATTGGATCCCAGTTGGATGTTACAAATGCCGAATTGCAGTTACGGCAGGCAGAAGTCAACTATGCCGAGATGGTATATAACTATCTCTCAGCCAAGGCCCAGTATGACAAGGCTATCGGAATGGTGCCTTTCGTAGATAATGAAAAACCGAGTTTAAACGATTAAAATTATTACTCACAGCATAATGAATAAGCAAATTATAGTTTCTGGAATTTTAATGCTTCTTGTTGTCGGCTGTTCACAGGAAGAGCCTGCACAAAAAGAAGAACTGGTTAAGACCGTGAATGTTGAAACCGAGACTGTTAAGCCCCAGCCTTTTGAACGGTATTTGAAGTTAGTGGGGACTGTTGAGGCACAGAATGATGTTCGCATTTCGGCGGAAGTATCCGGACGAATCAAGAAATATTTTGTTGAACAGGGAGACCATGTAAAAAAAGGCGATCCCATCCTCAAGATAGATGATGCTCAATTGCTTCAGGAACGTGAGCGGTTAGAAGCAGCTACGGCTCAGTCCAAAGAAAACTACGATCGTCTTAAGAGATTGTATGAACAAGACAGTGTTGGTTCCGAACTGGATTATCTGAATGCCAAATACAATTACCAGCAGAACAAAGCATCGCTTGAAGAAGTTAAAGTGAATATCGATAAAACAATCGTAAATGCACCATTTGATGCAACGGTTGAAAACGTAATGCTGGAAGAGGGAGAAATGGCAGTGCCTGGTGCTGTACTGGTTCGGCTAATCGGTACCAATCGACTTAAAGTCTCTACCGGGGTTCCTTCAACCTACTCCAACGTAGTGGATAAAGGGGATGTGGCCCGGATCTGGTTTGACTTTCAACTGGCTGATACCCTGCGATTGCCGATCTCGTTTGTTGGTCAGAGTATCGATCAACAAGCGCGGACTTTCGAGGTAGAAATAAAGCTGCCCCCTGAATCCGAAGATTACAAAGTGGATATGCTTGCCAATGTTATGATTAGAACCTTGAATAGAGAAAATGCAATTGTCGTTGGGAAGGAATATATCTTCCAGAATAATGATCAGAACTTGGTATATACGGTAGCTAAAAATGAGGAAGGTAAAACGGTTGCCCGGAAGACACCGGTTACGTTGGGGCCGTCTTACAAAAATAATGTCATGATTACCGGCGGGTTAAAGCCGGGGGACAAAATAATAACCGTGGGTTCTTCTTTTCTGCAAGACAATATGCGTATCAATATTGTGGAAGGGGAAACTGATAACATTGCCCAAAGAAATTCTTAAAGCTTAGCAATAATGGATAACACAGAAACTTCAAAAACGAACTATTCGGGAAACGGTCAGAACCGTTCTAAAGACCAGAAAGAGTTTGGACTGTCCACTTTTTCTATCGATAACCGCATTAGTGTTTTGGTCCTTATCCTGTTGGTTTCGATAATGGGTATTCAGTCCTACCTGTCTATTCCCAAAGAGGCTTCGCCTGATATTACAGTGCCGAATATCCTGGTTATAACCACCTATCCGGGTACTTCACCTGAGGATATGGAGAGCCTCGTAACCCGCAAATTGGAAGACGAGCTTAGCGGTATATCGGATGTCAAGGATATGACGTCAACAACGGCTGAAGGATATTCCAATATAAATTTGGAGTTTAATACAGACGTCAATATCGATGATGCACTGCAGAAGGTGCGCGAAAAAGTGGACTTGGCTAAGCCGGATCTTCCTTCAGATGCCGAAGATCCGATCATCCAGGAAATTAATTTCTCGGAATTCCCGATTATGCAGGTAAACATATCCGGGCAGTATGGCCTGGTACAGTTAAAAGAGATTGCAGAAGATATCCAGGATGAGCTTGAGACAATTCCTTCAGTACTGGAAGTAAACCTGGCGGGGGGGCTCGAACGTGAGGTCAAGGTAGATGTGAATCTGCCGAAACTGAAATATTATGGCCTGACTTTTGGGGATTTGATTGCCGCCATCCAGCGTGAAAATGTGACGGTGCCCGGTGGCAATATCGACGTGGGTATAAAAAAATTCCTGGTTCGGGTTCCCGGAGAATATGATACAGTCGAGCCTATTGAAGATATCGTTGTCGACGCCCCCGATGACAAGCCGATTTACATCCGAGATGTAGCTAATGTCTCTTTCGGCTTTAAAGACCGTGAGACTTACGCAGAGCTGAATAATGATCCTGTGATTTCGCTATCGGTCGTAAAAAGGAGTGGAAAAAATATTCTGGAGACTTCTGCCGCAGTAAAACGGATTCTCGATAAGGAGCTGCCCCAGTTGCCTCCGACAACCCACTTTGAGATTACTTCAGACCAAAGTAAAGATATTAACTCGATGGTGAGCAGTCTCGAGAACAATATAATTTCGGGTTTGCTACTGGTCGTGGGAATTCTCCTGTTCTTTCTGGGTATTCGTAATGCCTCTTTTGTGGGTGTCGCAATACCGTTGTCGATGTTTTTATCCTTTATCATCATTAGCATGCTCGGGATAACAATGAATATGATTGTGCTTTTTTCGCTGATTCTAGCGCTCGGGATGCTGGTTGACAATGCCATTGTGGTGGTAGAGAACATTTATCGCTATCTGGAAGAGGGCCACACCAATATTGTTGCGGCAAAGAAAGCGACTGGCGAAGTGGCAATACCGATTATCTCAGGTACGCTCACCACACTGGCGGCTTTCTTCCCTCTGTTATTCTGGCCCGGGATTGTGGGAGAGTTTATGAGCTATCTTCCTATTACGCTGATTATTACGCTCAGCAGTTCTCTGTTTGTTGCTTTAGTAATCAACCCTGTGCTTTGTGCATTATTTATGAAGCTGGACCAGGTGGATGGCACAAATAAACCCAAGATGACGCGAAAAGGGAAAATCGTTATTTCGTCCGCAGCTGGTGTGATATTATTATTCGGTCTCCTCAGTAGTGTATTGACCTGGTCCATGCTGCTCATTCTGGGCATACTTTTGTGGGCTGCCAACCACTTTGTTATGCGTCCTATTGGCGATTGGTGGCAGCAGAAGGGCGTCCACGTAGTACTCGAAAAATATGAAGCCACGCTTCGATGGTCACTGAATCATGGAAAAACGGTTGTGGGTATCGCATTCCTTGTGCTCTTTTCCAGCTTCATAATGTTTGGGATCTTCAACCCGGGAGTTGAATTTTTTCCGGAGAATATTCCCCCTGCACGTGCCTATATCCAGGTTGAGACGCCTATAGGCACCAATGTTGATTTTACAAAGTCTGTGGTCGATGATCTTGAGACAAAGATACCGAGCATTCCGAATAACGAGGATGTCGAATCGGTTCTCAGTACCGCCGGTTCGGCGATCACCGCCGGTCCGGTTGGAAACCAGGGATCTTCTTCTCACCTCGGCACCATCGTTCTTAACTTTGTAGATTACCAGGAGCGTCAGGGGAGTACATATGATGCGATTGAATATGCTCGAAACCATTTTGCGAAAGGCATTGCCGGGGCCGACATAACCGTAGAAAAAGAACAGCAAGGGCCGCCGTCTGGAAAGCCTATAAACCTTGAGTTGTCCGGCAAAAGTATGGACATTCTGAAAAAAGCTTCCGACGACATTTTGCGAATCCTGGAGAATGATCCGGTTTACAGTAAGCTTGACGGCTTGGATACCGATTTGCCGAAGTCCCGACCGGAAGTGCGCATTGAAGTGGATCGTGAAAAGGCGGCAACCTTTGGATTGTCTACCGTAGATATTGGAAATACCGTGCGCCAGGCTATCAATGGCGTGGAGGCTTCAAAATACCGGGATGGCAAGGACGAATACGATATTACGGTTCGTCTTGACAAACAGTATCGCAATGACTTGAGTGCACTCCAGGACTTGACGATTATGGACGAAGATCGACAAATCCCGCTGTCCAGCGTGGCTTCATGGAAAGTGACTGAAGGACTGGGAGGCATAAAGCATAAAGACCAGGAGCGCGTAGTTACGGTTAGCGCAGATGTACGTTCCAACTATAATGCCAATGCGGTGCTGAAAGAAGTGCAGCAAGTGCTGGATAATTACATAACGACTAAGCTGCCAAGCGGCTATACGGCCCGTTGGACCGGTCAGCAAGAGGATCAGCAGGAGGCAATAGACTTTTTGTCGAAAGCTTTTATGATTGCCCTTTTCCTGATTACGTTTATACTTATTTCGCAGTTTAACTCCATCAGCAAGCCCTTTATTGTAATGACCTCGGTGATCATGTCAACCGCAGGTGTTCTGTTTGGATTAACATTCTTCCAGATGCCTTTTGTAATTATCATGACCGGCATTGGGGTGATATCACTGGCGGGTGTTGTGGTAAACAATGCTATTGTGCTTATCGACTATATTGATATCTTGCGTAAGCGTGACGGGATGCACCTCTTTGATGCCTTGGTGCAGGCCGGCAAGGTTCGTTTTCGACCGGTTATCCTGACAGCGCTTACAACAACCCTTGGACTTGTGCCGTTGGCCATTGGTTTTAACCTGGATTTCATTACCCTGGTGAATGCACCTGTTGAATTCTTTACCCATATCGGGGAGTATCTCTACTGGGGCGGTGAACAGGCTGCATGGTGGGCTCCAATGGCAATAGCCGTTATTAATGGGCTCATATTTGCCACATTCCTAACCCTAATTCTGGTTCCGGTTCTTTATTACCTGTTTGAGAAGGGAAGGCGCAAAGTGAATATCTTCTTCTTCAACGATCGGGATCCCGGTATTATCCTATCATCGAAAGAAGCTCACGGGGATGGAGCCCAGTTGGAAGCACCTGAGACTGAAGAGTCCATATTATAGCATTATTTCGTGTGCATGGTGTCGCAGTGGTTGATGCGGCACCATATCTTTTTATGATGTTATAATTGTTTACGGATGTTGTAAAAACCATGTGGCATTTTTCAATAATCTTCCACTTATTCTTCGAGGATGACCGGCTCTTTAAAAAATTGTATCTTATCCCAAGAAAATTATAACCCGATAACAGACCTGAATTGTGATTCAACGGATACAGTCAGTACTATTATTTTTAGTTTTTCTTTTGGACGGCAGTGTTTTTTTTAATGCCCTTTACCGGCATGCTTTGAACGATCCTCAAAATTGGATTGGAATAAGCTTTGCCATAGTTTTAACGATAGCTTCATTCGGATCCCTTGGTTGTATTTTTCTATATAAAAACAGGAATAATCAAATTTCCTGGTTAAACAGGTTATTAATTGTACAAATTGTGGCCATAGGTTTCGCTGCCGGTATCTACATTTCACTGGGTGGTTTTGGCACTTACCTATGGGATGAGACCATCGGCCTGGCCGCCCTTTTAGTGGGCCTCGCTTTCCAACTCTATGCCCGCAAAAAAATTAAAGACGACATCGAGCTTGTGAAATCGATGGATCGCATCCGCTAAGTGTAACCTGGATTACGGTTTTTATGACTGATCACTATCCGAAGGCGAAAGTACTGGCTGCTCTTGCCGCAGGACTGGCAGCTTTCGGTTTCGCCCCTATCTTGGTTCGCCTGACACCGGAGACTTCTCCTCTTGTACTGGTCGTTTATCGAACTGTTTTTGCTACTGCAATGCTGTTTCCGTTTTGGCTGTGGATGCGGGATAAGGAAAAGCGTGAGGGCAAAACCATGGAACGATTATGGATTGTGCTTTCAGGAGTGTGCCTGGGACTCCATTTCACCTGTTGGATTTCGTCCCTTTATTATACATCAGTCGCTTCGGCTTCGGTATTGGTAACCGTCCATCCCATCATTATGATTTTAGTTGAACGCCTGTGGTTTAAAAGAGGATTTGCAAAAACAACATGGATCGGTGTTCTTTTGGCGTTTGTTGGATCGTTGTTTTTGGGGATATCAGACAGCCAGGCTTCTCAACCCTTTGCGAACCCTCTCTTTGGAAATGCTCTGGCTGTAACTGCAGCATTTATCTTTGTGGCCTATCTTTTAATAGGGCAGCAGTTACGTCAGAAGAGATCCTGGATTGATTACGTTTTCCCTGTTTATTCTTATGCGGCCATGACATGTATCCTAATTGCGGTTGTAATGGGAAAAAATTTATTGAATATTTCATCAGTCGGAGTCTGGGCAGGAGCCGGGTTGGCATTCGGCCCGCAAATTTTAGGTCACGGGTCCATGAACTACGCCGTCAAATATGTTTCGCCCACATTGCTTTCCACCCTTATCTTGGTTGAGCCTCTCTTTGCATCGTCACTGGCTTTCTTCTTGTTCGGCGAACTACCGCCCCCGACCTCCATTGCTGCAATGTTCATTATTCTATTTGGGGTTGGAATGACCTGGAGACGGGGAAGCAATTAACATACCCGATCATTATGAAACTATTTTTGATAGAAATCGTGAATAATTCCCCGGAACCACATTAAAAGCTCTTGCTTTTGGTAAACGATATCATCAAGGGTCGCGTTAAAATCCTGATAATTGTATTCAGGATATACCGTTAACGAACATTAGAAAATTTTCTAGAAACGAGAATCCGTAATTTTTTTAACTATCTTGCAAACAAACAATTAAAAAATGTACACGGCTGCCATTCATTTGCATATAGGTTCATCTATTGATAACCAAATTATGCGTTATGGAACTTTTTAAAAACCCACCAAGGAAATATATAACTGTAGGGGTATTTGCTCTTTCTTTTGTCTTTAGCGGTTGTATCAACAAAAAAGATATTGATCGATTTGTTGATGATAACCAACACGATGGCAAAGGGTTGAGAATCTCTGTAACAAAACCGGTTGATCGGGATTATGATGCTATTAAGCGAGCCGGGACTCTCAGAATGATTACCCGTTACAGTTCCAATACCTATTTCCTGCAACAAG
>JASFMR010000093.1:0-13797 GCA_050117475.1 Balneolaceae bacterium | reverse complement strand
TATTGATAGCTATTTTCATCTGTTATATTTTTTGTTCCAAAGGTTCACGCTGTGTCCGAAACACCTCTTCCACCTTTTCAATTCCAAGCCCCCGTCGAAGTATCTTTGTATTGTCGTCTGTCATATCTAGAATAGTTGTTTCCTTGGCAGGTAAATCCTGTTGATTATCTATAATTATATCTACCAATTTTTCAAATTCCCTTAAAAAAGGTTCCCGTTCAAATTTTTCAAGTGCAGTGCTCCCCATCCCAGGTTTTTTTGCTGTTATAGCCAGCATAGGATGCCCGACTTCGCGCACAAGCCCTTCACATATGGGGTAATCCGGTACGCGAAATCCAACCGTTTTTTTCTTGGGATGCACGAGCAGCTTGGGTACTTCTTTAGTTGCCGGCAAAATAAAGGTAAACGGCCCCGGTATAAGACGTTTTATGAGCTTAAAATTATGATCTGAAATGTGTGCAAACTTGGCAATCCCGGAAAGAGAATCGCATAGGATTGTGAGATGATCATCGCTACCAAGATTCCGGACTTCACGAATACGATCAATACCTTTTTTATTTTTATAATCGCAACCGATGGCGTACTGGCTGTCGGTGGGAAAAAGTACAACAGAGCCACCTTTAATTTTATCAGCTACTTCAAATATTCTTTTTGCATGTGGAGTTTCTGGATGCAGTTTAATGCGTTCTGCCATTATAAACCTCAATCTTTTTTAGAAGTTAGCACCTATTTCAGATAAGATCGAAAGAACAAAAGGAATGATACCTATTAAAAAGTTGTGATAATAAACTGAAAGGAACTGCTTTGATTATCAAGATATTATAACTCTTTTATTAACTGTACTTTCGAATGTTATTAATAATACATTGATTTCGGATAATCAATACATATTTCACAATCATTAATTAAATATATCGGAAATTATGGAAACATCTGTTGAAGCATATTGGCTGGGACATTCCGCTTTTAAATTAGTCAGCCCAGGGGGTTCACAAATCCTGGTCGATCCTTTTTTATCACAGAACCCTACTACTCCCGACCATTTCAAGCAACCGGATGATATCGACTATATTTTACTTACCCATGGCCACGGTGATCATGTCGGAGATACCCTGGATATCGCAGAACGTACAGGTTGCCAGGTAGTTTCAATTGTTGAGCTATCGGGATTACTTAAAAAAAATGGCCTCAAAGAAGACCAGGCCGTAGAATTTAATAAAGGCGGGACTATTGAATTTGATGATTTTTCTGTTACTCTGGTTTCAGCCAATCATAGTTCTTCTTTTCAGGGGGAATATGCCGGAGATCCGGGCGGCTTGGTCATTTCTTTTGATGATGACATCACTTTTTATCACTTGGGGGATACCAATATTTTTTATGACCTTGAACTTTATGGTGAGCTTTACCAGCCGGATATCATAGCAGTTCCCATGGGCGACTATTACACTATGGGACCGGAAGAGGCTGCCATGTGTTGCGACCTCATTCAGGCAGATTTCGCAATACCGATTCACTACGGCACATTTCCAGTATTGGCCGGAGACCCCCAGGATTTCAAAAAATATACCGAGGATGCCACCGATACAGAAGTGTGGATTCCTGAAGCCGGAGAAAATTTCCTGATATAACCATTTATCACAAAATTTTACTGAATACCCAATTTTTGGGAATTGAAAAATTTCTTATCCCCCCTTTTTTAAGAGGGGGATTTTATTTAGAGCCTTCGTAATGACGTAAATGTAGGGACTGCCTAAAGAATTAAATACAGGGCCTCACTCAATCTTGTGTTAACATAATGTTAACATACCCAATTTTTCCCATGGCAGTCCCGTTTTTATTCTATATTTGCCAATCAGATTTAACGGAAAAGGGAAATTCGTGTCAAACTATACACCTCAGGAAATAGCGGTTTGGCTGCTCAATGAAATAAAACTAAAAGGGGCTGTCAAAAGAAATGAAATCATTCCGAAGATTGAATCGAATTTCGGAGAAGAATATATCCATGTTTCCAAAGGCGGACAGAAAACCCTCCATCAAATAGTGAAGAAAAAATTCCGGGAAATAAAAGACAATAACATTTCTTGGAATGTGGGGAAACAGGCTTGGGTTTCTAAGAAAACCAGCCAAAAAGCATTAACGGATGGGGAAGATTATACATCCGCAATCTCTTGGTCTGTACGACCGCAGGAAATTCCTGAAAATGCCCCCCTTGACCATCCGTCTTTATATTTAAACCGAGAACTTGGATGGATCGACTTTAATTGGCGGGTACTGCATCAGGCGATGGACTCTCGTAATCCACTATTAGAACGACTCAGGTTTATCGCCATCACTGCAAGCAATCTGGATGAATTTATACAGAAAAGGGTTGGAGGGCTAAAACGACAGAAGGCAGCCGAGGTGGATGATCTGAGTCCGGATGGACGCACACCGGAAAAACAGATTGAGCTTGTTCAAGACCAGGCAAACAGAATGCTGAAAAAAATCTCTGGGGTATGGAATCAGCTGCTCCGTCCCGCCATCGAACGAGAGGCTTCGATCAAAATATCCGGCTATGGTATGTTGGAGGAAGAGCAAAAGCGGGAACTGGATGAATATTTCCTGGATCATATTTATCCTACACTTACCCCCCTGGCAGTCGATCCCGGTCATCCATTTCCATTTATTTCTAACCTAAGCTTATCGCTGGCTGTAAAACTTAGGCGTCCCAAGCAGGATGACTTCAACTTCGCCCGACTCAAGATCCCTTCTAATCAGCCCCGATGGATACCGGTAAAAAGCAAAACATATGCTTTCCATTATGTGCCCATCGAGGAAATTATCCGCCACAATATACAGCGGTTATTTCCGGGCATGGAAATCATTAGTACCTGCCTGTTTCGCATTACCAGGAATGCCGATGTGCGCAGGAATGAAGAAGAGGCCGAAGATCTGCTCTCACTGATTTCCGAAGAACTGCGAGAACGTCGATTCGCAGAAGTCGTTCGCATGGAAGTTGAAGAAAATGCGGATGCCCAGATCCTGAATTTGCTGAAGAGTGAACTTGAGTTGGATAATAACGACATTATTAATGTAGAAGGTTTATTGGATTTAACTGCCTGTTTTACACTCTCTGAGACAAATATTCCCCGTCTCCGTTATAAGAAATGGCATCCCGTGGTCCCCAAGCCCCTTTACCACGAAGGTTCATCTGATGAACGACCAAACATTTTCGAAATCATTAAAAAAGGAGATTTACTCGTCCATCATCCGTATGAATCATTTTCGGCTAGTGTCCGTCGCTTAATTGAAGAGGCTGCAGACGATCCCCAAGTTGTAGCGATAAAACAAACTCTGTATCGGACCTCAGATGATTCTCCGATTGTTGAAGCCCTTATAAGAGCAGCCGAGAAAGGCAAACAGGTAGCCGTGCTGGTAGAAGTTAAAGCCCGTTTCGACGAGGCAAGTAATATTGAATGGGGCAGGAAGCTTGAAAATGCCGGTGTCCATGTAGCCTATGGACTGGTCGGATTGAAGACGCACGCTAAAGTTGCATTGATTGTGCGTCGCGAAGGCGATAAGCATGTGGGCTATTGTCATCTCGGCACTGGTAATTACCATATACATACAGCCGAAATTTATACCGATATGGGTCTCTTGACCGATGATATTGATCTCTGCTACGATGTCACAAACCTCTTTCACTTCCTTACAGGCTATGCCCCCGAACAACAGTTCCGTAAATTGATAGTGGCACCTCATAATATGCGCAAAACATTGGATGCCCTTATAAATCGGGAGATTGAGTTAGCTCAAGAAGGCAAAAAGGGACGTATCATTGCCAAGATGAATGCCCTTGACGATGTGGATGTGATCCAAAAATTATATACTGCTTCCCAAGCAGGCGTAAAAATTGATCTGATTGTGCGGGGACATTCGAGACTAAGACCCCAATTAAAAGGTTACAGTGAAAATATTCGAATCCTTAGTATCATAGGCCGCTTTCTGGAACATGACCGTATTTACTTTTTCGGTAACGAAGGAGATCCCAAAATCTACATAGGAAGCGCCGACTGGCGATATCGAAATCTAAATGAGCGTGTTGAGGCTATTGTGCCAATAATCCTGCCCCCTCTTAAAAAACGGATTACCACTGTGCTAAAAAAGGCACTACAGGATAACTACCTCGCATGGGATATGCATTCCGATGGATCTTATACACTTCGACGTCCCGGCAAGGAAGAGAAAATCTTCAACTTTCATAATATGATGATGAAGAATGCTCAAAAACGTGCATTCAGTTAGTAAATCTTCTTATACCTAATTGTTCAAAACATTTTGGCAATTAGATATAGGCATTCAGAATAAAGAAAATCAATACTCCTGTTACCGAAACGTATAGCCAGACGGGCAATGTAACTTTAGAAACCTTCCTATGGATTTTCAGCTTTCCGGAAAAGGCAAGGTAAAAGCTGGTTAGAATCATAGGTACTACCAAGGCTGATAAAATGATATGTGATATAAGAATTGTGAAATAGATATATTTAACAGCCCCTTGTCCCGGAAAGTGCGTACTGCCATGAAAGTTGTGATACGTTACATAACTAATAAGAAAAAGCAAAGATGTAAAAAAAGCCGTAAGGTTAAATTTCATGTGACGGCTGAATTTTCTGTTCCGAATGGCCCGGTAACCAAAAAGTAACAGCACCGCACTCGTGGCATTCAGTAATGCATTAAGGGCAGGCAAACTGTCTATCCAATTGGAACTGTAGCTGCTACCAGCTTTGAAATAGATAAGCCAAATTAAAAAGCCAAAAGCTGCACCACTTATTAATAGTATAACACCTAAAGCCCTTGCCGGGCTAATATCTTTAAGCAAGTCGATGGTAAATGGTTCCTGGGAATTCATGCAAAGTTATTCCTGTATTAATCTTAAGCACGCCTGAAAATTAAAAAGTTTGCTGAGACTTCACAGCAAAAGTACTGCAACACCCAACTCAGTGAAAAGGAGATTCGTTCTATCTATTTGTATTTATTGAAGCTCTCCTTCCATACCAGGCTTTCATGATTTTTTGAAAACTCTTTACCTATCTTATTAAGCATTTTTGAAAAATAGATTATATCTTTACCCACTTAAATTCGAGCTGTGTCATTATGGAAAATCGATCTATTTAGATTCGATTTAAATATGATGAAGGTATTTTTTCGAGTTCTAAAAGAGTCTGATTTTCCATACCTTCATGCCGAAAAGTTTCTTGAGTATATCCGGAACAAGCAACGATAAATCCCACAAAACTTATGGCTCAGATTTTCCCCGAATGGGCAAATGAAGTACCCCGGCGACTTGTCGTCGGCAGTATTATATTTACAACGGCTTTAGTAGCAGGAGTTTGGTATTATTTCTCTCCCGAGTATACGGATGTTGGCTATGCTCCTGAGCAACCCATCGCATACAGTCACAAAATTCACGCAGGAAAACTGGATATTGATTGCCAGTATTGCCATACCGACGTTTTTAAGTCTCGGCATGCCAATGTACCTGCAACACAAACCTGCATGAACTGTCACAGTCAGATAGATTCAAAAAGGCCGGATGAGATCAAAAAAATCCGGGAAAGCTGGAAGACGGACAAGCCTATTGAATGGATCAAGGTCCATAATCTGCCTGACTATGCTTACTTCAATCATGCGGCGCACGTCAATGTCGGTGTAGGCTGTGAAACATGTCACGGACGCATTGACCGAATGGCAGTTGTACATCAGCAAAAGCCATTGAGTATGAGCTGGTGTCTGGATTGCCATCGTAATCCGGAAAAATATGTCCGCCCGGTTAAAGAAGTGACTACTATGGGTTACAAAGCAGATAACCAAATAGAGATGGGCAAAAAACTTGTTGCCAAGAACAATATCAACCCACCGACCTATTGTCAAGGTTGCCATTATTAATAAGGTATCACATACCGAACGAATCTGAATAAACTCGATCGTAATAGAATGAGCGAAGAAGTTAAAAGTCCAAATTACTGGAAAAGCCTTGGCGAACTCGCCAGAAATGAAGAATACCAAAAGTTTGTCGAGCGCGAATTCCCCGAAAATGCAACTGAACTTACTGATAAGGTATCACGCCGCAGCTTTTTGCGGGTAATGGGTGCTTCAATTGCCCTGGCAGGATTTGCCGCATGTCGACGTCCGGTACAAAAGATTTTACCTTATACTAAGATGCCGGAAGATGTGATTCCCGGCAAGCCGCTGTATTATGCTTCGGCAATGCCTTTCCAGGATGCCCTAACCGGTATTGTAGTAGAAAACCATGAGGGACGTCCCGGCAAGATTGAAGGTAACGAAATGCACCCGGCAAGCAGCGGAAATACCAGTATTTTCGGCCAAGGATCCATCCTTAATATGTATGATCCGGATCGATCCCGTTATGTACGCAAAGACGGCAGTCGGTCTTCAGTTAATGCTTTTACTTCATTTAGCAAGGAATATTTTGCAAATACCAGCAAAAATATCGCCTTTGTTTCTGAGGCAAATTCTTCTCTTACCTATAATAGGCTGAAAAAACAGGTAAAGGACAAATTCTCCCAAGCGCGCTGGATCACTTACGAAGCATTTGGGGAAGATAATGCGCTGGAAGGAACAAATATGGCTTTTGGACAGCGCCTTAGAACATACAATCAGTTTGACAAGGCGAACGTCATCGTTGCCTTTGATGATGATTTTATGAATCCTGCTGCCGATAAAAACAGTGTTGAAAATACGAAACGATTCACTGAGGGACGTAAAGTTTCCTCCCCTGACGATGAAATGTCCCGGTTCTATGCCATTGAAAGCACTTTTACTCTAACCGGATCAAATTCAGACAACCGACTACGCATTAAATCCGGTGAGGTTGAACTTTTCATATATGCCCTGGCTGCAGAATTATCAAAATCGGTCAGCGGCCTATCAGCTTTCCGCGGATACAATAACAAGTTTTCTAATCATGAATGGATTCCGGTTCTTGCTGAAGATTTACTAGAGAACCGCGGCGAGTCTATTCTTACTGTTGGTCGGGATCACAACCCAGCGCTTCATGCCACTGTTTCAGCAATGAATGTTGCCCTGGGCAATGACGGAGAGACTGTCAAATATTTAGATGTCCCGCATATCGATAATCAAAATAACAATACTGCTTTTACAAAATTAGTAGAAGATCTCAATAGCGGGGATATTGATGCCGTTGTAATTGTTGGGGGTAATCCTGTCTTCACTGCTCCTGCCGATCTGAAGTTTGGTGATGCACTTTCAAACGCTGATCAGATCATTCATCTCTCGCATTATTATGATGAAACCTCCAAACTAGCTAATTGGCATATAAACCGGGCCCATTTCCTTGAAGCGTGGGGTGATGGTTATTCTTATAGCGGTACCCGTTCGGTAATTCAGCCACAAATTGAGCCTCTTTTCTCTGGTGTAAGTGAAATTGAGTTTTTGAATATTATCCTGAAAGGCCAACAAGCCAAAGGCTATGATCTGGTGCAGGAGACCTGGAGGTCATATTATACAACGAATTTTAAAAATCAATGGGAACAGACTCTTAATGATGGTCTTGCAGGAGAAGAGACGTTCCCTGCGTCTACTGTCAGGCTTACAAGAAGTTTTAATTCTAAGGTCCGTGATTTTATTAATGCTGCAAGTCCATCAAACGGGATGGAAGTTGTAATACGGGCGGATTCTACTGTCTTTGACGGTCGGTTTGCTAATAATGGTTGGTTGCAGGAATTGCCTGAACCAATGACGAAGATTACCTGGGACAACGTTGCCCTGATGAGCAAAAAGACGGCAGATGATCTGGGGGTTGAACAAGCCGGGCTTGGTAAGGCCGAAGTTGAACTTCTTACGATTACCGTTGATGGTACAGAAATTACACTGCCGGCCTGGGTACAACCTGGACATGCTGATGACAGCATCACCATTACGGTAGGCTATGGCAGGGAAGGATTTGGCCGCGTCGCCAACAAAACCGGTTATAACACTTATCCGGTGCGTACAACATCGAATATGCATTATGCCAGTGATGTTTCAGTCAAAAAAACCGGCAGGAAATATGTTGTAGCCTGTACGCAGGATCATAATTCTATGGAAGGTCGATCGCTGCTTCGTTACGCAACATTAGAAGAATATCGTGAAGAACCCAATTTTTCATCTTATGAAGGGGCATACGGCACTGAACTGCCGGGAATGGAATATGCAGAAGAGAAGAATAGGGATAAGCCTTTTTCTATTTTTAATCCTCAGGATGAATATCCCGATTATCAACCGCAATGGGGTATGGCTATCGACCTCAACGCTTGTATAGGTTGTGGAACCTGTACGATTGCGTGCCAGGCTGAAAATAATATCCCGGTCGTTGGTAAAAGAGAAGTTAGCCGGGGACGTGAAATGCACTGGATTCGTACCGACCGCTATTTTGACGGTGATGTTAACAGTCCCAAAGCATTACACCAGCCGGTTCCCTGTATGCAATGTGAGTTGGCTCCGTGTGAACAAGTTTGTCCGGTTGCTGCGACCACACACAGTGAAGATGGCATGAACCAAATGACCTACAACCGGTGCATTGGCACACGCTATTGTATGAACAACTGTCCATACAAGGTGCGTCGATTCAACTTCTTCAATTACTCCAAGGAATTTCTAACCAGCGGGGATGATCCGGAAATCGTACAGATGGCGATGAATCCTGAAGTTACGGTTCGTTTCCGCGGTGTAATGGAAAAATGTACCTACTGCGTACAGCGTGTAAATCGTGCCAAGATTTATACGGATATAGACACTAACGGGCGAACACAAAAACCTGCTGACGGTACGGTACAAACAGCTTGTCAGCAAGCATGTCCGGCTGATGCAATTTATTTCGGCGACCTTACTGATCCCGAAAGCAAAGTTGTTCAAACAAAGAAAAACAACCGTAACTATCTGCTCCTTGAAGAGCTGGATACACGGCCGAGAACATCTTATCTTGCCCAACTTCGTAATCCTAATCCCAAATTGGCCTAATTTCAACGAATTTTAAGATGAGTACAAACTATCAATACGTACCCAAGCCAAAAATTGTACAAGGTGATCACACCTTTGGGAGTATTACTGACCTTATTTCTAAGACTCCCTTATCCCCCACTCCCAAATTATGGTATTTGGCATTTGGATGTGCCAATCTTTTGCTGATTACCCTGTTAGGAGCGGTCAGTTATCTTATTTGGGATGGCTTAGGCATTTGGGGACTTAACAACCCGGCTGGATGGGGCTGGGCAATTATCAACTTTGTTTGGTGGGTTGGTATTGGTCACGCCGGAACGCTTATTTCTGCTATTCTTTACCTATTTCGCCAGGGATGGCGTACAGCTATCAACCGTTTTGCTGAAGCAATGACCATCTTTGCAGTGATGTGTGCGGGCTTATTCCCTGCTATCCACGTTGGTCGTATCTGGGTAATTTACTGGGTTTTCCCAATTCCTAACCAAATGGCCGCCTGGCCCAACTTCAGTAGTCCTCTATTATGGGACGTTTTTGCAGTGAGTACATATTTCACGGTATCTCTGATCTTCTGGTATGTGGGACTTATACCCGATCTTGCAACGCTACGAGACAAAGCAAAAAGCAAAATTTCAAAGATAGCCTATGGTACCTTCGCTCTGGGTTGGACCGGTAGTTTTAGGGACTGGTGGAATTATGAAAAAGCTTATATGATTTTAGCCGGACTGGCTACTCCGCTGGTACTTTCGGTACACACCATTGTATCCTTTGACTTTGCTGTTTCACTAATTCCCGGCTGGCACAGTACCATTTTCCCGCCTTACTTCGTTGCCGGTGCCATCTATTCGGGCTTTGCCATGGTATTAACCCTGATGTTAATTGCCCGAAAGATCTATGGCATGGAAGACATTATGAATATCGACATCATGGAGAAAATGAATCTTGTGATGATGATAACCGGTAACCTGGTAGCGTTCTCCTACCTTATGGAAGGTTTTATGGCCTGGTACAGCGGCTATATCTACGAACAAGGCATTTTCTGGCTTTATGTTGTTGGCCCCTATGCTTGGGGTTTTTGGATTTTGATGTTCTGCAACGTTTTGACCCCACAATTTTTGTGGTTCCGTTCTATACGACGAAATGTAGGACTGACATTTATAATATCGATTATTGTAAACATCGGTATGTGGTTTGAACGATTCATGATTGCCACAGTATCGCTGGCTACCGACTTTATGCCCTCGTCGTGGGATTATTATTCGCCTACGTTCTGGGATATCATCATTTATATAGGAACATTCGGCCTTTTCTTTACCATGTTCCTACTCTTCTTACGCTTCCTGCCCATGGTTGCCATTGCAGAAGTGAAAGGGGTAATGCCTCAGGCCGATCCTCATAATTATGATGAAGAAACGCAAGAGTATATTGAAGTATCCAACGAACCGGTAGTTGTCCAACAACAGCAAACTGTTTAGTAATAAATTTATGGAAGCAGAAAACAAAAAAATTCACGGTGTACTGGCAGAGTTCCGAAATCCCAAGGAACTGGTTGATGCGGCTGCTCAAGTTAAAAAATCGGGCTATAAAGAATTTGATACCTACGCCCCCTTTCCCATTCATGGAATGGAAAAGGCTATGGGATTAAAAGAATCTCCCTTGGGTTGGATAGTTCTTGGTGGCGGTTTAACCGGTGGCCTGGGGGCTTTGGCTCTGATGATTTGGGTGATGACAACCGAATGGCCTCTGAATATTAGTGGTAAACCCTTACTTAACATACCGATCTATGTACCAATTACATTTGAATTGACAGTCTTGCTGTCTGCTTTTGCTGCAGTTTTCGGATTGCTGTTTTTAAACGGTTTACCTAAACATCATAATCCGTTATTTAATGTCGAACGTTTCGACAAAGCCTCTGATGATGGCTTTTTCGTCTGTATAGAGGCTACCGATGACCTTTTTTCCGAAGAAAAAGTCAGTAGTTTGTTCCGGGATAACGGAGCAACACACATAGAAACAGTTTACGACTCGGAATAAACAACAAAAAAACTTTAGTTTGCATAACGATCCGATGAAAGCTCCTAAGTACTTATTATTTGCGGCTGCTATTGCACTACCAATGGTATTATCTTCATGCCGTGGGCAAATCTCTAAAAAGCCTCCTGTTCATCCCAATATGAATATGGATCAACAAAGAAGGTTTGAGCCCCAGGAACAAAATAATTTCTTCGCTGATCACCGGGCAATGCGGCAACCTGTAAAGGGGACTATCGCTCGGGGACACCTTCGTCATAACAAGCCCTACTTTCAGGGCATTAACGAAGACAGCAGTTTCGTCGAGCATATTCCTGTAGAAGTAACGAAATCATTTTTATATCACGGGCAGGATCGTTATAACATCTATTGCACTCCATGCCACGGCATTGCGGGGGATGGAAAAGGCATTGTTATGGTCAATCAATATGGATATGTTCCCGCGCCAAGCTATCACCAGGATAGGCTCAGGAATGTTCCAGACGGATATATTTATTCGGTGATCGCCAATGGAATCCGAAATATGCCTTCTTATGCCTCCCAGATTCCCGTCAGGGATCGATGGGCAATTGTGGCTTATGTAAGAGCTTTGCAACATAGCCAAAACGTCAAAGAGCAAGATATTAAGAAGTATGATGTAGACCTTGCGTCTCTTCAAGAAACTTATAAAAAAGAACAAGAGGCCGAGCAAGCCAAAAAAGAAGCTATCGCTAAAGCCAGCGGTGGCGGCGAAGTATCTGCGGATCGAGGTAAACAAATTGCCTCAGATAATGCCTGTGTAACCTGTCACTCTATTGACGGATCCAAGATGACAGGACCGACATGGAAAAATCTCTTTGGTCACGAAGTGACATTGGATAATGGCGAGACTCTAACCGCAGACGAAGATTATATAAAAGAGTCTATTGTCAACTCACAAGCGAAAATTGTTAAAGGATATGCCGGCGTAATGCCAAACTTTGATTACCTTAGTGACAGTGAAGTAAATTCTCTTGTTGCTTATATCAAATCGCTGAGTGAAAAGTCCGAATAAAACCAATAACGATCTAATAGCAGATAACAGATTCTTTAACTTATGAGTAAGCCCAAGATAACAGATTCTTTAAATTTTCCGTCTGATCTCAAGGTCACCCAATCTCTGTTTGGTGTAGGTATTGTGGGGCTTTTAATCAGTGGCATCGGATACTTTCTGCAAGATGAACAATTTTTCTTCTCATACATTGTATGCTTTGCCTTCTTTTCCAGTATCGCACTGGGAAGTTTATTTTTTGTAATGTTACAGCATCTTACCCGCTCAGAGTGGAGTGTTGCCTTAAGACGTATTCCCGAAACAATATCTTCTAATATCTGGATTTGGGGATTGTTCATTGTTCCTGTGCTTCTCGGAATGCATACCCTCTTTCATTGGTCTCACCCCGAAGCTGTAGCAAATGATCCGGTTCTACAGCATAAATCAGGTTTTTTGAATATACCATTTTTCGTCATCCGGCAGTTCCTATACTTCGGTCTTTGGGGCGGACTCGGATATTTGATGTACAAAAATTCCGTTGATATGGATAAGACAGGAGACTGGGGACTGCAAACCTTTATGCGACGTACCAGCGGCCCCGGAATATTTTTCTTTGCTATATCTATAGCTTTTGCCGCTTTTGACTGGTTAATGTCACTAGATCCTCACTGGTATTCCACGATCTTCGGAGTATATTATTTTGCGATGAGTTTTCAAGGGCTTTTTGCTACTCTGATCCTCTTGGTTATGTTCTTATGGAAAAAGGGTTTGTTAACGACGACCATTAAAAGGGGACATATCTATGATCTCGGAGTTCAACTATTTGGATTTACTATTTTCTACGCTTATATCGCTTTTAGCCAGTTCTTACTTATTTATTATGGTAACATCCCGGAAGAAACAACATGGTATGTCGAACGGTTAACGGACGGGTACCAGTATTTGGCTTATTTCTTTCTCTTTGGCCGGTTTGTTATACCATTTATTGTACTGCTAGGCAAGCGAGCAAAATCAAATTTCAAAGTTGTTACCGGTATCTCCATCCTAATTCTCACCTCTCATTTGGTAGAACTTTATTGGATCGTAATGCCGGTGTTGAATAAACATGGATTCCATTTTAACTGGATGATCATTACCAGTTTCCTTGGACTTGGAGGTATTTTCATGGGATTATTTTTCCGGCGATTTAAGCAACATAAGATGGTGCCGGTTAATGACCCCCTGTTGGCGGAATCTTTAGACAAATAACTATTTGGAACAATAAATATCAGCTAATACGTTGAACGCAGTAAGGGCCTGCCCGCTGCGAACATAACTTCAAATTTCATGACAAGCGAAGAGAAAAATTATACTTCGGAGTTTAAAAAAGAAGTTGCTCAAAAGGCACTAGATCAGTCCAAAAAAGATTTGGACAACTTATCCGAAACGTACGATGTGCCGGTGTCCGTAATTCTGATGTGGGCCACGGAACTTGAAAAAGGTGGAGCAGCGGTCTTTGAAACTGAAGAGGAAGTTGAACACCCCGAAGTGGAGGAGGAAGAATTTGATGTCGTTATATCTGATGAAGAAGTAGCGGACTCCATGAAGCTGGGGGTCATGCTGGACAAACTCAATTACAAACGACTTATCTTTTGGAGTGTTTTTGGGGTTGTCCTTTTTGTAATATTTGTGCGTGCATTAATTGAAATGTACCAGTACAATGCACAAGCGGCACAGGAACGTGTCTCTTCCCAAAGTGAATTTTACCAGGTTACAGAGCTAAA
>JASFMR010000092.1:0-13893 GCA_050117475.1 Balneolaceae bacterium | reverse complement strand
TGGAGGAGGAAGTGATTTTGCCATGATAGATTTCTCCGCTTCATCCCGAAGACATTCGGGATTCCGGTCGAAATGACAAAGGCGGTGTTTTATGGATTGCCCTTTCCTTTTCCCTGTTAAAATAAGAGCGTTCCATTGGCACTTACTTTTTTGAATGAGCAAAAAAGTAGCAAAAAGCTCACCGGGGGATAACAAGATTTTGTTCTGGCTATAATCGGCCAAAAGGGACTGCTCTCTCCGCTTCTCCGCCGGCTGGGGGACAGGATTATATGTTAGGTTTTTTCTTTACAAGCCCCATATTGGAATACGGGGAAAGAAGATTAATAAGGGTTGCTGGATCCCTTAAATATATTCTACATTTAATACGATGGTACTAGAATACTCTCCGTCGGGGATGTTACCTATATCGATAGAACCGTACATAAAAATATAGATCGTATTCCAGGGATTAGGTTCCGAATTAGTTTTTACATTAATCGTGTTTGTAGCTTCCGGCAAGGGAACGGAGTCTCCATAATTTTGAATTGAATAACCGTAACGTGAATATAATTGCAGGGGGATTGTTCCTTTAATTGCCGGATCATTATGATGCAGTTCAGTTGGTTTATTAAGTTTAACAAGGAGTACTTGTTTTTCAAGAGCGGTAATGCTAAAAATCCCCATTTTTAAGCTCCCAAAATCGATCGATTGGCGTCCGCTGTTTGTTACCAGTGATCCGAAATCCAGCGGCCTTTCGGTCTTGGCCGTTAGCTTGGCATCAATATTAATGTTCAGGTCAATAAACTGGGCATAGGAAGGAGAAGCAAGAACACAAGCCAGCAATAGGGCTGAAAAGGAATTTCTAAGGATATTGATGTGAGGTTTAATCATAGTTCACCGTCACCGTTATGTCGCTGGAGTAGGGACCCGCATCGACATTTCCCACATTGATTGATCCATATAAATATAAATAAGCCGTTTCCTCTACCTGGGATTGTTGAAACGCATTAGTAGGGGGAGGCGGCGGCGGGCCGGGAGGCTGGTTCTGGCGTTCCAAAATGGGGAACCGCTTAATAAAAGAATTATTAGAAATATTTGTAATGAATTTCGCCTGCCCCACATTTGGGGTGCCTTTACTGTTGGCATAAGCCGCCTGCAATGTAAAAGGAATAGATTTTTGGACATTGCCACTGTTTCCCTGGTTTCCATTCAGATAGAGGCTATTTGATGCCGTTACCTCTACAATGACATCCAGGTATTTAACACCCGTTATGGTAATGATCTTTCCGTTATTGATGTCGAGGGAGTAGTTGCCGCTTCCCGAGACGATGCTTCCAAAGTCTAATTCATTCGTACTCAGCTCCCCAACAGCAAGAGAATAATTATAGTACTTGCCGAAATCGATTTCTTGGCCATAGCAAATAGCTCCTAACGAAAATAAAAGCAGGATTGTAGCCAGGAATTTTTTCATAACAATGATTAAATGTATTCGATATCAACAGAAAATTCACCTTGGTAGTTGCCCGGTATGGCAGAAGAAATATCTACATTGCCGCCAATCCAGAGAAAGAATCGTCCATCACTATTGAACTTGAAATCTCGATTTTCGCGATTTAAAATTTCTGCCGAAGATTGATCATCCTGGGAATTGCCGGCCACTCTGTAGTTAAATAACAGCGTTTCGGAACCTTCCTTCCGGGTCAATTCTTTTTGTTGCAAAAAACTGATACGAATATTTGCATTAGGTGTGCCAATAGCAATCATCTTTCCGGCATTTGAACTTTTGAGCGGGTTGATCAGAATCCGGCCATTTTCCGCTTCAGCCTTTGATAAGTTCATCGACTGCAGGGTAACCATTTCTATAGAACTGATAACTTTGGCAGAAACGTTTATTGAAAAATCATTTGTTCCATCTTGCGCCGCTGCCGGTCGAATTCCGGTGAAAAGGAATCCTGTTACAAATAAGATTGCCGTCAAGTATTTGGTCATCGGTGTCTGTTTAAATGCTAAAAACTATTTGGCGTTTTGAAGACCTGATTAGAGAGCCGGTAGATGTTAATTAATATAGGCACAAAATAAAAAATGCGGAGGAGAGGTTCCCCCGCATTAGTAAATCTTAAGCTAGATAAGTAAAATTTATAATAAGGTTATTTTAAAATAGTGGTATTCTCCAAAGTGACTACCCGGGAATACTTATTTTGTTTAATTGCAGTAGCGGCAGATTTTTTTGCATACTCTTCAGCAGTACAATCATACTGCAAGGTAAGATTACCATTAATATCCACTGCTATATTATTAGTATAGTTTGTAGTATTACCGATGAGGACAGACCCATTAATAGTTGGGGTTCCCTTACCGTCCAAGTTATAGGCATTCTCAAAGATAACCAAGCCATTGAACGTAAAGTTACCGGCAATGTCCAAGGTACCACCATTGGTAGTATCGGCATATGACATAAAACCATCAGATTTCACAACCATTATTCCATATCCTTCATTAATTCCCCCGGTTAGTTTGGTATCATTTTCCAAAAAGAATACACCTGGATTTTCTTTAGTCCCCAAGGATCCCTTATAACTGCCTGCGGGAAGGTATTTTGTATCCGGTGAATCTTTGAGACGATCAATCAATTGGTCAGTCGGTTGATAGGTTAAGCCTTGATCAACGCTCACTTTTTGGGTACCCGAGGTTTCGATATTATTCAATTCACTTACATAAGACGTACTATCCAAGCCAGACCCTTTTGGTGGCGCTATAGTAACGGCAGGCTTATCAGAACATCCCGATCCTGTTGGCGCTGCACCTTTAATAGCAGCACTTCCAGAAGTGTTAAAAGGTGAAACCTGGTTGGTCGCAATAGTCAAAGCACTTTTGAAAGGGGGAACCAGATTACTAAATGGACTTACCAGGTAAACACTTCTGACGGTTGCTTTATATTTATTATCAAGGGTTGCTTCAGAGATAATCTGAAGCGAATCATTTTCCCAAAAATTGTTGTTTTGGTAATCATTTAAATACTTTACGTATAATGTATCTTTTGCCCCGTCAACTGTTATGGGAACAGGTGTATTTTCGTGATTCGCAACCCACATAGAATCATCACTGATTTTCTGCATTGCAATTTGAATTGCTGTATGCGCTGCATTGGTAGCTGCAACTTTTTGAACGTAATTTACCGATTTTTGGGTAAGCTGTTTACCACGGTCTGCGGTACTTACTCCAATAACTGCCAGGGAAACTAATAACCCGGCACATATAATTAACATTGCTCGTCCCATAATGGTATCCCGTCTGTATTAAAATTCAAGATTGGGTGGAGAAAAGCGTTTTTCCCAGACCGAAGTTACGTAACGCCCCGGACTGCTTGGAGTAGAATAGATTTTTTCTCCACTTTGAAGTTCTATTGTTATATGTAATTGTTTGATTTTACTCAGGTCTGAAGCACTAACTGGAGTGCTTAGGGTATCGCTTAAAGGTTTTCCGTAATCATCGAAATAACTAACCCTGAACCCTGTGACCCCACTTTTAATAGGAGTATCGGTTATAATGCTCCCGCTTGCAGCATCTCGTACGGTACGTTTTAGTATGTAATCATTTGGATTATCCGATGTTGTTACTTCATTACCGGTGAATTCCCAGGTGATTATTTCAACAGAATTGTCAGTACTGTTATCTATATTACTTCTGAATACAATCTTTTTTCCTTCTCCTGTTGTAATGATAGGGCTTGTTTTCGAATTACGGTTGTACCCAATTTTTTGTATGTCATGGGTAATCATGTCTGAAATTGTAGCCGCTTTTTCACGGGTTATTTGTGTTAGCGAAAGTTCTGTTGAACTACTGGATAATGATATGTTCATCGTAAGAATGGCCAAAAGAATGATACCTGCGATGATGTAACTCGTAACTAATCCAATATTCATAGCACTAATTCCTAAATTCGGTTATCCTGTTAGTCTGCATAATAATTGCGGATGAACTCCAGGTAATATTTTGTTCGATCGTTGGAATTGTCTTTTGTCAGGTATTTACTGGTAATGTAAACCCGCATTTTTTTGAACGTAGTTCTAGTTCCTGTGGAATCATAGGTATCAGGAGTCACATAATAAACCTGTGTTTCAATATCGAATTCTCCATTTTCAGTCGTTATATGCTCTGTCCACCCGTTAAAATCGTCAAAATCATCAAACTCATCTCTTTCTACGGTACCATCGTGGTCTTTATCGTCATCAATAGTAGGGTCAGCGGAAAAATCACCGCCTAAGTTGGAAGACCCGGTAAAATCTCCGGGGATATTCGCGGGAGGGGCTGCACCCTGACTGTTTTCGTCAAACTCTTTTGTTCGGCCTTCTTCAATTATATCTTGGGCAACCGCTACGACTTCTTGCTCAAGTTCCCCTTCTATTTGCATGTGAGTGTTTCGCTGAATCATTCGGTTGGCACTGAGCAAAATCAAAGAAAAGATGATCATTGCACCCATCGTCTGTATTACTTCACTATATCCTGCCATAATCGTACATTTTTATATATGCAAATTGTGAGTAATGTATTAAAAAAATCTAATACTCTCGTCTGCGGCTATTTTTAGTTAATATTATGATAAACGGATAATTCAACTAATTAAATTTAGTTAATCATTTATCTACCAGGCAAAGCTGTCAAAATACAAGGCGTCTAAGTCTCTGTCTCCCTGCCTGAGTTTGAGATGCCTGGACATTTGTTCTTTTTGCACCTCATTCTTATCAGATTTATAAAT
Source organism: Balneolaceae bacterium (assembly GCA_050117475.1). Lineage (GTDB taxonomy): Bacteria > Bacteroidota > Rhodothermia > Balneolales > Balneolaceae > Fodinibius. The sequence continues at coordinate 9,158 of JASFMR010000092.1, read as the reverse complement.
AAAGAAGTTATACTCCAATTCCTCATTGTTAGCGGTAGCAGGAAAGCTTACAGTTGCTTCGTATACGCTGTCGATTGGGGCCTTATTCTTTAAATAAACCTCCTTACGGTTCGAAAGCGGGAATATATTACCTTTCAGATAAATCCGGCTATCATTCATTTAAACTCAAGTTGAATCAATGTTCTCAATTAGCAAGAGAAGTGGCTTCTGTAATTGTTACATATTAATAACGGTTACTCCTCTCAGACACTTTTTTACTTCTCTCAAATGAAATAGTACTAAACTATTGGCTCCCTTTCAGTTAGGAATGTATAATGAATGTGAGAAAAAAGTAATAAAGATTGAAATTACTTAATATAGGTGAGTTTCCGGGTAAATTGTTTGCCCCCGGCACGCATAACACAAATATAAATACCGCTCGCCAATTGGGTTGGATTCCACGTTATCTCATGGAAATCTGCAGGAACACGTTTATCGAGGATGGTTTTTATTTTACGGCCAAGAATATCATAAATGAATATTTGCACTTTCCCTTCAATCGGTGTTGCGTATTTAATCGTAGTTTGCTCATCAAATGGATTAGGATAATTGATCCCAAGCGAATATTTATCAGGTAACCCTGCAGCATCGGCACCCGGATCGATATGCAGTAAGAACCTTGGCTCACTACTGTCGGCTGATTTCTTCTTTGATGGCCTTTCCACCAAGTGAAAATTCTGGGGAGTATTATTGATTACCTTTTTTTGTTTAGACTGGGTCAAGTTGAAGCTGTAAAACGCGTTCTTTCTTACATCAATTTTATCACCTGTTTTTTTATCCTCTAATATCATGGTCCAAGCATCGGGCACATCCCCAAATTTTGGCCATGAGATCGTGTAATCCCCATTGATAGGTTGACCTTTTTTAAATCCCCCGACGTGGATGGGAATGGTTATTTCCCTCCCAAAACTGCGGGCCAGGTTATCTATTGACAATTCCGTACCGTCGTCAAGAGTGAAATAAAGCTCAAGGTATGTTTGGGTATCAAAAGGCAACAGCCGAAAGGCGTCACGACGGTCTTTACTATTTTTGCCATCCGGAGACAAAGTTATATGAGAGGTTTTTTCAAGACTATCAGCTTCCAGCATAAATTCTATCGATGCCGGTTGCCGTGTAGATTTCTTGAAAAATTCACCGCCCGTGGTTTTAGAAGCTTCGCTCACTTTTAGCAAGGGTGCTCCATTGCCATTCGCCTTGACCCAGAATCCCTGGAATGGCATAATAAGACCATTATCCAGCGCAGGATCCCCGTCAATGCCATTATATTCCTGGTAATCATTTTTTGATGGATCCCAGACATAAATCACATTGTCCATATTTTGTTTCGTCCAGTTCCCGTCATCCCAGTCAATAGTAGCCGCGTAGGGATTTCCTACCAGGTTCCAGCCAGTGTCTGCCGCAGCCGTGTATGTGACTGGGAAAGTGAATGAGGAACCATCCCCATCGTTTTCTGCGCCTTTTAGGGTGAGGGTATCGGGAAGAGGATTGGTATATCGATTGTCTCCTCTTACATTTCCGAAAAAATATACGAACAGGCCTCGGCCCGGTGTAAGAGCATTGGTAGCATCAGCTGGTGATCGCCATCTTTGATTGTCTGTACCTTCCCGGGTTTCATCATAGTAGAGAACATTAGGCTGTAATGAATCACCGTTGGCATCTTGTAGGCCAAGAAGGGAGTTGGAATAACCTTGAGTTACAGTGTTGTCGAGAAGATCATCATAGGTAGAAACAAGGGGGGGAGCAATCATCCGCCAACCGGGCGTGCCGCTTATTTCCCGAAGCATCCGAATATTTGATAGATTACCCGTTTTCTCTGTTGATACCAGGCTATAACCTGAATCGATAGTAAGTGTGCCATCAGTAAGCTTCAGGGTATCGCTGACGATTACGTCATTATGAAAGGTAACGCCCTGGCTGTTGTTAATGATCAAATTCCGAAAACTGCCAAGTCCGGTAATATTCTGGGCATTCGTGCCATCAAATTCGACAGTCGTATTGGATATATTGATATTTGTGCCATTTACATCACCGCCAATCGACAGGTGACCACCATTGAAGACAAGTTGTCCCTGAATATCAAAAGTGCCCTGTACATCAAGGGTAGCTCCATCTGCTATTGTTAATGTATGGCCGGATGTGACCACCAACGTATCTATTGCCTCCAGGGATCCTGTCACATTTATGTCACGGTCTACAACGACACTACCAGTGAGTGCCCGTCCCGAAATTTCGCCGGTTCCGGTACCCGCCAATGTGACATTGCAGGTGGAGGCAGCAAGGGTGGCAACGGTAATGTCTCCGGAAACATTAAGTGTAGCTCGGTCACATATAAATGTTCCTGCCCCGCTTAAATCTTGGTTTAGATTCAGCGTATAGCCCGATTCAAGGTTTACCGTAGCCTGGTCTTTTATATCTAAAAAATCGATCGTACTGTTTTGGGCAATGATCGGATAGAAAGAGGCATTCAGAGGGGTGGTTGGTATATTGATAATTTGGTTTATCCCTGGAATAATGCCCTGGCTCCAGTTCCCACTAAGACTCCAGTCCCTCAGGGTAGATCTGTTACCGCCTGAGCTGCTTTGCCATGTGTTAAATTGAGTGATGATAACTTCTACGGTATCAATATCACTGCTGGCACTGCTTCCGGTTGGATTGTTTAATGTTCCGATAACATTCACTGTTTCCGTAGTATTGTTGGCGGCGGTCAAAGTGCCAGTGAAAAGCCCGTCACCACTGTATGATGTAGGATTACTGCTGAGTGTGGAACTGGGCGATCCGGCAAAAAACAGATACACATTATTGCCGTCCTGGCTTGTCAGCTTGTTCCCAAATGCATCTTTAAGCTGAACCCGAATGGTTGTATTGTCGGTTCCGTTGTTTTCCAGGTATGGGGAATCTGAAGTGATGGTAGAGGTCGTTCTGTCTGCCGGACCCGGAGAAACTGTAAATACGTTACTCTCCCCTGTTTCAGAAAAACCGGTGCGTCTTGCGCTGATTTTGTAATCGCCGGCACTTGTTAATTCGATAGATTGTGATGAAAGAATGCCATTAGTGAAAGGGGCGGTGGTACCATTACCCGAATTGAATGTAGCCCCCGAAGTAATTTCAACGGTACGGTCAAATGAAGTGACGGTATTACCATATGCATCTAGTGCCGTAATCTTGACATTGAAGGGGACTCCTGCCGTTTGATTGGAGACGCTGCCGGAGCTCCCGCCTGCATCTTCAATACGGAATGTGGAAAGCGGACCTGGGAAGAAGTTTACTGTTTTTGATAAGTTGCTTACTGTATTGCCGTTAACATCAACGGTTAGTGTAGCAGAACCAACATTAGTGGGTGCTGTTAGGATTGCTGAATAGGAGCCATTCCCATTGTCTGTTACTGCAGATAAACTTCCAGTGCCCGAATTATTAATGGTAATACCATCTCCTCCAGAATTTAGCTTATTACCCAGTGAGTCCCGAAGTTGAATCATTACGAGCGTTGTATCGCTGCCGTTGGCGATTAGAGAATCCCTGTTTACAATGAGCATCGTTGAATCAGGGAAGGCATTATTTGTAGTTACCAGAAATGAATTACTGCTTCCCGATTCACTTCCGCTGTCGTTTGTAGCAGTAATTGTAACGTTGTCGCCACTTTGGATTAATTCAACTGAATAAGGAGTGGAGGGGTCATATACCCCGTTAACAAAAGGTCCAATATGGGTTGTATCAATAGAATTTGAGAATTTACTTGAGGTGGCCAAGGTCACGAATCCTGAAAAAGTATCTCTTCCCATCTGACCGTCAAGGGTATCTCCGACGCCATCGACTGCAGCAATTCCAATATCAAAGGGTACCCCTGCAACCTGTGCACCTAGATTCCCGCCACCACTTTTTTCCACTTTAAAACCTGCCAGGGAGCCGGGATTTGCTATAGTAAAAGGATTGCTACTTTCGGAGTTTGTAAGGCCGGGACTGCTTGCTTTTATTACGTAGGTGTCATTCTGAGTAATTTTAATGTTATTAAAAACGGCAATTCCATTAGTATTGGTAAGGACGCTGGGGGTTCCGTTAATGTTTCCGGCGCCCGAGACTTTAACAAGGGTTACAGTCGTATCTTGAACGGCAACGGTATTCCCATAAGCATCTAACAACTGGACTTCGGGAGCGGGATCTAGGGGCGTGTTTTTTACTCCATTTGGCGGTTGTACTGTAAAGGCTAAACTATCGGCAGAAGCCGGATTTATGGTAATGGTGTTTGAAGTCGCCCCGGTTAGGCCGGGTGCGGTAAAATCAATAGAAATATCGTTGGCTTTTGTATGATACAAATCGGTGAAAGTAACAATGCCATTACTTGCGCTAGCGGTTGTTGTCCCTTTTAGTGTCCCGGTTCCGGCCTTTCGGCTGGCCGTAACGCTTGTAAAACTGTTTGATGTGGTGGTATTTCCATATTGGTCTAGGATTACAAGCACCGGCTGGGTGGCAAAAGCTGTTCCGGCTGTATTAGAGGATGAGGGCTGGGTTTGTATCTGAATTGTTGTAGGGCTGTCGGGAATAACATTGATTGTTCCGGATGTATTGCTTACGAGCCCACTTTTAGTAGCGCTAATTGCTGCCGAACCAGTAGAGGTTGAGGAAAATGTTGCACTTTTTGAATCGGCAGCAACAGAAAGGGGACTGGCTGTCAGCCCGTTTTTGTTTACGAGACTCCAAGTGTCTGCGGCGACATTATTAATAAAGTTGCCTCCCTGGTCTCGCGAAATAGAATAAACGGTAATGGCATTCCCTGCGGTCAGATTCTGTGTTGTTACTTCGCTTCCGGATCCATTAGCAGCTGTTTCTACATAAACATCACTGGGCGCCCCTGCCACCATTATTAAAGTTCCGTAGTTGGCATTTACATTGGGAACGGAAGACCCGGAGGCAGTAATATCACCCTCATTCGGCAGACTTGCAGTTGTGGGGCGAACGGCGAGTCCGGTGAAGGTCGCTTTTCCGGCCTTGTTGGGGGGCTGGTCACTTGCCTGGATAACGTCAAAAATAATTTTGTTGGCTGTAATGTTCGAAAACTGGATATCCAAGCTGGTTCCTTTACCCGAATAACCGGTAGCAGCTTCAATTGTTACAGAGGGGTTGGCACTCACATCCCACTCAAAGTCGGCTGGAACGTTAAACACAAGTTGTCCCTGGGAAATCTGTCCGGTGGAGGTCTCGTCTATGATAATATTCCCCAGAGATGTAAAAGGACCATTTGCATCATCTGCAGAAATATTTTGGCCGCCGCTGGCAGGGGTGATATTTTGTCCTATAGCAGATGAGGTAAAAAGACATGAAAAGCCAATTACCCAAAAAAGGACGTGGATTTTTTTCAAAGGTGATGATATGATTTTACCCTTCAACAAGCCGCCTGTTAACTAAAATATTTCTGTATATGATTTATTTTGAAAGTAAAGATAGAAAGTTCAATAACAAAGATTGAATTAAAATGCTTTAAAGATCAAAATAAAGAGGCTATATTCGCTCCTGTGAGTATAATTGAAATTATATTTTCTTAATGCAGTTAGAATCTTCATAAATAAAATACAGATGAAAGGAATCATCTTAGCAGGCGGTACCGGATCCAGGCTTTATCCACTCACCAAAGTAACCAACAAACATTTGCTGCCGATAGGGAACAAGCCGATGATTTATTACCCCATCGAAAAGCTTACGGAAGTGGGTATAGATGAGATTCTTATTGTGACCGGTACTGAGCATATGGGGGATGTGGTAAACCTTCTGGGATCGGGAAAGGATTTTGGGTGCCGTTTTACATATAAAGTGCAAGATGAAGCCGGGGGAATTGCCCAGGCCCTCGGATTGGCTGAGAATTTTGTGGGCGATGATTGTATGACTGTTATCTTGGGCGATAATATTTTCCAGGCTTCCCTGGATAAAGCGATTGATTCATACCCGGGAAAGGGAGCCCAGATTTTACTCAAAGAGGTGGAGGATCCGGAACGCTTTGGCGTCGCCGAGGTCAAAGGGGACAAAATTATTGGCATTGAAGAGAAACCGGCGCATCCCAAAAGTAAGCTGGCTGTGACCGGGATATATATGTACGATGCCCGGGTTTTTAACTATATCCGGGAGTTGGAGCCTTCGGGCCGCGGAGAACTTGAAATTACGGATGTCAACAACAAGTATATCGGCCAAAATGCAATGCGCTTTTCGTTAATGGAGGGTTGGTGGACGGATGCCGGCACTCCTGTATCATATAAAAGGGCTAATAAGCTGGTGAGCGGGGAAGTATGAAAATTGTACTGCTGGGGGCGACGGGACAGCTGGGCATGGAGTGGCAGCAGTTCATCAGGTATGAAACTCCTGTTCATTATAAGTTGCTGCCTTACACCTCTGCTCAGCTCGATATCACGGACTACAAGAAGGTTCGGGATGAATTAGAGGCTCAAAAGCCGGATGTCGTTGTGAATTGCGCCGCATTTACGGATGTGGATGGGGCGGAGGACAGGAAAATAAAGGCCCACAAGATAAATGCTGAAGCCGTCTCCAACCTGGCGGAAATGAGCGCTGAAATTGGTTTTAAGCTAGTTCATTATTCCACGGATTATGTTTTCCCAGGAAAGCGGGAGGACCACCACAAATTTCCGGAAGGATACCTTGAAGACCATCCGGCGGATCCGATCAACTATTATGGAAGGACCAAGTGGGAGGGGGAGGAAGCAATTCGCCAATCTGCGTCGAATTATCTCATTATTCGTGTTTCATGGCTCTGTGGACAATTTGGGAGCAATTTTGTGAAGACCATGCTCAGGCTTGGAGACGAGCGGGATAAACTGCAAGTGGTTAACGATCAGTGGGGGAGTCCCACATATGCAGAAGATGTTGTTCGAAATAGCTTGCATCTGCTGAATTCCGATCAGACCGGGACGTTCCACCTTACCAGTCGTGGACTTATCAGCTGGTTCGATTTTGCACAGGCCATTTTTGATGAATGCGGTTTTGAGATTGTGGTAGAGCCTGTAAACTCGGATGCTTATCCCACCAAAGCCAAACGACCGCACTTTTCAAAACTAAGTACTAAAAAGCTTGAGGCTGTCCCCGGTTCGGTAATTTCGGAATGGAGGGATGGGCTCCGCAATTTGTTGTACAAGATAGAAGGACGTTGACTTAGAATGTAAAAAGCTATTGGGAATGCTGCCATTTGGTTCTGCGATTGAGAAAGTAATATCATATATTCGCAACCAGTAAAATTATTATAGAATGAAATTCCACTCACTACAGCTATGGAAGTAACGGCTACAGATATTCCGGCAGTCCTACTGCTGAAGCCTAAAGTATACCGTGATCAACGGGGCTTTTTTCTGGAAACGTACCGGGAAGAGCTATTAAAGTCCAAAGGTATTGATGTACAGTTTGTGCAGGACAATTTATCCAAGTCGCAAATGAATGCTGTTCGCGGCTTACATTACCAGGTAGTGCAGCCCCAGGATAAGCTGATCATGGTGATGGAAGGAACTATTTTGGATGTGGCCGTAGACCTGCGCAAAGGATCTCCCACTTTCGGTCAGCATATTGCCCTTGAATTAGCCTCAGAGGATAAATATCAGCTGTTTATCCCAAAGGGATTTGCCCATGGGTTTTCGGTGTTGTCGGATGAAGCATTGGTCTATTATAAATGCAGCGATTATTATAATCCAGAGGGAGAACGCGGATTGCTTTGGAATGACCCCGACCTGGGAATTGATTGGAAAGTGAGTACCCCTGTCCTCTCGGAAAAGGACCGGCACCAACCTAAGCTCAAAGAAATACCTAAAAAAGACCTCTTCTGATGGAAAGACGAATTATTGTTACAGGCGGAGCAGGATTTATAGGTTCTAACTTATTACTTTACTTGCACGAAAATTATCCCGATCACCAGTTTCTGAATATCGACAAGCTGAGTTATGCCTCCGACCTTACATACCTGAATTCCATTAAAGATTCCAACAGGTATACCTTTAAAAAGCTTGATATTGTAGATCGAGATGCGGTCAGGAATATTATCCGCGGCTATAAACCGCATGGCGTTTTCCATCTGGCTGCGGAGTCGCATGTGGACAATTCCATCAAAGGCCCCGAGCCGTTTATTCAGTCGAATGTGGTAGGTACTTTTAACCTGCTGGAAGAATGCCGGCAGTTTTGGCAGGAAGATGAGAGTTCGTGGTCGAATAACCGTTTCCTGCATGTTTCTACGGATGAGGTCTATGGTTCGCTTGGGGATCGGGGGGCTTTTACCGAAGAGACGGCTTATGCTCCCAACTCGCCGTATTCGGCTTCCAAAGCGGGAAGCGATTTCATCGTTCGGTCATACTTCCACACTTACGGGATGAATGTTGTTACTACAAACTGTTCCAATAATTTCGGTCCCCATCAGCACGATGAAAAGCTGATCCCTACGGTCATCAGAACGGCTTTAAAGCATGAGCCAATTCCCGTTTACGGAAAAGGGGAGAACGTCCGTGACTGGCTCTTCGTGGATGATCATTGCCGGGCTTTGGATTTGGCCTTCAGGAAAGGAAAAGCAGGAGGAACGTACAATGTCGGCGGGGATAACGAATGGAAGAATATCGATTTGGTGAAAAAGATTTGTGATATCCTGAATGAAGAAACAGGGGATGGGCCCGAGGGAGATTTCAAAAAGCTGATAACGTTTGTTACTGACCGTCCCGGTCATGATTTTCGCTATGCTATCGATGCCTCGAAGATTAAGAAGGAGCTGGGCTGGCAGGCTTCGGGTTCTTTTGAAGAGCATCTTCGTGATACGATACGATGGTACATAGAGCGATATCACGGGTGATTCCCATGTCCGCCTTGATAGTCCTGAAACAAGTTCCGATGATTATCATAAGGATACTGTCACAAGTCCGGAGACTTGCGACAACGGATGATCAGTAATAAAATGTCATCGGTCCCCCGTCATCTGTCCTTAATCCCAAAAGATTTCTCCGCTCCTCCGCCTACCGGCGGATCCGGTCGAAATGACAAAGGTTTTTATCGGGCCTTAGATTCTGAGTGGAGGATGAAGGGCGAACAGAATAATTTTGTACCGGTGCATAGCTCAATAACTATCTCGCGAGCCAAAGGACCATCAACATTAT
>JASFMR010000091.1:0-13973 GCA_050117475.1 Balneolaceae bacterium | reverse complement strand
CCAGGTGCCATTTTGTGGGACTGGTATTCTCCATTGCCTGGATAACATAATCTTCGACCTCTAGGGGCTCAGCCAGGTATTCGCTAAAATTGCGAATCTCTTTGAAGCGCTGGCTCAGGTATTTCCTGGAATGACGTTGTTCCGACTTCTTTAAGGTTGGCGGCACGGCTTTAGCATCCATATCGTATTTAATTTATCCTGTAAGTCTGTTTAGTATTATATCTTACAAAAGACGGGACAAATACGTTCTATCTTACCAAAAGAAAATTAAAGTGATGCTGTTATTACAAAAGGAACAATGATAATTTCTATTTTTCTCTATAGAAATAGATTTTTTTATTTTCGGAATCTTTCCCGCTCTTTATTTTAACTCCTTTATCACGATTATATTGATAAACGGCCGTTCGCATTGAGTTGACATTCTTATCGTCCTCGTAACTAATCTCAATAGCATCTCCCCCTACTTCAAGTTTATCCAACGCTTCTAACAAAGGCTTAAACTTTGAAGATCGTTTTTTTGAAGTACTAATTTTATCTCGTTCGACGAATTTAATATCCATGCTACATTCATTTTACTTAAAAAATCCTTCCTTATTACTAGTTACAATATAATTGAAATTATATAATAATGTATAATTTTATTTTTTCAGCATTGATATTTCTTTATATAAAAAACTATAGTAAAATCCGGAAGAAATATAGCAGATATATCTTTAAACCGATTTTAGTTTTAAGAACTAAATATCATTGTATTTCATAAAATTGATCATAAACATAATCCCAAAAATCAGCTAAGTTTGATCCTTTATTATGTGGATTTTTTGATTTTGAGGATTTCATAGCATCAAGACACGCTTTTTCTTTTGCATCATAATACGCTTTCAACTGATGTGCCGTAGGATTCTCAATCATTTCTTCGAACTTCTTAATTTTATCCGCCATAATACGATACCCTTACCCTTTCATTTTTGTATATAACGCAGAAATCCGCCAAAAAATTTCCTGCTTTCTCAAAGAAACTAATTCAATAAAAAGATTGCAACGGGAGAAACGACTGATAACCTTAAAACAATTTTAAAATCAATCCCAAATTTGGGGCCTTTCGATTCCTAACGTTCGCAAATAAGCCAAGAGCTGCCCGGTATGCACCGACTCGTGATAGGCTATTCGATTTAGGTAATCTCCCAGGGTCTTGCTTTGCCCCACTTCCCTTCTTTCAATTCTTATATTCTCCAAATCACTTTCATTGAATTCTTCAATCATAGTTAAAAATTCTTTTCGGTATTTTTCGGCAAACCTCAGTTCATGGTTTAAATCCTTATACGACAGACCGTTCCAAGGAGATTCATAATTACCTAAATCCCCCCTGTTCTGAATTATTTTGTGGAACAAATGTTCCCCTTCCAATACATGTCGTATCATCTCAATGATTGAAAATGCATCTTTGTCAGGTTTCCAATTCAGGAATTCATCGGGGATTCCTTCCCAAAGCTTTATACTTCGTCTTCTTATTTCAGAAAAATTCTGAAGGATAATTTCAATAGCGTTCATCCAGTCGTACAAATTTCATTTTTAGTTTTTAACTTAGTCGCAATTAATTAACACTCTTCCTCCTGCTTTAAATAAGCCTGGGCATTTAAGACGGTAGAATAAAAATAATTCAGAGCTGACAAAAAAGATTTTTGAACCTCCCCGGCTGCCACTTGTTCTCCATTTATCATTAAATCTTTAGTAGCGCATGCATCACCGATAACCGTACAATTAAATCCATAATCTTTCGCTGCTCTAACCGTGGAATCCACACACATGTGCGTCATCATTCCCAACATGACCAGATCTGTGATATCATGATTCTTTAATTTCTCAAGCAGAGAAGTTTCCCTAAAGCTATTGGGATAATTTTTGGTAATTAGCTGTTCTCCTTCGACAGGCTTTACAGTATCATAAATCTGTACCCCTTTAGTCTCCGGTAGAAAAAATGCAGCACCCGGTCGTGTAGAAACATGTTGAATATGAAAAACAGGAAGCCCTTTTCCCCTGAAATCTTCTAAGATTAATTTTGCTTTTCCGGCAGCTATTTCTGGCCCAACCAGTTCCATTTTCCCGTTCCGGAAATAATCATGTTGAATATCAATTATCAATAAAGCTTTCTTCATGGCATTTTTTCTAAGTAGTATTTCAAATTTGAGCCTTCCCAGCTTCTGTAATCGGGTCTAAACTCCTTCCATAACATCAGTCAGATCAGACAGCATCCGTTGGAGACTATAAAACGGGAGAAATTTATTGCGAACCCCCGAAAGTATCAAAGAATCCACAAACATAAGTTTCCCCAGTTCCCTAGAATCCTTCTGGGCCTTTTCGACCCGCTCTTTTTGACGCTTGCTAAATAGCTTCAACCCATATTCCACGTGATCTTTATCCATGCGCGTCAACTCATCGACAAGCGCGGCTGCTGAGTCCATTGCCATTGAAGCGCCTACCCCGGCTGTAGGTAAAAAACCTGTGGCGGCATCTCCGAGCAAGACAACATTCTGTTTATGCCAAGTATCAGACCTGCAATCGTGAAACTCCCAAAAGAAAGGATTTTCTTCGTCTTTAAAACTATCGAGTGCTTGATGCGGCAGAGTAAACTCATCAGCCATTCTCTGTTTAACTTCATTGACAAAAGCGGGAAGTCCCTTTTCCTTGATCTCTGTTGTTGGACCTCCCAGGAAAACACCTATGTTATCTTCCACGGGATACAGTCCCAGGAACGTACCCGCTCCCCAATATTCTTTGTAAGCAGAGATGGGTTCACTATCGAGCCAGGTTACCCAGCCGCCCCATCCGGTATCTTTATACTCAAATTCGTCATCATCCAAAATTTGTTTGCGTGTTTCGGAATGGATACCGTCGGCAACGATGACAACGTCAAACCTATGCTTACTCTCATCGGAAAAGGTGACTTCCACGCCCTCGGACACCTGCTCTAAGCTTTTGACGGTAGTGCCAAACCTGATTTCGGCCTGCTTGTTTCTTTCCAGCAAGATGTCAATCAAACTTGTCCTGGTAATCCCCCTGTAGGACCCGAACTGTTCATTTATAAATTCCAGCGGATAATTTTTGACTAATTCCCCATGCTGTTTGTGTATCTCATAATTCTCCATCTGGATACTCTTCTCAAAGTATGCATCCCGGGCATCCAGTGCATTGAGAACCCGCCCCCCTAACGGTAACAAGCCCAGCATGTACCCTGATTTATTAAAATCCGCTTCAGCCTCTCGTTCTACAATAACAGGCTCCATTCCCTGCTTCACCAACAGGCCGCCACAGGTCAATCCTGCGACCCCGGCCCCGACTATAAGAATATCCAGATTCTGCATCTTGCCTCCATTTTTATCTTATGAATTCCAATTTGTCATTAATCTAACCCTGGATCTTATTTGTGCCAAAGATCGGGGTATGACCGATTTTTATCCTTTACATATGTTAAAAAATAAATTTACTGTTTCCCGGCACGTATACGGCTCAGAGAGACCTGTGAGATTCCCAAAAAGGAAGCAATGTTCTTGAGGGGAATTCTGGATGAAAGATCAGGCATCATTTCAAGCAACAGGTGATATCGGTCGGCGGCACTTTTATGCAGCAATTCCTCTTGAAAAAACTGCAGCTTGACATATTCATGTTCAAGCAAACGAATCCACCATTTCGACCATTTGGCACTGCCTTCACACAAGGCTCTCAACCTGGATTTATCTAACCGGTAGACCCGGCCGGCTTCCAGGCATTTAATTTCTTTGCCGGATCGGGTTCCATAGATAAAACTCTGCGCACAGGTGAAGAAATTTTTTTCCATCTCAAACCAAAGGGTGCGTTTGTCTTGGAAATTGATACAACAGACCAATCCTTTTTCAAGATAGAACAGATCCGTGTAAATATGCCCGGCCGAGGTCAAATTTTCATTCTTTTTAAAATTTTGTTTTTCGCATTCCGATTTAAAATCATTGATATCAATAATTGAGAACAACTCTTGATCCGAAGAAAGATATCGTTTTTTCCAATCTGACATGACAGGAGCCCGGCTATAGATTCTTAAGTAATCAAAGTATTTATAGCAATTAAACTATTATTTGCTGTCCAAATAGCAAATAATAGGGAAGTGACCGGGCAGGAAGGGAAGTAGTTATTGCCTATCCCCCCTTACAACCTTTGTATAAAGCTCATGTTCGGTATTAGAAGTCCTGCTCGTAAAGGGGAGGGGCTTTTTTAATTGTACCTTATGCGTCTTCGTTCAACCAGTATTTTTTTGAGCGTATGGGGCAACGACAGCTCTTGTTCTTTAATTATTCTCTCGGAAGTAATCCCTTCAATAATATATCTGTTGCCATCTCCAAGAGGAAAGAAATTGAATACCATTCTTTTGTCCATTATCAGCCGAGAGGTTATGACTTGGTTGTTCGTTACCTTCAATAAATTTTCTTCTCCATTTTCAAAGATACCTCTTTGGAATATCAGTTCCAGCTCCGAGCTTTTGGCTATGTAATGAGGTGTTGCATAGATCCCGGTTCCTCTTATTTCATGCCATTTCTCTTGTATTTTCCTTTCCATGGTTTTCTCTTGTATCAGTTTGAGGATTCTTAATCAAACCTCTAATAACTCAGCATGATATTGATCAATATTGTCAAATATTTTTGTAAGAGCCTCTTCAACAAACCCCCCGGCTGCATAGATACATTTTTCTCCATTGGAAAATGTCAAATGGGTATGATAACTGAGCCTATAGGTACTTCGCTTTAGTTCTTTAAATCCCCTGGTACTCATTTTGGAATAGTATTCCGAAAATCGAGCCGCATTATTATTCATAATTAAAAATGCCCTCAAAATTTATTAACTGCACAAAGAGTAACTATAAAATTGACTGAAAGAGTAAAGGCAAATTCCATTAATACTGTAGGATAAACCCCGACAAAAAGAGGTTTAGGAGTATTAAATATTAATATATTTCCAACGATTTGGCCCGGACCTCGGGTAGCATGTATTGAATGTTTTCCAAAAAATATCCTTAGAAAGTAATATTTAAAGTTTGAAAGCAATAAAAAGCCATTTGATATGTTAAGACGGTCAGAAATATTTGGGGGATAAGGAGCAACTAGGTTGATAACCGGGGTTATATCAAATGTTTAAAAATTTTTTTAATGATGACCAGTATAAAATGGACCGCAATTTAATTGTGCTGTCCATTTTTTTTGTAGTCGCAATTATTGCCATTTTACTGATCGGACTCAAGATCAAACATTATACCGCCGGTATGCGTGGTTTTGTGGCCGAGCAGGGCATTTGGGCCAAGCATCAAAAAGAAGCAGTTATCGAATTGTCCCAATATGCTCACTCCCATAACAACTATAACTTCGCCAAATACCAACAGCATTTAAAATTTATCAAAGGATCCATTACGGCCCGCAAAGAACTGGATCATCCCAACCCGAATTTCACAAAGGTTTACCAAAACTTGATGGTCAATGAACCGGATAATGGGATTAATGTACAAAACATGGCTGAAGTGTATGGCTGCCTGATAACCCGCGATCAACCTTTCAAAATTGTGCTCGGTTCTCGGACCTTCAATCAAGCCTTTCAAGAACGAAAGAACGCCGAAACATACTTCGCTCATCTACAGACCTTTGCTGCCCGATTGCACAGTGCCATCTCCCAAAGTCAACTAACAGAAGCAAGGGAAGACTCGCTGGTCTCAGAGATATACCGGCTGGATCAGCAGATGACTACACATGAAAAAAAGTTTACCTATCTGATGGATGAGGCGGCCACGCATCTTGAAAATAACTTTTTTGACATTCTTGCCATAATAGGTATTCTGGTGGCCATATTGGCTATCAGTGCTATCATCAAATTATTTTTTGATATGAAACGATGGAAGCGATCGGTTGTTTCCAGCCTTGATCAATTCCGATTGCTTTACGAGAATACCAACGAAGGCATTCTATTAATCTCTTCCCGTGGGGATGTTAAAGCAGCCAATAATGCGGCGACCCGCCTTTTTGGCATTCCCGAAAAAAAATTACAAAGACAGCATTGTACCGATTTAATTTCGAATAGTGTAGACTCATTGACCGGTGAACAAAACGAATGGCGAAATATCTCAGGAACCTTTGAATTTCGAAAGTCGTCGGGAAAGACCTTTTTCGGACAGGTACTTAGCTCTTCATTTGAGGACAAAGAAGGCAACCAACTGGCCTACCTGATCATCCGGGATGTCACCGAACACCAACAATATTTAAAACAAATCGAAGAAAACGAACAAGGCTACCGGGATTTAATAAATTCCATCCGAGACGGCATCTTTATTCAAAACAGAGAAGGGCATTATCTGCAAGTTAATGAAGCGGGAGCCCAAATGTATGGGCTCGAAAAAGATCAGCTCATTGGCAAAAAGCCAAAAGAAGCGCTGCCGGAACTAAAAGACAAATTCCGGGAAATTGATCCCTATTTTGAGGCCGCCTATAAAGGCAATCCACAGGTTTTTGAATTCCAACGTGAAACCAAACTCTGTCAAAATGAAACTACCGAAATTAAACTGGTACCCGGTACCTACAAAGGGAAAAAGGTCGTCATTGGAGTGGCCCGCGATGTAACCGAACGGAAGAAGGTTGAACAAAAAATAAAACAAAATGAACAGCTGTACAGCCAGCTCTTTCTTAATGCCCCTGTTGGGATTATATATATTGATACTTTCTCGGGCAATATGAGGATTAACCGTAGTTTCGAAAAGATGTTTGGGTATTCCCAAGAGGATATTCTGAGGAATAACCTCTTCGATGCCATGGTACCAACCGATTTAAGAGAGGAATCTTCCCAAATCCTGGCAGCTGCCCAAAAAGGGGAAACGCAACAACTCGAGACTGTACGAAAGAGAAGGGACGGCAGCCCGTTGTCGGTCAAAATGGTTTTGATACCCGTCAAGACGAACCATAAGACCATCGGATGGTATGTATTATTTGTTGACATATCAGATCGACAACTAGCCGAAGAACGAAAAATATTGCTCTCCGAAATTCACCACCGCGTGAAAAACAATATGGCCATCATCTCTGGTATGCTGCAATTGCAAGCATTGAATACCGAAGATAAAACGCTAAAAGATCTGCTGAACGACAGCCAGCTTCGGATTCAATCGATGGCTTCGATCCATGAAATGTTGTACCAGTCAAAACAACTTACAGATATTAATTTTCAACGATATTTGGATAAATTGCTCCAAAATATCAAAGATACTCTTAATTCTGATTTGCAAGAAAAAATCTCTCTGAATCTGCAAGCTCATGAGATCTCGTTAAACATTAATCAAGCTATTCCTACTGCCTTGCTGTTGAATGAATTGATTACCAACGCTTACAAGCATGCGTTCAAAGAGGGGGCGCATCAAGATAAACACATAAATATCACAGTCACCGAAGTGGATGACCAAATTAATCTGGTTGTAGCCGATAACGGACGGGGCCTGCCCTCTGACTTTAAATCTATGAAAACCAGTTCTCTGGGTATGACACTTGTAGATACGCTCATAAACCAGTTGGAAGCAAGCTTGACGGTTGAAAACCACCAGGGAACATCGTTCGAGATCCGATTCACCAAAAAGGAGTTGGCCAAGGGGTCTGCCAGTGCACTTTAATCAATTCGGACAATGTAAAACATCCGCCCTCCTGATTGATTGTAATACAAAAGGACACCTTCTGTTTGAAGATGTCCTTTTATAGTGTGGGTGGTACTGGATTCGAACCAGTGACCCCCTGCTTGTAAGGCAGGTGCTCTGAACCAGCTGAGCTAACCACCCATTATCTAAACAAAAATTCAAATTCCTTATCTCAAATGCCCCAATTACCGGGCATCCAACACTCTCGAGCGATCAGTGACCCTCCCGACAAGTCGGGATACTCTGAACCAGCTGAACTAACCACCCGATTTGAGAGAGCACAAATATACGGATTATCTCATTTCACACAAAACATTTATTCCCTCTTTCCTTAAATGCAAACCTTTCGTTACTTAACACTGTTAACTTTATCTTGACTAATGAGTTACATTCAAGCAACTTAGTCTTAAATCGGTCTTCCTTTTCTTTCACATTCATTAAAAGTTATCATGGCTGATCAATCAAAAAACAATTATCCGTTTGAAGCAGTAATCGTTGACGGGGGACGGATTCCTTTCCAGCGTTCGGGCACCGGCTATAAAAAATTAATGGCCTATGATCTGGGACGAATGGCCATCGAAGGGCTGATCGGCCGTTCGGCGATTAGCGGCAAAGATATCGACCGCGTCATCATGGGAACGGTTATCCAGGACGTCAATACCAGCAATGTGGCACGAGAATCGGCCCTGGGAGCCGGCATCCCAAATTCCGTACCCGCGTATACGGTTACCCAGGCCTGCATATCCTCCAACCAGGCTACCAGCAGCGCCGTAGATCTTATCCGTTCGGGGCAGGCAAAAATAATATTGGCGGGCGGCACTGAGACCATGTCCGACATCCCCGTACGATTCCGGAAAAAGTTCCGACAAAAACTGCTGGATGCCCGGAAATACAAATCACCGGGTGATTTCCTTGGCTTTTTTAAAGGGTTGCGTCCGTCTGACCTGCTTCCCGAGGTTCCCTCTATCTCTGAATTTTCCACCGGGGAAACAATGGGAGAAAGCTGCGATCGCATGGCGGCTCACTTTGGGATCAGCCGTAAAGAGCAGGATGAATATGCCTTGCGCTCCCATCAGCTGGCGGCCAAAGCCACGCATGAAGGACTGCTCGACAGCCAACTTATTCCGGCGTCAGTACCTCCCGACTTCGAAGTCATTGAGCACGACAATGGGTTCCGGGAAGATACATCCATGGAAAAACTGGAGAAGCTTAGTCCGGCATTCATTAAGCCACACGGCACCATCACAGCCGGTAACTCGTCCTTTTTGACGGACGGGGCTTCAGCTTCGCTTATCATGGAAAAGGATACGGCTCTTGATCTTGGGCTTACTCCCAAAGCTTATTTACGGGAATACACTTATGTGGCCCAGGATCCGGAAAACGAACTACTGCTTGGTCCCGCCTATGCTACCCCTAAGGTTCTTGAGTCAATGGGGTTACAGCTCAAAGATATCGACGTATTTGAATTTCATGAGGCTTTTGCGGGACAAATTCTTACTGTACTCAAAGCGTTAAATTCCGATAAATTTGCCAAAGAAAAGCTGGGGAAAGAACACCGGGTGGGGGAAATCCCAATGGATAAATTTAACTGCTGGGGCGGATCACTCTCGCTGGGTCACCCTTTCGGGGCAACCGGCACGAGGCTGGTTACGACTGCTGCGGATCGCCTGATTCATGAAGACGGCAATCTCGCTCTCATTGCCGCTTGTGCGGCAGGCGGGCAGGGTCACGCGATGATTTTAGAAAGATTTCATTAAACAGCGCAGATATTACAATGATCCCAATTTTGAAATTATTTATATCACTATGAGCTACTTATCAACAGAGAAAGAAGATGGCATCTTGGTTGTGACGCTCGACCAAGACGGGGAAAAAGTGAATAAACTCAATGAGGAACTGATTGCTGAATTCCGGGACCTGCTTGAAAATACGCCCCCGGAGTCCATCGATGGGATGGTGTTGGTCAGCGGCAAGGAAAACAATTTTATTGCCGGTGCCGACATCGAAATGCTTAAAAACAAGGAAGCCCCGAAGGGCATAGAGGAGCTAAGCCGAACCGGTAATCAGTTGTTGCTTAAACTGGAGTCGTATCCCAAACCTGTTGTTGCGGCTATTCACGGCTCCTGCCTGGGAGGCGGGCTGGAAGTGGCAATGGCCTGCCACTACAGGGTGGTTTCTAACCATTCTAACACGGTGCTGGGCCAGCCTGAAGTGAAACTGGGCCTGCTGCCCGGGGGCGGAGGCACGCAACGCTTACCACGGCTTATTGGCATACAGAATGCCCTTACTTATTTGCTTACGGGCAAGAACATGTATCCCCGGCAGGCTTATAAAATGGGCCTGGCGGATGAGCTGACACATAAGGATGCGATCGTAATAGCAGCTAAAGCAGCCGTGCAAAAATTAAACGCTTCCAAATATGAACGGAAGGACAAACGAAGCCTGCTCCATCAGCTCATGGAAGGCCTGAGTCCCCTGCGTAGAATAATCTATTCCCAGGCGCGGAAACAAGCACTCTCTAATACCAAAGGCAACTACCCGGCCCCCCTCAAGATCATCGACTGCGTGCAAGAAGGCTATGAAAAAGGTATGCGCGCCGGACTGGAACTCGAATCGGTGAGTTTTGGAAAGCTGGCCGCGACACCGGAATCGAAGGCACTGGTGAACCTCTTTTTTGCGATGCAAAGTGCAAAGAAGAACCCCATGGAAGACCGGGCGAAAGAGGTAACTAAGATTGGCGTTCTCGGGGCTGGACTCATGGGGTCGGGCATTGCAGATATTAGTGTAAATAATGAGTACCGAGTACTGCTAAAAGACCAACATATGGAACAGGCCAGCCGGGGCAAAAAGAACATATGGGACAACCTGGAACAGAAACATAAGAAACATATCATATCTTCGTTCGAGCGGGATCGCATCTCCAGCCTGGTAACCACTACGGAAGGCTATAAAGGTTTCGAAAGTGTAGATATGGTTATAGAGGCGGTATTTGAAGACCTTGACCTCAAAAAGCGCATCCTAAAGGAGGTAGAAGATGTGATTGCCGATACCTGTATTTTTGCCTCCAATACGTCTTCCCTTCCCATCCATGACATTGCCGAGGCCTCGAGTAGGCCCGAGCAAGTGGTTGGGATGCATTATTTTTCACCCGTACCCAAAATGCCGCTCATGGAAGTCATAACTACAAACAAAACAGCCGATTGGGTGACCGCCACAGCCCGGCAAGTCGGGATCCAACAGGGCAAGCACGTGATTGTGGTTAATGACGGCCCCGGCTTTTATACAACCCGCATACTGGCCCCTTTTATGAACGAAGCACTCATGCTGCTCGAAGAGGGTATTGCTATCGGGGAACTGGATAGACACATGAAACAATTTGGGTTCCCGGTGGGGCCGGCCGCACTTTTTGATGAAGTGGGTATCGACGTCGCGGCACACATCACCGAAGTGCTGAGTGACATGTTTGCCCGGCGCGGCGTTCATCCCAGTAAAAAACCGACAACACTCTTTGAGGAAGGCTACAAGGGAAGGAAAAACAAAAAAGGATTTTATAAATACGAGCAGAAGGGCTCCAAAACGAAGAAAAAAGAACCCAATAGTGAAATCTATGAATACTTTGGGGGACAAGATCGGAAGTCTATGGATGAACACACGGTACAGCAGCGAATGGTGCTGACGATGGTCAATGAAGCGGCCTGGTGCCTGCAGGAAAATATACTGCGCACCCCTACAGACGGAGACCTGGGAGCCGTACTCGGGTTGGGCTTCCCTCCTTTCCTGGGAGGGCCGTTCCGCTATATCGACCGGGAAGGAGCCGATACTATCTTAGACAGGCTAGGCAAGTTTGAACAGGAAATTGGCCCCCGCTTCAAGGCAGCCGATATCCTGAAGGATCATGCCAAAACGGGAAGGAAGTTTCACCGGGATTAGCATATCGGGATACGACACCTTCACAGCTGATCTAATTGAAGCAGGGATTTCTGGCCGTAAATCCCTGCATATATTGTTCGAAAGGGGCAATATGTAATCCTACATCTCTACATCTCAACAATTGGAGCAAGGCTGCAAAAATGCTATCTTTAGGAGCTATTTTAAAAATTGTTAGTATGTAATCTAAAATTATTATTTCATGTTTAATACAGCACTTTTATTGATGGGATCTCCGGAGAGTGGGGGATGGATCAACCTGGTATTTTTGGGCGCTATTTTCCTCATCTTCTACTTTTTTATTATCCGTCCTCAAAGCCAACGTCAAAAAGAAATTCAAAAGATGGTTGATAACATCGAAAAAGGTGACAAAATCGTTACCAGCGGGGGAATGATTGCCCGCGTAACCACTGTTGATGAGGACACAGTCCTGGCTGAAATTGACAATGGAGTAAAAGCACGTTTCAAAAAAAGCTCAATCACAGACGTGAACCCGAATAAAGATTAATTAAGTACTCAGATTGTTATGTCCGGCGAAATAAATTTCGATAGCATAGAATCAGCTATCGAAGATATTAAACAGGGTCGCATTGTTGTTGTTGCGGATGACGAAGACCGCGAAAATGAGGGCGACTTTGTGATGGCCGCCGAAAAAGTGTCACCTGAAGCAATCAACCTGATGGCGAAATACGGGCGCGGCCTGATTTGCGTGCCTATCACCCGCCAGAAGGCATACTCACTCAATCTCGATTATATGGTTACGGAGGGGGCCGATCCCGACGAAGCGGCTTTCACTGTATCGGTGGACCATAAAGAGCTGACAACCACGGGTATTTCGGCCGCCGACAGGTCCAACACAATTAAGGAAATGATTAAGGACGATGCCAAGCCTGAAGACTTTCGGCGGCCCGGGCATATTTTTCCGCTTATCGGGACCAATGGAGGAGTTCTTCGCCGCGCCGGACACACTGAAGCAGCTATCGATTTAGCCCGAATGGCGGGGCTCAAACCGGCCGGCATCATTTGCGAGATTATGAAAGACAACGGGGCCATGGCCCGCCTGCCCGATCTTGTGGAGATTGCCAAAGAATTTGATATGAGATTAATCAGCATCAAGGATCTGATTGCTTATCGTATGAAAAATGAATCCCTGGTGCGTAAGATTGTGGATGTCAATCTTCCTACTATCTACGGGGATTTCACACTCCACGCTTTTGAAGAACGTCTGACCGGCGATCATCACCTGGCACTTTGTAAAGGGGAATGGAACGAGGACGATCCGGTGTTGGTTCGTGTGCATTCTTCATGTATGACCGGTGACATTTTCGGTTCCAAGCGGTGCGATTGCGGAGAGCAGCTCCACCAAGCGCTGTTACAAGTTGAAAAAGAAGGCCGGGGCGTCGTTCTGTATATGAACCAGGAAGGCCGCGGCATTGGCCTTGTCAATAAGTTGAAAGCCTACAAACTGCAGGAACAAGGGATGGATACGGTGGAAGCCAACGAGGCACTCGGCTTCGAACCTGATCACCGGGATTATGGGGTAGGTGCCCAAATCCTGCGTTCACTGGGCGTTTCCAAGATGCGCTTGATGACCAACAACCCCGTCAAACGGGTGGGATTGAAAAGTTTTGGCCTTGAGATGGTAGAACGCGTACCCATTGAGGTCGGTGCCTACCCGGAAAATGTTCGCTATCTCAAAACAAAGCGCGACAAGATGGGACATCACCTGAACCTAGACGATGTTGATCCACACAGCTCGGAATTTCTGGACAGCATTATTAAAAACGAAGACGAATAAACATCATAGCGCCGAATTGAATTTTATTAACGGCCTATTCCCTTTATTCTGCAGATAGGTTTTGCTCTCCTGATGTAAACCCCGGATCATCATCCTGTTCCTCCGTGGATATGCCTTGTGCCTGCTCATCGTCCTGCTTTTCCTTGCCCGGCATAATTTTTTTATGGAACAGCAGCATTGAAATAATGGCGGTACTTATTGCAATATCAGCCACATTAAAGATGTATGGAAAAACAGGATACCCGTCAATGGTGAGGGTAAAATGAATGAAATCCACAACATGGCCCTGCAAGATCCCCCCATAGGATTGAATACGGGCCATAAACAGGCGATCGATGATATTCCCAAAGGCACCGCCGAGTACCAGCCCCATGCAAAACAGGTAGCCTTTGGTAGCATCATTCCTATTATATAGCACATAGGATAAAATGCCGATCGTAGCCACGATGGCAATCATACTGATAACCTCGGTCGAAGCCCATCTCATCCCAAGTGCCATACCCGGGTTTTCGGTATAGTGAAAAGCCAGCCACCCGGGGATAATTTCAAAGTGTTGCCAAC
>JASFMR010000090.1:0-14053 GCA_050117475.1 Balneolaceae bacterium | reverse complement strand
CATTTGGCCAACAGGACGTGGAACCGCTGGTTGGAACGCTTATCGCCGAGCAACGAGGCCAAATAGCCCGGCAACTGGCCCGCATAGACAAACGAATGGAAGCGTTGGCCCAACAGGAGTGGGCGATCCAGCTGGAAGCCTTGCTGGGCATTCCTGGGATAGGCGAAAAAACAGCCATTCACCTGCTGATGATTACCGATGGGTTTACCCGCTTTGACAGCGGCCGCAAGCTGGCCAGCTACGTAGGTCTTTGTCCCCGGGTATGGGAGTCGGGATCATCGGTTAAAGGTCGGGGAAGCATCACGAAGATGGGGTGCCCGCAGATGCGAAAGTTACTGTATATGTGCAGCTGGGCGGCGAAAACCTGTAATCCTGGTTGCCGACAAATGTATAACCGATTGAAGAAGAAAGGAAAACCTGAGAAAGTGATCAAAGTAGCTATTGCCCATAAACTTCTGAGGCAGGCTTTTGCTGTCGGTAAAAAAGGTGAACCTTTTAGTGAGAAAAAAGCGATGGCTGCTTGATTTTAAACACAGTTCATTTCGAGCGCAGGGCTGTGGTTTTGCAGGCCGAAGTCGAGAAATCTATCCTGATCCGGCAACACGAAACAGCAATCAACCTGATATTCGGCTAAAACGGTTCTAAAGCATCACTTATTTTCGGCATGCAGAATATCTCTGAAAGCCACCGCTACCCCGTTGGTCCAGCCAAAGCCGTCCTGAAGCGGGTATTCACCCCCGCCCGCTTTCAAGCTGAGGTCACACACATTGTACTTCTCCATCATCTTTCCGGTACGATGATAAACCGACTTGTTAAGGTCCACCCATCGCAAAATAATGTTACGCGCCAGGCCATCATACCCGTAGCTGTGCAAGCCGCGGACAGCTACCCATTGCAGCGGGGCCCAACCGTTGGGGGAGTCCCACTGCTGTCCCGTTTCGTTGAGCGTCGTGACCAGTCCGCCGTCTCTGAGAAATTTGCGCTCCAGGTTATCTGCTACCGATTGGGCTTGTTGGTCGGAAGCCAGGCCCAGAAAAAGAGGGAAGGCAGCAGCCAGTGACCACGTTTTTGTTTGCTCTCTTTGCCGCCAGTCATAATCGAAATAAAAGCCCTCGGTATCATTCCAGAAGAAACGGTCAAATATTGTTTTTCGTTGTTCGGCTGCCCGGGCATACTGTTGGCCGGTAGTCCCTTTGGTCCATTTACCGAGTTTTAATTCGAGGTAATAAAGCAGGGCATTCAGGTCAATGGGCAGGATGTCGGTTGTATGGATGGTGGACATCCTCTTGTCGTCCCGGAACCAGCGGCTGCTGAAGTCCCACCCCGACTCGGCGGCTGCTCGTATATCGCGGTAATGCTCGCGGGACTGGGTAAAGTCCAGGTTGGCTACAAGCTCAATGTCTTCTTTCCAGGATTCTTCGCGTGGGAGGGGCCGGTCATCCCAATATCGATTCAGCAAATGACCGCTGGTATTTACAACTCTGCGATGTGGCTCACCATCGTCCAGCTTTTCACTTCCCTGCATCCAGAATTGATATTCCTGTTCCAAAACGGGAATGAATTCTTCGATTGCTTCTTCACCCTTTTTTCGGGCTATGAGATCGACCAGCAGGGAAAGAAACGGCGGTTGGGATCGGCTTACGTAATAATACCGGTTCCCATTGGGTACATGGCCAACCTTTTCGATTAGCCAGGCGAAGTTACGTGCCAGGTTTTGTACGATATCCATTCGTCCGGCCGTGGCCAGGCCTTCGGCAGTGAAATAAGTATCCCAATAGTATATTTCGCGAAAACGGCCGCCGGGTACAATATAGGGATGAGGCAAGGGGATCAGTGTACTGTAATCGGACTCTTGCTCATCCGCCTGTCGGCTCAGGTACTCCCAGAGCTGGTCAATATGCTCCTCCATAGATCCTCCCGAAGGCAGATCGTCAGGAGGATCTTCTCCCGGGATCTTAAAATGCTCGTAGACAAAGGCCTTGAGATTGAAGGAGGGACGGCTTTTCAAATTTTCGTATTTATCCAGGATCTTCTGTGGATCACTTTTCGGGATGCTGTCTACAAAGGTTTTGGAGTCGGGAAAGATGCCCGATTGTTGCACGTCCTCGAAAAGCGGTCCGCTTAGCTGAATATAATGATCAACGATATCCGGATTGATGACAGTCATAATAGAATGTTAGTAAAAATATGCGATTGAAATAAATCTGATTATCTCGTCTCGGCGTGTATAGCCGGTTGAATACAAAGTGATCTATTCTGTATCGCCGATTAAACTTTCAAACTCAAAATTTTCGCGCAGTTTCCGGTACGGAAACAGAATCAGCAACAGAATAGTCATGGGAATGAGCTCCAGGTAAAAGGCCGTAATGCCATTCAATCGTCCGAAGACAAAGCCGGTGATGATGGATCCCGTAGTGCCCCCCAGTGCGGAAAAGATCACGATAAGCCCGGTCATGCCACTTTGTTTGGCTTTAGGCAGCTTACTGAGAATCGTAGAACTGAGTGTGGGATAAATAGGTGCGATAAAAAGCCCGATCATGGGAAATATATAAGCCGCAAACGGGGCGTTCAGCCAACCGGTGACCGACCCCGGTTCAACGCCGTGAGCAAGCGGAAGCACCAAGACGACAAGTATCATAGAACAGGCAATGGAAGTGATGAGTACCCAAAACCAGTTTACCTTTTTCATGATGGCCCCGCTGGCCAGCCGCCCGATGGCTGTGGTGGCCGCAAAAATACTGGTGGCCTGTACACTCATCGAATTGGGGAGATGCAGAATCTTATTATTGAACGTCGGAATCCAGGTGCCGATGCCCTGCTCGATATAGACGTATAAAAAGGCTGAAGCAATAAAAATAAGGACCAGCGGCAGGCGGACGAGCCCCACCATTTCGATGAAGCTTTCCTTGAAATCCTGGCTATCTTCCTGAACCTCGCTTTCATCCAGCTCGGTGAACAGTAACAGCACAAATGCCGAAGCCGAGATGGCGGCTAATACCCAGTAGGTATCCAGCCAAATGATTTGGGATGACGTATTGGCCATATCGATAAACCAGCCGAAGAGCCAATATCCTGCAAGTACGCCCAGCATAAACATACCCTCCAGCAGGTTCATAAAGCTGCTGTGCTCATTGGCATCATCGGTAACCAATCCCACGGTGGAATAGACAGAAACCTTAATAAGGGCAAAACTGACCCCGACGCAGGCAAATAAGATCTTGGTCATCATAAACCCGCCGACAAGGCGCATGGCAACGGCACCTACAGTGACGAAAAGCAAGCCTGCCAGCATTGATTTTTTATACCCGAAACGGGGGATGTATGAAGCTATGAGGAAAGAAAAGAAAGCTATAGATAAATCTTTATACCCCTCCAGTACGGAGGCGGCTTCTTTCGTGATATTGTAATCGATTTGAACCTGTAGAATAACAATACCCACGCTGTTGAGAAGGATGGCAAATACAAGATAGTTAAGAAAAAGAGAGAGCTTGATTTTCCAGTTTTTCATAGTTGCGTATTCAGGTTAGTAAACAGCGGGTCACAGACGTTTTCCAATCAATGGGATCCGGTGTTTATTATTATTTTTGTGGGTGTATGAGGTAATTTTTGTCTACGAGTATGTGAGCTTTTTTTGCATGCTCTTTGATAATGCCATGTTCAATTTTTAATACTTCTTCGTTAAAAGGAATGATGGGATCGCGGGCCCGGTTAACCCGGTTTTCATAGGTATCCTCATAATTCCGTAGCATAAATACCTTGCAGTCAATGCCCTTCAGCACGGTGGTATAGGTCCCTTCGACGATAATCACATCCACATCACTCATATCGACGGATACGTACCGAATCTGATTTTCTTTATAATGAACGAGAGGTTTTTCAAGCTTTTTGACTCCCTTTTTCGCCAGCTCGATGTGTTTCTGCAGGAGGTCAAGATCCACTTCCTGGGGGCCGACATTGGCAAGGGTCTTCAATCGATTTTCATGGTTGTCTTTGGGCGGAAGTTTAAAATAGTCGTCGATATGAAATATAAACGATTTGTACCCGGACTCCTGGAGCACCTGTTGTATAGCTAAACCCAGGGTGGATTTACCACTACCTGATTCCCCGCCGATGGTAATGGTATACACCTTTTTTGATTCCTGAACGGACTCCCTGATCATATCAAATATTTTATGAGCCGGGGGCAGGTGGTGTTTCTTAATATGGATGATGTCACCAATCATGCAATATGTATGTTGCTAAAAAAGTTGATGTTTTAGTGGCTGGAGCCCCTGCTTATATACAGTTTCGGGATTGATGTATGCTTAATTGAATATATAAGAAATAGTAGTCCTGACGCACTAAAGCAAAGGTTATCTTTACCGCCCGGTTGTAATGTATCAGATGAAATATATTCCCGAAAGCCAATATCCCGTGGATTTTCAATCTCCATCAGGGCTTCTAGCGTACTTTGGGCAAATTCGGGGTCCCCGTTTGTGCTCATGCCCAGGGCCAGCCATCCCATCCAAACAGGCCAAATGCCCCCATTGTGAAAATGGTTCGGCCTGTTTTTAAAGTCGTAGCTGTAGTTTTGACGCAGGGCGTCCCATTCGGTATCCTGTTCGGTGATGACAGGCCAGAAAGCGGGAACCAGCTTGGTTCCCAAAGCTTTAAAAATACCATTAATATATTTTTTAATACCCTGTAGCTGTTCTTTACCGGCCAGTCCCATCAACAGGGCCAATCCGTGGCCCGCTGCATCAAATCGCCTGTTATATCCTTTGGGATCGATGGAACAGGCAAAGTGATCAGGCTTGCATCCGGCCAGCTCTGAGAAAGCCCGTCGATGGTAAATTCCCGGATGGTCGACGGCTGATGTTCGGGGCCAGAAATTAAGTGCGATACATTCCCGGATAGTCT
This sequence comes from Balneolaceae bacterium, assembly GCA_050117475.1. Classification (GTDB taxonomy): domain Bacteria; phylum Bacteroidota; class Rhodothermia; order Balneolales; family Balneolaceae; genus Fodinibius. Next base: position 9,154 of record JASFMR010000090.1, on the reverse strand, counting down.
GCGCCTGCTTCTGGCGTTCTTCGTCTTCATATAGCCTGGTATACAAGGTCAGGCCCCAGAGCCGGAGCGCATTGTCATAGAGCGTGTGTCCTTCGACGGGATATTCATCTGCCCAGTTACCGCTTAGTGGTGTATAAAGCAAGCCTCTCCCGTTGAACTCCCAATGGTCCAGGATGGTTAGCGCTTTTTCGAGCTTGGGCCGGAGGCTCTTTTTCAGCCTGTTATCGGGATAATTAAGTAGGTAAAGGCAGGCGCCGACCGTAAACCATACCGTGGCGTCAACCCTGCCTGCCAGGGTACCGTAACTAACACTGGATTCTGAGTCGTCGGGCAGTACATTCGAGGGAATCATGCCACGCGGATGCTGGTAGTCTGCGAGAGTGACAATGGAGTTACGGAATCCTTCCATAACCGTTCCGTTGCCGGCCAGCAAGCCGGCAATACCGGCAATCATGGAATCACGGGACCATAGCCGGCGATAGTTGTCCTGTTCGTCAGGGCTGGCCAAAATACCATAGGAACAGCATGCCTGTTGCAGCAACGCAAGTGCTTGTTTTTCCAGTAGTTCTAGCTTCATGCTAGAAGATAATCAGAATGACTATTATTACCATTACGAGCATGGCTCCCTGATAGCGGTAATTTTTATACCATGCTTTTTGTTGCAGCTCCAATGTTTCCTGGTGGTATGAAGCGGGCGACCATACAGTATTCTCAACAACTTCGGCAGAGGGAGCATCTCCCAGCATGCTGCCGATGTAATGAGCAATACAACAGACGGCAAAATGAATACCTGTTACATAGAGGAAATGTGGTTTCCACGGGGCGTTATTGAACACGATGGCCAGAACAGAAAGAATTGCTCCTACAATGATACACCAAAGTGCACCTTTGGAGTTTGCTCGTTTCCAGAACAGCCCGACGGCAAACAGTGCCACCACCGGAGGGGCAAACCAAGACAAGGCTTGTTGCAGGTAATCCCACAGCTTGGTAAAATTTTGAATCTGCGGAGCCCATATTACAGCAATAAGCATAACGATAAAGGTGATCCATCGGCCGATGCCCATAAGTTCTTCATTGGATTTTTCGGGGCGCAACCGTTTGTAAAGGTCCATCGTTACCAGTGTGGATACAGAGTTGAGTCCCGAGTCGATGCTTGACATCATGGCGGCTATAAGCCCCGAAAGCACCAGTCCGAGTATGCCGACCGGCAGTAAGTCAAACATCATTGTGGGATATACTAAATCAACATTCCCCTCCAGGTTGGGATACAGTACGCGTGCAAAGGCCCCGGGCATGATCATGATGAACAGGATGGAAATTTTCAGAAAACCGGCAAATATCGAGCCCCATTGTCCTTCGCTGGTCGTCCGTGCGGCAAGGGCACGCTGGGTAATGTACTGGTTGGTTCCCCAGAAATAGAAGCCAAGCAAAAAGACGCCGGTAAAAAGTCCCGGCCAGGGCAATTCACTGTCGCTGGCGGGCTTAATGATATCAAAGTGGGAAGGGTCGGTAATTTTCATGACGGCTGAAAATCCGCCGGATTTATCCCAGGCAAAATAGGTGATAATGATAGAACCAATGATGAGAATGACTGCCTGAACAGCATCGGTATAGACTACCGCTGTCAGTCCTCCCGAAATAGTATACACACCGGCAACAACGGCGAGCAGTGCGATGACCATCCAGAGAGGAAAGGACGGGAAAATGCGCTGAATAACGATCCCGCCCGCGTAGAGCGTAGCTGAAATATCTACCAGCACGTTAAGAATAATGGCTACCGAAGAGGCGTAAGCCCTTGCCCGGTAATCGTAGCGGCGTTCCAGGTATTCCGGAATCGTATAAATACGGTTTTTCAGATAGAAAGGCAGGAAAAAGATGGCAAATATAATCAGTACCACAATGGCCATCCATTCGTAACTGTAAACCGAAAAACCGGCGCCCTCTGCATAACCCGAGCCGGTTAGCCCTATTATACTGTTGCTGGAAATGTTGGAAGCGAACAGGGAAAAACCAATGAGTGGCCATGTTAAGTTTCGGCCGGCCAGGAAATAATCTTCGGCATCCTCATGTTTGGCCCCAAAATAAAAGCCGAGTATTAGCACCCCGATGATATACCCCAGGACGATAGCTATGTCTATATAACTTAACTCAAATGTCTGCATATGATTTTCATTATGGCTGTGACCCCAAAAATCAGCCGTTACTATTTGTTAAGTAATAAACCTGCAGTAGAATAAATAAAAATTATAGGTAATGAATTACTGGGAGAGATGAAAATAATTGTAATGAACAGCTCATGAATTCTGAAAAATTATGCTTTAATAAGAAAATTCTTGAATAGCTTTATAAGCACGGTTTGGTCACCAGTGCCGTAAAATCCACCCTAGCCGCACACTTCTAATGTGTTAAAATCGCCGTCAATGTGCGCTTTGTAGACGTTGCCTGTGCTCAATTGATCTGTTTTTACTTCCACTTCATAGCCGTCCAGGCGAATGGTCTTGCAGCTAAACGGAAGGCCGATAATATTGACTTTTATGTTGGAATAGCTGGGAACCCAGTCGCCTTCCTGTGTCTTTTTTATGATCAGCCTTTTATCTTCGGTATCCGGAACCATCCGGAAGCTGCTGAGCCGATAGTTACCCTTTTTGTAATCATACCCGTCTTCTGCATCTTCATACAGGATAGTTTCGGAGTTGCTTTCCGCGTAGTAAATATTGAGTTCTAATACTTCGGGATCTCGTTCCCGGGTGTACTGCATTAACTCGCGTAATGGCAACACCGTCCCCTCTTTAACGAAAAAAGGAATCTCGTTCAGTGGGGCATCAATGGTGCAGCTTTTTGGGCCCGCATAACAGTGATTTGTACGAAAGTCATACCATCTTCCTTCAGGAAAATATGTTTCAACCTTTCGTTTCCCTCTTTGTACAACCGGTGATACCAGGATGTTGTCGCCGAAAAGGAATTCCTCGGTATATTCTTCGGCCTTGAGATCGCTTTGATCAACATAGGGGAGTGGACGCAAGATGGGAGTGCCTTCGTTCACATATTGCCAGAATGCGGTGTACAGGTAGTGGAGTAGTCGATATCGCAGTTCGATAATGGAACGATTGATTTCGGTGTATTGATCTCCGAATGTCCAGGGCTCCTGGTCGGCATCGGCCCTTGCCTTCTGGAGTTCGACAGCATCCTTTTGCACGGCAGCCCCCCCATCCACATTGTAGCCCATACTGTGGTTACGGAAGAGCGGGTGAAAGATACCGAGCTGAAGCCAGCGGGTGAACAGTTCCGCACTGGGTTGTTCTACAAAACCGCCGATATCGGAGCCGACAAAAGAATATCCTGAGATGCTGAGCCTCTGGCACTGTTGGTTGGCTAACCGAAGGTGTTCCCAGTTGGCGATGTTATCGCCGGTCCAGAGGGCGGCATAACGTTGCCCTCCGGAGAAATTGGCACGGGTCAGCAGAAACGGCCGTTTGCCGTTGTTGAATTTCTTGATTCCGCTGAGCGATGCCCTGGCCATTTGCATTCCGTAGATGTTATGTGCCTTCTTGTGGCTGGAAGGTTGCCCGTCAAAATTGTGACGGATATTTTCCGGGAAGGTTTTGCTGTTCACTTCAAAGACGGCGGGCTCGTTCATATCATTCCATACTCCGCCGACTCCGTCTTGTTGTATAAATGCTTCATAAAGTTGGCCCCACCATTCCCGAACTTCGGGATCCGTATAGTCCGGGAAAGCCACTTTAGGTGGCCATACCGGACCGGTCATGAGTTCACCGTCGGGGCGTTTGCAGAAGTAGTCCTTTTCCAATGCTTCTTTATAAACAAAATAGTTGTCATCTACTTTGATCCCGGGGTCAATCATGACAACGGTCTTGAATCCCTTCTCTTTTAAGTCCGAAATCATTTCCCCGGGGTTGGGAAAACGTTCCCTGTCCCAGGTAAAACAGCGATACTCGTCCATATAATCGATGTCCAGGTAAATGGCATCGCAGGGGATATTCTTTTTGCGGAAGGTATCGGCAATTTCACAAACACGTGATTCAGGGAAGTAGCTCCATCGGCATTGGTGATAGCCCAGGGCCCACAACGGGGGCATTTCGGGGGTTCCCGTCAGCTGGGTATATCGTTCGGTCACCGTGGTAAGTTCCGGGCCATAGATAAAATAATAGTTCATGCATCCGCCAGCGGCCGAAAAGACTAGGCTGTCGTCCCTTTTGGAGTCGAAGTCGAATTTGGACCGGTACGTATTATCCATGAAGATGCCATAAGCTTGTCCATTGTTCAGTGCAGCATAGAACGGGATGCTCCGGTACAGGGGGTCCCGCCAATCATCAAGCTCATAGGCATAGGAATCAGTGTTCCAGTTTTCAAAGGATTCGCCGCGCAAGCCTTCTTTTGTAATTTTATCTCCAAGCCCGTAGTAGGTGGTATCGGCCGGAGCCTCTTTGGTGATCCTGACCTCGGTGATGCCCTTCATGAGGCTGTCTTTGCGGAAATACGGTTTTTTGTCCTTGCAAAGCACATTTTCCTCCTGGTCCAGGAATACAGCCTTCATATCTTTTTTTGCAATGCGGCAAAGAAGGGAATCGGTTGAAATCTCAAAATGGGAGTCTTGTTCCTTTAGTTCAAAGGAGACGGTTCCGGGTTTAAAACCCGGGTCAATGGCATAGGAAAAATCAGAGGGGTTATCACCCTCTAAAATATATTTAAACTGGATGATTTCCGGGGTGTGGACGGTGATCCGGAGCGTTATAGTATTTTTCGATTTGAAATAGAGGACGTTACCATCGACTCGATGCGATGAAATTCGATTGGGACGACGACGGTTGACAACATCGGCTTTGCGTTCTGCTCCTTCGGTGAGGTCCTTCTTTATTTCGCTATCAGGCATTAAGTGGGTTATTTCTGTATTTGATATAGAACTCCGAAAATATAAAAACGTGGGTTTATTGCAATGTTTAAATAGGGCACAGCTTTCTAAAAATGGCTGAACCCAGGGGACTTAAAGCTCCGGTTAAGGGGTCAACAAATATCCCTTGGCCAGTTCGGTATACTCTTTGACTTGTTGTTCTATCCATTCTTCATTGTGGCAGAGCTCTTTGGCCAGCAGTTCGGCCACCGGTTTTGCCATTTTGATGCTAGCGCGGGCATCGAGTAACAGGGCCCGCGTACGGCGTGCCAGCACATCCTCGACAGTCTGGGCCATTTCATTGCGGGCCGCCCATATCACTTCAGTGGTTCCATAGGGTAAGTTGGGATGCAATGGTTTTTCCCAGCCTTGATTCTCTTCTGCCATCTTTTTCAGTGAAAGGGCATCGGATCCATACATCTCATAGGGGTCGGCCGCTTCTGAGTTCTTAAGCCAACCGTGCAAGCGAAGGTTTTCCGTAATCGACTCACGTTCATCGAGTCCTGCTACGACAGAGGCTTCATTGACCGTATCTTCAGCCATTTTTCGATACGTCGTCCATTTGCCACCGGTGATGGTTACCAGTCCGGATGGATCAATGATCAGGGAGTGGTCCCGCGAGATGTTGGCGGTGCGCTTGTTATTGCCATGAGAAACCAAGGGACGGAGTCCCGCAAAGACGCTGAGGACATCATCCGGTTCGGGATCCTTAGTCAGGTACCGGGCGGCATGAGTCAAAAGAAAGTCAATTTCCTCGTCCATGGCCCTGGGTTCCAGGGAGGGAGATGCTACAGGGGTATCGGTGGTGCCTACAATGATGCGGTTATACCATGGCACAGCAAAAAGAACGCGTCCGTCATCAGTTTTAGGGACCATAATTGCACTTTCCCCGGGCTGGAATGATTTGTCGAGGACAATATGGACCCCCTGGCTTGGCTGAATGATGGAGTCGATGTCCGGATCATCCATTTTTCGAATGCTATCTGTGAAAACACCGGTGGCATTGACTACGACACGTCCCTGGATTTCAAATGTTTCTCCCGATAACTCATCGCGGGCCGTGACCCCGGAAATAAGGCTATTCGCTTTGAGCAGCCCGGTCACTTTTGTATAGTTTATGCCAATGCCATCTTGATCATATAGCGTTTGCAATAGGTTGACGGCAAGCCGGGAATCGTCGAATTGGGCGTCATGATAAATAACCCCGCCGTTTAGGCCTTTGGATTCAAGGGTGGGGATATATTTAAGGACTTCGTCACGAGAGAGTCGTGTGGTGGGGGCCAGCCCCAGGTCGCCCGCCAGCTTATCGTAAATTTTGAGTCCGATACCGTAGAAAGGGCCTTCCCACCAGTCGTAGTTGGGAACAATAAAAGATTGGTTTTTTACCAGGTGTGGGGCATTGCGCATCAACAGTCCGCGTTCTCTCAGTGCTTCCAGTACCAGTGCAACGTTTCCCTGGCGAAGGTATCGAACACCACCGTGCACCAGTTTGGTACTTCGGCTGGAGGTCCCTTTTGCAAAGTCATGCTGCTCAAGCAACAGCGTTTTATACCCCCTAGAAGCCGCTTCGACAGCTGTTCCCAGGCCTGTGGCCCCGCCGCCGATAATGATAAAATCCCAAACTTCCGGTTTGTCTTTTAGGTGCTGTATTTGTTGGTCTCTATCCATAATAATGTCAGTATTATTAACTCACGTATAGCTAGTCAGTTTTATTCCATCCCTTGGCTCGTTCGACGGCCCGATTCCATCCGCTTTTAAGTGTTTCAATTTTGTCTTTCTCCAGTTCGGGATGGTAAGTTGTTGAGATTTCCCACTGCTGTGATATCTCGTCAAGATCCGACCAAAAGCCCACAGCTAAACCGGCCAGGTATGCGGCTCCCAGTGCCGTAGTTTCGGTAATAGAAGGCCGTACCACCGGAACCCCGAGAATGTCGGCCTGGAATTGCATCAACAGTTTGTTGACGGAGGCTCCGCCGTCTACTCTAAGTTCTTTAAGCCGGATACCTGAATCTGTTTCCATCGCTTTGAGCAAGTCTACGGATTGAAAGGCAATACCTTCGAGGGCGGCGCGGGCCAGGTGGGCAGCAGTGGTACCCCGTGTCAGGCCAGTGATGGTCCCGCGTGCATGCGGATCCCAGTGCGGTGCCCCAAGCCCTGAGAATGCCGGCACCAGGTACACGCCGCCGCTGTGTTCGACGCGCGATGCCAGTTCTTCAATTTCTTCCGAACTGCTGATCACCTTAAGCCCGTCACGCAGCCATTGGACGACAGCTCCGCCCATGAAAACACTGCCTTCCAGGGCATATTCAACCCTGTCATTCAGCTGCCAGGCGATGGTTGTCAATAATTTATTATCAGAGGTGATGGGGGTGGATCCGGTATTCATCAGCATAAAACAGCCGGTACCGTAGGTATTCTTCGCCATCCCTTTTTGTGTACAAACCTGTCCGAACAGGGCCGCTTGCTGGTCGCCGGCAATGCCGGAAATAGGAATCCGGGGGGCAAAAATTTCGCCGGCTGTTTCCCCGTAAACTTCACTGCAAGTACGAACCTTCGGTAGCATGGAAGAGGGAATGTCAAGAATATCCAGCAGTTCACGATCCCATTTTAGCTCACGGATGTTATATAACAGCGTCCGACTGGCATTGGTGACATCGGTGACATGAACATTGCCGCCGGTCATCTTCCAAATTAGCCAGGAGTCTACGGTACCGAACAGCAGATCACCCTTTTCAGCCTTTTGCCGAGCGCCCTCTACGTTATCGAGGATCCACTTTATTTTTGTACCCGAGAAGTACGGGTCTAGTATCAGGCCTGTCTTTGAACGGAACAGTTCAGCCATCCCCTCTTTTTTGAGTCGATCAGTCAGTTCGGCCGTTCTGCGGTCTTGCCATACGATTGCGTTGTATACAGGTTGACCGGTTTTACGGTCCCAGACAATCGTGGTTTCTCTTTGGTTGGTAATACCGATTCCCGCGATTTCCCGGGGATTGATACCGGCCCGGATAACTGCTTCTGCAGCTACACTGGTCTGTGAAGACCATATTTCATTCGGATCGTGTTCAACCCATCCCGGTGTGGGAAAAATTTGTTCAAACTCTTTTTGAGCTTGGGATATAATATTGCCTTCCCGATTAAAGAGTATAGCCCGAGAGCTGGTTGTACCCTGATCAAAAGCTAGAATAAATGATGCTTGCTTCATAAGTCAACTATATTAATTCCTGGGTTACCTCCCCAATGCCCCTATCGTTTCGGCTCCTATGAATTATTCAGTCGTTATTTGCGTCTGCTTCAGCGAGTCGATGATCTTAGGCGTCAACCCTATACATTAATGTATTATTTTAATAATCACCACCCGTGCTACTTCGTTCATAATTGCGGATACAAATTGGTATTATCGTGTTATGTGTCTTGTTTGTGGGATTCCTCTTCCGGAAAAACCAGCGGTTTCCCCCGGTATTCACGGTAGATAAATTCAATCAGGAATACAATCAAAATCATACCCCCCAATATCCAAAGTTTTGTAGGGCTGTTAGTAAGGGTGTACCACAGTAAAGCACCAAAAGCGGCAAGACAACTAATGAGCCCGGCAATAGAGATCCACCGCTTGCTGCCGGTTTTTGAAGAAAGCTTGATATTGGAGGCATTGACCGCCGCAAAAATCAGTAGAAAGCCGGAACTGCCCATCGTTGATATTTCTGAGAGGTCGGCAAGGTTGGCCAGTAACAATGCCAGTACTGTGGTAATGATTAAGCCTTCAATAGGTTGATTCCAGATTTTCTTTTCCAGTACTTTGGGCAGTTCCCCCTCTTTTGCGATGATGTAACTGAGCCGGGATGCCCCGTAAAGGGTGGCATTGATTGCGGAAAAGGTGGAAAGCATGGCGGCTATGGAGATCAATGTAAATCCGGGTTGGCCCAAAAAGGGTTTGGCGGCCTCAGCCAATGCATAATCTCTTGCTTCGACGATTTTGGGTACGGCCAGGTTGCCGATACTGACTATGGCAATAAGCACATACAGAATGATAACAAAGCCTATGGAGCTGTATAGGGCTCGAGGTAGATTAGATTCCGGACGGGCAATATCCTGGGCGGTATTGGCAATGAGTTCAAATCCCTCATAGGCCAGGAAAATGATCATTCCGCCGGCTGCAACCTGCAGCATGGGCGTCCATTGCTTAACCGACAGGTTACCGGTGTCAACACCCTGAAAGCCCACGGCTATAAAGAAGACCAGGATGGCTAC
>JASFMR010000089.1:0-14138 GCA_050117475.1 Balneolaceae bacterium | reverse complement strand
TGAAATTTCCAATTGGTTAGGTTCGGAATGGACAGGTCGTTTTCTGGTGTTAATAATAGGGAGTATAGGAATTGTCGGATTGTCTATACCAAATTATTTCGAAAGTAAATAGACGATCTTCAATTCCGGTGTTCAGCAGATATCCGTCCACTCTGCTTAGAAAATATTAGGTAAATAATTAGAAAATTATTGGGAGTAATATTATGGAAGGCAAAGTTGGTATTTATGTTGATGCGGTTAATGTTACAATGAATGGCGGATTTGGTCTTCGATACGATATTCTTAGAAAATTTGCTTGCAGGGATGGAGGGATTCCCTCACGCATGAATGTATATTTGGCGTATGACGAGCGCCGTGCAAAGGAAGATCAATCTTACAAAAATAAGACAGCCCGTTTTAGTGAAGTGCTCCGCGACTTTGAGTACAAAGTGATTGAGAAACCGGTTCAATATTATAAGGATGAAGAGACAGGCGACTTGATTACGAAATCCACGGTGGACATGGATATAGCCGTTGATGCGCTGATGCAGGCCGATCATGTGGATAAAATTGTATTGCTCACCAGCAACGGGAGCTATGTGAGTGTGGTTGATGCGATACAACAAAAGGGTACTCGCGTAGAGGTTATCGGCTTTGATAATATGTCGGGAAACCTCAAAAAGGAGGCTGACATGTATATCTCCGGGTACTTGATTCCCGGCTTATTGCCAATTGAATCACCGTATGCATGGGGCAAACCCGGGTCGCGCGTACGCGGTGTTTGCTACGATTTTTCCCACAATGACGGCTACGGATTTTTACGTTATTTGGTAGAAATGAATCAAAATCTCTGGATAACCGACTCTCGTTTTGAAGAGTCCCCTTACAAAACGGTTTTTGCACATATTTCCCAGTTCGAAGACAACTTTGATACAAGTTATCTACCCAGCAGAGATCTTATTTTCGAATTCGATTTAGTTGAAAATGAGAAGGGCCTGGTAGCTGAAGATATCGTACTTGTCAGTGCGCCGTAGCTTTCTTTTAGGCCGTTGCCATAGTTATCAACGCTCCGCAATTTTAGGTGCAATCCCGTTGAGTCATTTACATATTTAAGCTGCCGATCTGGACGGAAGTACTATTTCGGGGGGTAGGAATTTTTTGTCCGAAGGCGTCATAATTGAACTCTTTCAGACGGCGCCGGAAGAGCTTGGCTGGAACTAGGGTATGCTGAAAATAGAAAAAGGCCCCGATATGGTCTTCGGAGCCTTTTTTAAATGCAAGTAGTGAAGAAACCTACGTCTTCAATTTATTGCGATTTATTTGTCCATCAGCTTGCGGAACTCATCAAGTACAGAGTGTACGTGATCAGCTGATTCATTTAAAAGTTGTTGTTCTTCTTCGTTTAAATCAACCTCAATTATTTCTTTTATTCCGCTTTTGCCCAATTTTACCGGCACACCGAGAAATAGCCCCTCTTGGCCATATTCACCATTTAGGTGAGCGGCACATGGGAAGATGCGGTTTTGATCAAGCATGATAGCTTCGACCATTTGTGCGGCTGCGGCACCGGGTGCGTACCATCCGGAAGTTCCCATCATATTGACGAGTTCACCTCCGCCGCCTTTGGTACGTTCAACAATCTCTTCTAATTTATCTTCGTCGATAAATTGCGTGACGGGCATTCCTGCAATAGTAGTAAAACGTGGAAGAGGAACCATTGTGTCGCCATGCCCTCCCAGAAGAAGTGCCTGAATATCTTTGGGGGATACGTCCAGTTCTTCAGCTAAGAAGGAGCGATAACGTGCTGTATCCAGAACTCCGGCCATTCCCATGACACGATGTGATTCAAAGCCGCTTGTTTCCAGGGCAACTTGTGCCATGACGTCGAGCGGGTTGGAAACCACAATCAGAATGGTGTTGGGAGAATGTTCCACGAGCTCTTCAACGACGCTTTTTACAATCTTGGCGTTTGTTTCAAGAAGATCGTCACGGCTCATACCGGGACGGCGGGGGACACCGGCCGTAATTACGCAAACATCCGATCCGGCAGTATCTTCATAATCGACGGATCCGGTAAGTTTTGTATCAAAGAGGTGAATGGGGGATGATTCCCACTGATCCAATGCCCGGCCTTTTGAGGGATAAATTTTTTCACCGTTTTTCTCTTGAACGATATCGACCATAACTACTTCTTTGGCAAAATCGCGTTGTGCTACTGCCAATGATACGGTGGAGCCAACATTTCCGCCGGCACCGACTACTGTTACTTTCATGAGGACTAATAATTTAGGTTAAAATTTTGGTTTGAAAGATAATGCTAAAATCACTGAATATCAGGATTGACCACGGTTATAATTCTAAGTGCTACTTGCAGGCCGAAAGTGTTAAGATCCTGGCTACTTAATTCTCTGGCACCTTGGCCGTTAAGAACTGTTTCTTGAATCCATTCCCCACATCAATTTGTGGCGAAGGGTATCAAAATAACTTTGATTCGGGAGTTCAATCAGGTCGATTGTAAAATTTGAGCGTTTGATATTTACTTCAAAAGGATACGATTCAATTTCGTAAATGAGGCCGTCATAGGAGAAAAGTACGTCGTGCTCTTGCTTTCGCACGGTGATTTTCAATGATTTGCTGGATGGCAACACCAGCGGCCGGGTCGTGAGAGTGTGTGGATTGATAGGTGTTAAAACCATTACATCACTGTTTGGCATCACGATGGGACCGCTTGAAGATAAATTATAGGCTGTGGATCCGGTAGGCGATGCCACGATCAGGCCATCGGCCCAATAATCGTTGATGAACATGTCGTCATATTCCGCACTGACATTTACCATCGAAGTGGAATCTTTCTTTGAGAAAAGGAACTCATTCAGTGCATGGGAAATACGGCCGTTGTTGTCTTCGGCTTCCAGCAGGTATCTTTTATCAATTCTATAGTTCCCCTCTAAGAGGTATTGCAGGGCCTGGCATAAATTTTCTTTCTGTGTGTATGCCATGAAACCCAGGCGGCCGCTGTTCACGCCCAGGATCGGTTTTTGTATGTTCTTCATTAATCGGGCGGTATAGAGCATGGTACCGTCGCCACCCAAAGCAATGATGATATCCGCCAAGTCAATCGCTTTCTCTTCGTCTTCCACAACGACAGCTGACGGATGTTCTTCGCCTTGGTACAGTTCCTTGAGTTCTTCACAGAAAATAACTTTAACCTCATGGTCATCCGACCATTTCAGTATCTCAATAAATGGCTCTTTTACAGAATACTTTTTGGGGTTCGCTATTACGGCAAATTTCATAAGCCTAGTTTAAATTTTCTTCGGCCGGAAGAGTGACCCCCCGTGGGTTGAACCACCAGGGATAGCTGTTAAATTCAAGCCCTTGTACCTCATTCCGTTGAAGTGCCACCTGGCGTACACGGAAACGAAACAGTTCCCGGTAATTATCCCACTGGCTAGCCGGAATGACGGGTAAATTCACTGTGAAAAATAGGCCGGTATCCCGGGTGGGGGTTCTTATATCCATCATTTTGATGGTCGTCTGATAACTGATGAGCGTCTTGGATAAGTTGCCCAGGAATGTGCGGACAAAAGGATCATCTGAGAATGCTGAGAAAACCTCACTTTCCCGAACAGGGGGGCGTCTGGTTTGTTCGGGTCTCGACAAAGTATCCGTCTGCACAAGTGCATCGGGAAATTTTTGAAAATAGGAGCTGGTATCGCTGGGTATCATTCCGACAATATCCCGGGCATTTTCGAGTGGTAAATTGGAATGGGGGTTATACCGGAGTACGTATACCGTTGATCCGGCGGGCCGCTGAATTTTATAACGGTTGCTATAAGAAGTGACCAAGTTGCCGGCGCCATCCAGAAGGTTCTGAAAGAGCTGGGGGCCAAGCTGCGGAAGCAGATAAATATCTCCTTCTCCCATGGCACGAAATAGTTGGCCTTCGGATTTATTGGCTATGATGTCTACTCTGTTCAGATCAACGTCGGATGCGTCGTAATAGTTTTGAAACCTGGAAAAGATGTAAGTGGAATCAGAGGCGCGTTGTACAAAATTAAACGGTCCGGCCCCTACCGGAGAAAAAGAATCTACCGAACTTCCGACTGCTTCCCTCGGGTAAATTACGGCTAAAGGTGTTGCCAGTTTCTTCAAAAAGGTTGAATCCTTAGTAATGAGTTGAAAAACAACGGTCGTATCGTTGGGGGTTTGAATCCCCGATATACTATTCAGCTTCCGATTTTGAGGGTTATATACCAGATGCTGCTCCTGGAAATAGGGTTCGAAATTTTTAATGGCCATAAACATATTCGCCGCTTTTGGGGGCACATCCGCATGAGCCATCCGTTCGAATACGAATTTAACATCGGAAGATGTCATTCGCCTGCCTTTCCCGGTTTCAAAGACCTGGCTATCCTGGTAATAGATTTGAGGCCTCAGGTGAAAGGTATATTCCAGGGAGTCTTCCTTCACAGACCAATCTTTAGCCAGGCCGGGTACTATTGCCCCGTTTGCATCAAATCGTACAAGCCCTTCATAAGTCAATTGCACGGCCCTCATTGCAGCAGCGTTATCTGCAAAAAGGGGGTCCAAAGAGTTGATAGGTTCAAATTCACCGATAACCAGCTTTCGGAAACTGGCCTCATTGGTTGCGGGTTGAGAACTTTCAGTAGTGTCTGAAGGACTCATTGCAGTTGGGCTCTGATTGACTATTACCGTCTCCGGCTCTTTGCATCCCGCGGCTAGTAACAGCGGTAGGCTAATTATCAATAATCGAAGTTTTAATAATGATTTCATGAATTCAGGTATTGTTTAAATAAAAATTAGCTCTCGGGTTGATTTTTGATACCTTTCAGTCCTTTGATGCCTTTCACAGCTTTTTCGTTTAGTAAGTTAGTATCGTAAGATCGAATTCGACCTATTTTTCTCTGATGCCGGTCATTTGCTATATCAATTAATTTTAGCATTAATTCACGCATATTCATTCCACTTTCTTCCCATAAATAGAATGAAAAAGACCCCGGAATAGTATTTATCTCATTAAAATAGACATCATGCGTATCCTTATTCACCAGGAAGTCGAGCCGGGCCAGTCCGCTGGCCCGAAATATGCTAAATGTTTTTCGGGCTAGGTTCTGTATTTTCCGGGTTAATTCCTCCGGAATATCCGCCGGTATTACCCGATCGGCAGAAGCCATTCCTTTGTTACCCCCGTCGTCAGACTGGTATTTATCTTCGAACGACAATGTCTCTTCTTTTCCGAGGGGACGTTCACATACGCTGGCCTGCATATCCTCTGGAGTTCCAAGTACCGAACAGTTAATTTCCATTAAAGGTGATACTGCCTTTTCTATCATCAGGTTGTTATCATAACGGAAAGCAGTTTCTACAGCCTCAATAAGTTCTTCTTGGTTGCCGGCCCTCGCTACTCCAATACTGCTTCCCAGGTTGACCGGTTTTAGAATGACCGGGTACCCCATCCGATTCGCATGGCTGAAAACGGTTTCCCGGTCCTCGATCCAATAATTTTCAAAAAAGTCGAAGTCATCGACTACCGGGATATTATGGGCACGGCAAAGTTCCTTGGCCTTAATTTTATCCATGCCCAGGCTGGATGCTAAAACACCACTTCCGGCATAGGGAATATTATACATCTCACATGCCCCCTGGAAGGCTCCATTCTCTCCCTCGGATCCATGGAAGGCCGGAATCAGAGCATAAATCGTATAACTCTTTGGAGAGCTGAAAAAGCCAGCCTTTTCGGTTTCGAGGAGAATTGGTTTGCCCAAATCGTTGTGAGAGAACGTACAATGGCGGGCCTTATGTTGCAGGGCAGATAGATCCTGGTAATTTTCAAGGTCAAGAAGCGGTTCCCCTGTTAGCCACCGGCCTGCTTTTGTAACATATAATGGGATAATCCGGTAGTTTGTCTCACGCAGTGAGGAGATTGCTTGCATAGCGGTAAGAACTGATACTTCATGCTCCGGGGACACGCCGCCAAATGCCACCACAATGTTTTTTAAACTCATAAAACTTGGCCATTATTCGTTTTCCTTATAATGTTTAATGATAAGAAAAGATCTTTTCACATGTGATATAAACAACGCTATTTTGTTGGAGGGCATATAATTTCTTGGGCGGCCGCCCGGTAAGCAGCCGGGTAACAAAACCGGAAAGAACAATGGCCCAAGCAGGTTGCTTGAGCCATGTTGAGTATTGATTATACAACGACGTTAGTTCTGAGCCATATAATACAACTGCATAACTCTCAGCTCATTGTAACCAACGGATTTATTTAGTTTGTCATAAACCGGACGCAATACATTGGTATCTAACTCTCTCATCACTTCCAATACCTCATCCTGCTTTCGCATGGAAAGTGACGAAGCTTCCGCCAGCCCTTCGGTGCGCAGTTGATTCCCCTCCTTAAGATACATCTTCAAATGCTTGAGGATGGTAACGGCCTTGACCCCGTATTCCTCACAAAGATGTTCGATGGACTTTCCTTCATTAAAGGACCGGCCGATACGCTCGTATTTTTCGCCGGCTTCCTGTTTCTCCTTTCTCTCCTGGAGTGATTTCTCCTGTTCCTCGATATCATTCTCTTCGCAATATTTCTGTATAATTTTTAGGAACGTATCCCCATATTTTTTCAGCTTTACAGATCCTACCCCATAAATAGGGAGTAGATTGTCTTTTGTTTGCGGAAAATAGTAGGCCATTTCCATAAGTGTAGTATCGGGAAAGATTGTATAGGGGGGTACATCTTGTTCGTCTGCCATCTCTTTTCGCCGGGTGCGCAACCGCTCAAAAAGGTCCTTGTCGTAATTATTTTCTACATCGGATGTGGTGCGGTCAATTGCCTTATCACTGATAACGGTATCCGAGCGATTAAGTGCACCAAAGACATTTTCCTGTCCCTCGAGCACAGCTTTGGCTTGTTCTTCAAGATGGAGCGTACCATTACTATCATGGCGTCCCAGGTATCCCTGTTTAACCAACATCCGGCCAAGTAAAATCCATTGTTCTTTCGACCATTCGTTACCGATGTTATAGGTAGAGAGTTTGTCATGTCCGTTTTCAGAAATTTTTTCTGAACTGGATCCCCGGAGGACGTCCGCAATATAATACGCATCATACGATTCCTCCGTTCTTACCACACAGGATAGGAGTTTTTGTGCTTGTACGGTCATGTCTTCAGCCTCGGCATCCAGGGAAAGACAGTTGTCGCACATTCCACATTCATCTTGGAAATAAGTTTCCCCAAAATATTCCATCAAAGGGATTCGCCGGCACTCATCCGTTTCCAGGAAGTCCATGATATCCTTAAGATGCTGTTCGGCAACCTCTTTTTCTTTGCCTTCCTTTTGGTTTATAAAGTATTGGATTTTCTGTTTGTCGGACCGGCTGTAGAGCAGCAGGCAGTCCGATCGCAATCCATCCCGGCCTGCGCGACCAATTTGTTGATAATAAGATTCAATATTCTTGGGCATGTCATAATGCACGATAAATCGCACGTTGGGTTTGTCGATTCCCATTCCAAAAGCGATTGTGGCTACGATAATGGAAACATCATCTCGAATAAAGGCTTCTTGATTTCGGGAGCGGATACCCTTGGATAACCCTGCATGGTACGGCTTTACCGAATGCCCCTCTTTTTTCAGTTCTACATAGAGCTCTTCAACCTGCTTTCGGGAAAAACAGTAAATAATACCGGATTGTTTTTTTCGCGTGTAAAGAAAATCCAATGTTTGTTCGAGAGGGTCGTCTTTATCGGCAACTTTAAGGAACAGGTTTTTACGGTCAAAGCTTGCCAGGAACGTCTCAGAATTATCCAGCTTTAGAATATCTTCAATATCCTCCCGAACACGGGGCGTTGCCGTTGCTGTGAGGGCGAGGCATGCGGCTTCAGGAAAATCTTTGCGGGCTTCAGTCAGCTGACGATATTCCGGCCGAAAATCGTGCCCCCACTCTGAGATACAATGTGCCTCGTCAATGGTAAAAAGGTCCACATTCTGTTCGTTTAGAAGCTCTCTCGTTTCAGGCATCATAAGTGTTTCAGGAGCGAGATAAAGTAACTTTATCTCTTTACTTTTTAGCCTTGAGATATTGTGCTCATATTCTTCCGGGCTTAATGAACTGTTTAGGTAAATCGCAGGGATGTCGTATTGTCGCAGCTGTTCGACCTGGTCTTTCATGAGAGATATCAAAGGAGAGACGACAATCGTGAGTCCGTCAAAGATGAGGGCCGGAATTTGATAACAAAGGGACTTGCCGCCCCCGGTTGGCATAATCACGAGAGCATCTTTTTTATTTAAAACCTGGTTGATTATCTCCTCCTGAAGGGGTCGGAAATTCTCATATCCGAAAACGGTAGTTAATTTATTCTTTGCTTCTTGAATCATCTATTTAATGGAAATTTTTTGTTTTAGTCTGTTGAGACAGATTAGGTCAGAAATTAAAATTATGATAAAAGTCGGGTAGACCCGGTTTAAAAGAAAAACCTTGTCAAGCAGCAATGGGAAGCCCGGATACTGGTAGTAAGCTTCCCCAGCTACCGCGGCAAGGGTCCTTTTAACAATCAGGTGCCAAAGGGGCACAATAGTAAGACCAATGGCAGCCTAAATTCTTACAGAAAAATTATTCTAGTTCCCCCTTTAACCCTACTATATCGCCCCTACTATTTATTATTTGCTGAGATATAGACTCTTGAACTCGTAAGGTTTCTTAAAATGTTCATCGTTGAAATCCTCCATAAAGTATATTGTTTCCCCTGTGGATTTCATTTCGGGCCCCAGCTCTTTTTTCACCTCTGGGAACTTGTCAAATGGGAAAACCGGCTCCTTGACAGCCCATTTCGTCAGTGTGGAAGTAAGATCCTTTTTGGGGAAGTCTTTGAGCTTGGCTCCCAGCATGACTTTGACGGCAATCTGTGCCTCGGGACGCCCGGTGGCTTTGGCCAGGAAGGGAATCGTTCGGGTTGATCTTGGATTCGCTTCAAGGACAAAAACGTTATCACCCTGAACCGCATACTGCACATTCAGAAATCCGATGATGCCCATGTTTGAGGCAATCTTTTTGTGATACTTCTTAATTTTATTAATTGCCGTCTCGCTCAGAGAGTAGGTTGGAA
Organism: Balneolaceae bacterium; assembly: GCA_050117475.1. Classification (GTDB taxonomy): domain Bacteria; phylum Bacteroidota; class Rhodothermia; order Balneolales; family Balneolaceae; genus Fodinibius. Next base: position 5,026 of record JASFMR010000089.1, on the reverse strand, counting down.
TTACTGCTGTAGAATCGCCCGAATGAACCCCGGCCGGTTCAATATGCTGCATGATACCGGCAATGTGAAGTTGTTCACCGTCATAGACGGCATCCACATCCACTTCTACCGCCTGTTCCAGGAATTTGTCGATCAGGAAATCATTTTCGGGATGGGTCGCAAGAACCCGCTCGGTGTAGTGTTCGAGTTCTTCTTGCTTCACGGCGATGCGCATGCCCTGTCCGCCGAGCACATAACTGGGGCGAATCAGTACGGGATATCCAATGCGATTGGCAATCTCCAAGGCCCCTTCGACATCGTTGGCAGTTCCATAGGAAGGGAAGGGGATGTCGAGCTTTTTAAGGAATTTTGAAAATGATCCCCTGTCCTCTGCAAAATTGATCATTTCAAAGTCGGTTCCAAATATCTTAATGCCTTCCTCAACAAAGCGCTTGCCGAGTTTCAGGGCTGTCTGTCCTCCTACCTGTAGGATGACCCCTTCAGGTTGCTCGTGTTCATAAATGTCGAGGACACGCTCCCAGAATACCGGTTCAAAATAAAGCTTGTCGGCAATATCAAAATCTGTAGAAACCGTTTCGGGATTACAATTTACCATGATGGCCTCGTATCCCATTTCCTGAGCCGCCTGAACAGCATGAGTGCAGGAATAGTCGAACTCGATTCCCTGTCCTATGCGGTTCGGTCCGCTTCCCAGAATCATTACTTTCTTTTTGTCGGATACCTCGCTTTCATTTTCACCTTCGTATGCCGAATAGTAATAAGGGGTTTCGGCCGGAAACTCGGCCGCACAGGTATCCACAACTTTGAATGTGGGCTTAAGGCCCAGTTTTTTGCGTCTGTCGCGAACTTCGTTTTCGGTAACTTTCCCATCGCTCTGGCTTAGCATCCAGGCAATTTGCTCATCAGAGAACCCAGCCTGTTTCAGTTCATACAGGTCTTCTTTGGAAATACTGTCAAGTGATTGTCCCTCGGTTCGGTTTTCCAGCGAAACCATATAACGAATTTGCTGCAAGAACCAGGGGTCTACTTTAGTAATGTCTGCAATTTCTTCGACTGATGCCCCCAGCTTAAAGGCATTTCGGATGTTGAGCATCCGATCCCAGTAGGGTTTCTTCAAGCGTTCGCGGACTTGCTTGCGATCAAGCTCCTCATAACCGTCGGCTCCCAGGCCGGCACGGCCGATTTCAAGCGACTGCCATGCTTTGTTCAACGCTTCCGGGAAATTGCGTCCAATTGACATGACTTCGCCCACTGCTTTCATCTGGGTAGTCAGCTCTTCATCAACATTCGGGAACTTTTCAAAGTTGAATCGCGGAGCTTTTACAATCACATAGTCGATTGAGGGTTCAAAACACGCGGAAGTATTGCCGGTAATCGGGTTGGGCAGTTCATCCAGGTTGTATCCGACCGCCAGCTTTGTGGCGATCTTGGCAATGGGATATCCCGTCGCTTTGGAGGCCAGGGCAGAGGAACGGCTAACGCGTGGATTGATCTCAATAGCTACAAAGCGGTCCGATCCGGGCTCGACGGCAAACTGCACATTGCAACCCCCGGCAAAAGTACCGATTGAGCGCATCATTTTGATAGCGGCGTCCCGAAGCATCTGGAACTGCTTGTCGGTCAGTGTCTGCGAAGGCGCTACAGTAACGGAGTCGCCGGTATGAACGCCCATGGGATCTATATTTTCGACCGTACAGATAATAACCACATTGTCATTGGGGTCTCGCAAGAGTTCGAGCTCATATTCTTTCCAGCCGAAGATGGATTCTTCAATAAGCACACGGTGTACGGGGCTCATTTCTAATCCCCGCAGTACTTTGCGTTCAAATTCTTCCTGGGTCCAAACGATGCCGCCTCCGGCTCCCCCCATAGTAAAGGATGGGCGAATTACAATTGGTAAACCTCCCAATTGTTCGGTGATTTCTTTAGCCTCCAGGACAGATTCGGCTGCACGACTCCGGCACTGTGGAATGTCAATCTCTTCCATAAGATCCCGGAATTGCTGGCGATCCTCTGTGATATCAACCGCAGCAATATCGACGCCAATGACTTGGATATTATGGTCAGCCCAGTACCCCTGCTGCTGAAGATCTCTTGTTAGATTCAAGCCCGTCTGCCCGCCCATGGTAGGGAGTACCGCATCGGGGTTTTCCTTTTCGACTATTTCTTTGATCGACTCGATCGTCAGGGGCTTCAGGTAGATTGAATCAGCCATCATCGGGTCCGTCATGATGGTGGCCGGGTTGGAGTTAATGAGCACTACTTTATAGCCTTCATCTTTGAGCGAACGGCAGGCCTGGGATCCGGAATAATCAAATTCGCAAGCCTGTCCAATTACAATGGGTCCTGAACCAATGATGAGGATTTTATGGATGTCGTCGCGTCGTGGCATTCTATGTTGTTAGCTTGTTGTTAAAATTCAGTTTTAGATGATCATTGTGTCGGGCGCAAGTTTGTCAGTCATGCTATCATTCGACTGTTCCCGACAAAAATCGATGTTACGCCGAGGCTATCGGTGGTCGCTAAACCAATTCTTCTTTTCCTTCTTTAATCATTTCGATGAACCGGTCAAACAAATAACGTGAGTCATGGGGGCCGGGCGAAGCTTCCGGGTGGTATTGCACCGACATGCCCGGGAAATTTTTAAAACGCAGTCCTTCAATTGTTTGGTCATTCAGATTTTGATGAGTGATTTCTACCTTGGATTCGTCCAGTTTTTCCTCATCAACAGCAAAACCGTGGTTTTGGGTCGTTATTTCAACAAGTCCCGTCTCCAGGTTTTTTACCGGGTGGTTGGCGCCACGGTGTCCAACAAACATCTTTTTTGTGGGGATACCCTCGGAAAGTGCCATCAGCTGATGACCAAGACAAATTCCGAAAATGGGTTTTCCTGTTTCTTTGGCAAAGTTGACAATGTCCAACGCATATTCAGCTGTCGCATTCGGATCGCCGGGCCCGTTGCTGAAGAAAAAGCCGTCAGGCTCCCATTTAGCGAGTTCTTCTTTGTAGTTGCCTTTTGCCGGAAATACCCGCAAAGTGCATCCTCGCTTTACAAAATTGTCTATGATGCTCTGTTTAATTCCATAGTCGAATGCAGCAATCTTATAGGGACCGTCGCTGTGTACGGTTTGGGGTTCCTTTCGACTCACTTTACTGGCCAATTCAAGCCCTTCCATGTCATCCCAGTTACGCGCCTTTTCAATCAATATTTCCTCATCCAGTTCGGTGGAAGATATGACTGCATTCATTACACCCTTGGTGCGAATGTGCCGAACCAGCTTCCGGGTGTCGACGCCCGTAATGCCAATAATATCATTGTCTTCCAGGTATGCCTGGAGATTGCCGTCGGCCTGGGGGTTGCTGTGCTCCCATGAAAACGAACGAACGATAAGCCCTGCAATCATGACTTTTCTAGCCTCATCATCGCGGCTCATAGTTCCATAGTTTCCGATGTGTGGATAGGTCATCATCATGAGTTGGCCATAGTAGCTGGGGTCGGTAAAAATTTCCTGGTAACCCACCATACTGGTATTGAAGCAGAGTTCACCGCCGGTGGTGCCTTTCTTACCAATGGCAAAGCCATGTTCTACGGTGCCGTCGGACAGGGCAATTATAGCTTTATCTCTGGGGTACAATGACATAAGATTCTTGAAATATGTTTGAGAAAGTTACGATTCAGATATAAAAAAAATCCGACAACAGGGAATGTGTCGGATTTTTTTAAAAGAAATGAGATGGACAACCGATGGAAAAAAACAGATCGGTCAAATTTTTTTTGGCAGTGCGACCTGCCGAAAATTGTAATGGGTGTTTCCTTGAAGCCCAAACCCTTTTTTATTAGTCGTCCATTGTTGCCATTTTGTGGATGCTGGAAGCAATTCCAGCGCAAAACTGGAATAAAATACGAATACAGAATTGTATTTTCAACGAAAATTTTAGGTTATTCTTGGCGCTTGCTTTTGATGATGAATGCTCTATCCCATTTGTCATTGAACAGGGAAAGTTCACTCGGCCGGCCACATGCTTTGCAATCCTCACTATATTTTTGATTGGCCCCCTTCGAAGGGTCAAAAAAAATGTTATTTGCTTCTGCGCAATGGGCGCATTGGTAGGAAGCAGAGTTTGTTTCTGGCTGGTTTCCTTTCACGGTATCGAAATACAATTTTGGAAGCGACCTTGTTACCTCACCAAAGCAATTGCTTCATACAAAAAACACTTCCGCCGCTTTTCAGAAATTCGTATGTGCTTACTTCATGTACTGAAAATCCGGCATCTCGCAAATTTTTATTTGTGTCTGTGCATCCCTGTTGAATAATAACATTTCGTCCGTCAGGGCAGGTGGCGTTGCAGGCAAACAGTTCCTCGGCTTCATATTTAGATGCATGAATAACCTTATCAAAAATCTGGTCTATGATTTCCATGCCTTCGCTCGTAAAAGCTTCTGGATAGATAAGTACCGTATTTTTATCCAGTACGCAGAAGCAAGTATCAAGGTGATAAAATGATTCGTCAACGAGTTTAAGGGCGATGACTGGTATGTTAAATGTATCTGAAACCGATTCATAAGCATCCAGCGATGATCGAAACCCATAGCCACCCCACAGCAGACGCCTGCCGGTATGCCAGATTGCATCACCACAACCTTCAAAATCATTTATCTTGTCTTCATCCAGGTAGTGCATTTCATAGCCGTGCTGTCGGTACCATTGCTCAATATAAGGCACTTCATCTTTTCGCTGATCAGCATGCATGATGCTCATAAAAACATGACGCTTCCCTTCTTCATCAATAAATGGCAGGCTTTGGTTGGCGCAGAAAACCATATCGGGGAGACCTTCATGATCCTCAATCACATGTGTTTTAATTCCAACTTGGTTAAATAGAGAACGAACGAGATCCCATTCGTTGATTGCCTCAATTTTATCAACATTTCCCACTTGATCCGCCATGTGGGGATTGATCACATAATCCACCGCGTAATGCAGGGGGCGAACCATTAATGCCTCGGTAGGTAACGGCATGGTGG
>JASFMR010000088.1:0-14473 GCA_050117475.1 Balneolaceae bacterium | reverse complement strand
TGCTGCTGCCCCGACATTTTTTGCATTTGTTCAATGAGCTGTTGCATACTCATTGCACCGGATCCGCCGCCTTGTTGATTCTGCAATTGATCGAGCAGTGAAGCAATCATGGCGGAAAGCTGGTTGATGCCACCCAAAGATTCACGTTGTGCAAAAGTGGAGTTTGACCCGTCTCGCTCTGCCAACATCTTTACGGCACGATCCAATTGCCCTTCAACTTCAACTTTCTTTTTGTTTATTTGGTTCGAGAAGCTTGGAATTTCTGATGATACCTTGTAGAGCGAGTCAGATAACATAGAAAATTGCTGCCAGATGTTCTGCTCCTTGCGGGCCTTCTCGACAAAAGCCTGTGAATTGGAGGGCAATTTTTCGGTTTCTTTCGTCAACTCTTCTTGGTTGTCGGAAAGGTTAATCAGCGAATAAAGGATGTACTCGAGCGCAGCTTGATTAATTTGCATCTGCTTTTGATTAAGCGTTTGCTTGGAATCCCGCATCTGTTGTGCCATTTGTTGCATTTGCTGCTGGATTTTTCGCTGTTGTTGCTTGGTCTGGGAATTTGGCTGTGTCTCACGAAGCTGTTCCTGCAGCTGTTTCATATTTTCCTTCAGCTCTTTCTGAATCTGTTCTGCCTGCTGTTCTGCATCTTTTTTTAGACTCTGTACCTGGTCCTTGGCTCTCTTTGGTGCATTCTTGTCCAGTTTCTCCAGGTTTTTTCGTATGTCCTGAAGGTCGTTTCTGACTGTTTCTTGTTTTTCGAGATCCTCTTTAGGAGACTGTTTCGATTCGCTTATTTCCTCTTCTTGTTTTGCCAGTTCTTCCAGGGATTTAGCCATTTTTTCAAGGTCACTATTCAGTTTCAGCGACTTGAACAGTTCCATTGTACGATTGAGGCGTTCTTTATACTGCTCCTCATTAAACTCATAGTTTTTAAGTGCTTTGCGCATTTGCTCGGGACTCATTTGGCCCAATTGTTTTCTGAGTTCCTCCAGGGCTTTGGCTAATTCCGGATCATTGATCTGCTTCATTAGCTTTTGCAGCTCATCATAGGCTTTCATTGTCTCCGGAGACATTACACGATTTTTTTGAATTTCTTTCCGGATTTCTTCGAACTTTTTATTCAAGTCTTCGACCTTCTTATCGACCTCTTTCCTTTTTTCTTCAACTTGTTGAAGTTGCTGCTTTTGCTCCCAGTCGGTTTCGGGATTCCGCTTTAACTGGTTTTTGAACTTGTCATATTCTTGTTGCATCTGTTCAAAAGAGTCGGAAACATTTTCCAGCGATTCTGTCACATCCTCTTCCTTTTTATCAAGCTCATCCATGTATTTTGTCATCGAGGGGAAGGTGACTGTTAATTTCTGAGAACGTCCAACTTTGCTGCCGTTGTAGGAATCGTTATCCCTGACTTCAATCCAGTAGGTAAGTACATCCCGAGGTTTGGGTTTTAACGCTGGAATTTCCCATTCATACTGTTGAGAAATATTCATTTTTGGCCTGGAAAGCGAAATTGAACCCTTTTCGGGGCTGCTCACAAAAGCACGTTGCAATTCGAAGTGCAGCGAAGCCCGCGTAAGGCCGAAGTCATCACCAGCTTTGTACTCCAAGACAAGATTTTCCGGAGTTTTCATTTGCAGGTTGTCGGAAGGTTCAACAAGGTTTACGAAAGGGTACTGATCGTCCTTGGGCTCTATAACAAAACGAAATTTGTTTTTATTTGAGAGCCCTGCGCTATCCGACATATTGAAAGATGCTGTATCAATTGCTCCTACGCTCCACCCATAATGGAAGCTGGTAGGATCTTCAGGACTGGATGCGAGTGTTACGGTATCTCCCGAAGCTGTCCGGAATAAGGAAATTTTCGATAGCGGTTTATTAGTCTTTGCGGATAATTCAATTTTTGTTCCGCGATAAGTTGACATCTGAGAAAAGGGGTAAGTTAAAGTAGAAGTATCTAGTCCGGTATAGCTTGGTGGAATAATCTTGGCTGAAAGTTTTTCCAGGCGTGGACGTAACTGAATCGTCACTCGATGTACCGGACTTTTAAAACCATCCATTATGAAATAATAGCTACCGTTGGCAGTTAGGGAAATCGGTGAAAAAGTGGCTTCTTGGGTTGCCACGGAGGTTGCATTGCGTGTTCTAAAATCGTTTTCGATATCCGTCTTGAATGCCAGTGATAAATTTTCAGGATATTCTCCTTCAAATTTTATTTTGGGTATAAATGATTCTCCCTGTTCAAGGGTGATTGTTCCGGGTTCGATATCAAAAGTATAGGGGTTGGGGGGTGAGTAGCTAATCCAAGGATGGGTCAAGCGATTCATTACCGTGGGCTCTAATGCAATAAAGCCGATTAGAAGAGCCAGGCTAATGAAGGTTCCCAGGACTCCGCTACGATAATATCTATGGACCGGGTGATTTTTTAAAAAGTTATCAAAACCGGATTTTATCTTCCTGGGACTTAAGTTCTCCAGGTTTTGTTGGATAGCCGCTTTGTGCAACGGAGGCTTTGGTCCGCTGGTATCAAAATAAAGATCCAGGGCATCACTAAGCCTGGGATTGGTATTTTGCTTGCCGAATTGGTGATAAAATGCCTTAAATGTGGGTTGTTCGAGTTTTTTGTATAGATAAATGACTAAACCGCTTGAAATAACGACTATTAGTGTAATGAGGGTGATTTTTATAGAAGCCGGAAGATAGAAGAGGCGCTCCAGCAGGCCTGTAATTACAAAACCCGAAAAAAAGGTAGTCAGTGTTATTCCCAAAAGTGCAGCAGTATGCTCTCTTTGTAGCCGTTTAAAACTCTGCCGGACTACAGCAATAAATTGGTTAACCAGGTTATCGTTCTTCTTCATGGGATTGGGAATACTTGTGAATCGGTCTAATGGAAAATCGGAGTTTATTAAAAAATCAACTCTGAGAGAAAAAACTCGGACGCACTGAGACAGTAGTAATTTAAACGGTCCTTTCAATTAACGAAAAAAAATGACATCCATTTCATCAAAAGGATAAAATTACTCTTTTTTTTAAAATATTAGATTTAATAGAGCATTTTCTCTTTTGAAAGGCATTATCTTCTATTCTGAAAGTCGAGATAGATCTAAAGATTCCAGGAATTCTCCGCTGTACTACAAGTCGGATAGTTTTAACGAATCCCTTACTGTGAATCTACCGTTTTCTTTCTTGATTGTAATTACTTTTTTATCAGCATCATGTTCCAGAAAAAGATACCAGCCTTCAGCGACAGCCTGGTCCAGAATTTCCTCTTTTTCTTTGAGTGTCTGTACAGGATACATATCATATCCCATGACCCAGGGCAGGGGCAGATGAACATGTGTGGGAAGGAGGTCTGCCATAAAAACAACAGTTTTTTCGTCAGCCGTAAGTCGGGGAAGCTGTTGGCCGATTGTATGTCCATTTACGGGGATTGCATCCAGTCCATTTTCATACTGATGAGATTCATCGACTACATTCAGCTTATCCCAGCCAGCGATGGGATTAATATTATCAGCAAGAAAACTCGCTTTTTCCCGCGCATTGGGTTGGGTAGCTGTTTCAAGATGTTTGCGTGTGACATGGTAGGTCGCATTGGGGAACGTATGGGCTATATTCCCATCTTTGTCATAATAGGTAGTACCGCCGCAGTGATCGAAATGTAAATGGGAAAAGATAACGTCAGTAATATCTTCCGGCTTAAATCCGTGAAAGTCTAAAGAATCCAAAAGATTACTGTGGGCATGATCTATTTGATAGATTTTCTCAAATTTTTCATCAAACTTGGTTCCCGTTCCATTGTCGATAAGATATTTCTTACCGGTATTTTCCGATTCAATAAGCAAACAGCGCATAGCCATGGGGATCCGGTTTTTTTCGTCTACATCAATATAGCGTGACCACAATGTTTTGGGGACAACACCGAACATAGCCCCGCCATCAAGGCGAAAGCGTCCGGTTTCAATCTCGTAAAGATGAAATGGGCCGAGTGATAAATCAGAGAGTGTCATTGAAAATATGTAAGTTAGAAGTGTGACGTTCAGAAAAATTGTATTACTTGCGTAACAAGTAGATCAGAGCTTTTCCAGAAGCTTGTTCAGGAAGACGCGAATCTCTTTTAAATCCTTTTTAATGCTAACAGGCACCTCGGGGGAATCTTCTTTGCCATCTTGTTCAAGCACCTGTTGTGCACCTTCGGTACTGTATTTTTTTTTCTGGATTAACTCCTTGAGTTTTAAAACCGTCTCAATATCGCTTTCTTTATAGACACGATTGCCGGCTTTGTTTTTTTTGGGGTTGAGTTCATTGAAAACCGTTTCCCAATAGCGCAGAACATGTGGTTCGACATCCGTAATCTCACTGACTTCACCGATAGAGTAATAAAGTTTTTTCATAGGAAATCTAAAAGCGTATCTTTATTGCTAATTATACATGATCTACGACATTTTATCTAACTCTTTGCTATAAAATATTTAACAAACCGTTGCCAGAACAAAATTCAAATACTTCATCTATTGAACTGAGTGTGGTAGTGCCGTTATATAATGAGGATGAGTCTATTGATGAGCTTGCCGAGCGGATTAACGAGGCACTTTCGAAAGATTTTATCTATGAGGTTATTTTTGTAGATGACGGTTCTACTGATGAATCTTGGGACGAAATAAAAAGAATGAGCTGCAAGCGTAAAAACGTGCATGGGGTACGCCTTCAGCGAAATTATGGAAAGAGTACGGCACTGCAGGTTGGGTTTGAACGGTCGAAGGGCCAATATATAGCTACGATGGATGCTGACCTGCAGGACGATCCTTTTGAGATTCCAAAGATGCTGTTAAAGCTTAAAAGTGAAGGCTTGGATTTGGTTAGCGGCTGGAAGAAAAAACGTCACGATCCAATCTCTAAGACCATACCCTCACGATTTTTCAACAAAGTAACCTCGTTGGTTACAGGTATTGATCTTAATGATTTCAATTGTGGACTGAAGGTATACCGACGGGAGGTCATCGATCATATCTATTTGTATGGTGAATTGCACCGTTATATCCCCTTCCTCGCAAAATTGGAAGGGTACAATCGGATTGGAGAAAAAATTGTCAAACATCATCCCCGAAAGTATGGGAAGACAAAATTTGGACTGTCCCGTTTTATGCATGGTTTCCTGGATTTATTGACCCTTCTTTTTGTTAACAGGTATCTGCAGCGCCCGATGCACTTTTTTGGGACACTGGGTTTTCTATTCCTGGTGATAGGGGGGATTATTAATTTCTATTTGACGATCGATAAAATATTTTTTGGTGAAAACCTTGGGAATCGTCCCCTTTTGTTACTGGGAGTCATGTTGATGGTGTTGGGTGCTCAAATTTTTTCTATTGGCTTTTTGGGTGAACTCATTCAAAAGAGAAATGAAAAACAACAGAAACCAAATATTAAGGACATTTTATAGCTTTCAATGAGTCGCATTGCCTACGATCCCGTTAAAGACCGTTTTGCTAATATCATTCGTCGCTTCCGCTTTTTGCGAACATTATTTTATAAACTGTTGGATCTTTTTTTTCTGCGCAGTTGGTATGTACGGGATATCCTGCGGAGATTTGGCGCCAAAATAGATGCCGGCGGGCCCTGGAAGCTGCTTGATGCCGGATCAGGATTCGGGCAGTATGATCGTTTTATCTTGCAGCAGTTCTCGAATGTAATAGTGAAGTCTATTGACGTGAAGGCTGATTATTTGGAGGACTCGCGGCAATATTTTAAACAAGAGATTGAGCAGGGACGCATTACTTTTCAGCAGGAAGACCTGCTTCGGCTTGAGTATTCCAGGGTTTATGATTTTTCTATCTGTATAGATGTGCTGGAACATATTGAGGATGACCAGCAGGTGATAAGCAATATGTACAAAGCATTAAAGCCGGGAGGCTATTTTTTAATGCACTCTCCCTCAATTTATTCGGAAGAGGATGCCGGAGATGACGAATCTTTTGTGGATGAACATGCCAGAATCGGATATTCCAAGCAAGATATTAGATCAAAGTTAGAAATAGCCGGTTTCACTCCTATCGATATTGCCTATACCTATGGGGGGAACGGGCACCTTGCATGGGAGTTGCTAATCAAATACCCCATGATTTGGCTTACTAAAATTAAGCTTTGGGCAATTCCCGTAATGGTGATTTACTATCTTTTAACCCTGCCTGTGGGACTGGTGCTCATGTCGCTAGATATGAAGAGAGAAAATAAAAGGGGAACCGGTATTTATGCCCTGGCACAAAAAGCCAGTTTCGGATAGCAATCTTCTTTTTGTAATAGAAACCCTTTCAGTGAGAAGCAAGTACGCCTGTCATAATTCAACGCTAGTTTCTCATGGCCCTATAATAAATTATCGTTCATCCGAAACGACTTATATGATATAGCTTATAGCCCAGAGTAGAGAGTTTTATTTTTAAAATTTTGAGTGGGAGTGAAAATGGAAAAGAAAACGGTTTCGAAAAAAATGACGAAAAAAGCATCTAGCTCTAAACGAGAAGAGTTTATAGATAAATTAACGGAACAACTAAAGAAGTGGGATCGAGAGCTTGCTGAGTTTGAAGAGAAAAGGGAAAAGAGGTTCTCCGAATTAAGGGAAACACTGGCTAAAAGGGTTGAAAACCTGAAGATTAAGCGAAACGACCTGCAGAAAAAGTTGGATCGCGTGGGAGGCGTAAGCGAAGAAGCCTTCCGTGGCATCAAAAAGGATATTGAAAAACTCTGGAACGATATTAAAAAGAGTTTCAAAGTAATGCAGAAGGGACTAAAAAAATAGCTTTTTGATGTAGCATATTGATTAAAACTTATAAAAAATGATACCCATGAATACTAGAGAAGTCATAAAAAATGTGCAGCTGGTAAGCGGAGGAATTGCTTTATTATCGGCGGCTGGGCTGACATATGCAATTACCAAGGGTCTGAATCATCGAAGAAAATATACCAAGCCTTTTGATCCCGAAACTATAGAGGAATTGAAAGGAAAGGTCATTGAAGTAGCTCATACCGATGATAAAAAAGATGATGTACGCGGCGTGTTTGTAAGACTGCAGACAAAAAAAGATGAAGTAATTCCTGTGCATCTGGGACCGGCTTGGTATATAGATCGACAGGGGCGCCGTTTTAGAACCGGTGAGAAAATCGGTGTAAAGGGTTCTCGAACCAAATACAATAATGAAGATAGTATTACTGCAATTGCTGTTTCCAGAGGAGATGAAATATTGAAACTTAGGGATGAGGATGGAACGCCCCATTGGCGGGCATGGAGTAAAATTGCGTAGTAAGTGATTATACTAAGAATACTAAAGCTGTGATTCCTAGTGATATAGTCAGAAGTATGATCCATATCAATAATTTACTTCGCCGGTAACCTACCCAGAAGGTAAAAAGGGCCGTTTTTACGAGGGTATTCGTAATAACAGAAATTAAAATGCCGGCGGTGGCTATATCGTGGGAAAGCGTAGACTGTGCCATCCTGGATAAAGAAACCGTAATTGCATCAACGTCCATTAGGCCGGAAAAGAGAGCCAGGATATAAACTCCCTGAGATCCGTACCATTTTTCCAATGCTGTTGCAAGCAGTAGAATGAGGGCAAGCAAGAATCCAAATTCTATGGCCGTTACCAACTGCAGGGGGTTTTTAAGTTCAAAAGACGGTTCTTCCTTTTCTGTTTTTCTCTTTTTTCTCCAGAGCCATATTCCGCTGCCTCCCGTGAGTACCAACATTGTTGATAAGGGAATCCAGAGAGAGTTTACCAAGTTGGCATTTACTATTGCAACTTCGATAATTACTCTTACAAACATAATTGATGAAGCGACAAGCACTCCCGCAATAAAAATTGTTGTGGAAGAGGATCTATTTCGCTTGGCGAATTGTGCCAGACTCAGTGTTACAGCCGTTGAAGACGCAATAGCACCCGTTATTGCGGTCAATAGGGTGCCAAGTCGTTCTCCCAGAGATTTGATGAAGAAGTAGCCAATGAAGGAAAGTCCTGAAATCAGAACCACCATCCACCAGATCCAATAGGGATTCAAAGCTTCCCAGGGGCCGTACCCTTTATTAGGAAGCAAAGGAAGGAGGATTACTGAAATTACCAGTAGTTTGATACCGGCATATATTTCTTTCACTTCAATCATATTGAGCCATCGGTGAAGTACCGGTTTAAGATTTAACAGTACTACCACAACGACTGCAGTTCCAAGCGCATAAGCGTAATAACCAAGCGCTGCCCAAACGCCCAGGGAAAAAGTGAGGAGTAAGGCTACTTCTGTTGTGATACCAACGTCTTTCTCTTCATGAATTTTTGTTTCAATAATATATGAAGTGACGACAAGCGCTGAGAAAGCGAGAAATATAACAGCGAGAATCCAGTCATTCATAAAGGCGCTCAATTCTGCCCATATCCCACCTAATAATCCGGTAAGGCTGAATGTGCGAATACCTGCTACTCTATCGCCTTCATCTTCCTTTCGGCCGCTCCATCCGCGTTCAATACCGATCAGCAAGCCTACACCAAAGGCAGATAACAAATCAAAGATGATATCCAAATGCTGCTGATCCATAAGCCCCCCAATTAGCCTCTCATTTTTTATTGACACGATAAATTCGAAAAAAAAATGCCGATTTCCTACCGCAAAATATCCTTCCGGCCGAGATGGCCTTGTCTAGAGGGGCCAATCTAGCCTGTGGGTTCCTCTTCCAGTTCGACCAAGTGTTGTAACAGAGTATCAAGTTCCGGCACTTTTGGTAGGGTTAACAGAAACGTCTCTTCGAGAACACGACGAAGTTCGCTCAATTTCTTGAGACGCTTTTTTTCGATTTCCCCGTCGAGGTGATAAGTTGAAAACTGGTTATTTCTGATAGTATATCGCTTTCCCTGCGAAAGACGTGCGGCAATAAGTTCCGTTACAAAATGGGACTCCGGGTGGTTTGATAAGTACCAGCTGTTAATTTCATAGTCAGGAAGATAATTTTCCCTCAGGTCAAACTGGTAGAGCAATTTCCACTGACCCTCTATGCGTACCTGCATGAGGTACTCTTTTCCCTGTTGAACAAGGCGGCGCGGCTCATGTGGTGTCTCTTGTACCGTATTTGGTTCCAAAAACAGCGGGGCTGTTAGAGTCTGGCTTCCAAAGCCTACATCGGCCAGGTAGCTATGTCCGTTCATTGTGATTCTGAGAAGCATGTGTGTTTTTGGGGTAATTTCATCATCGGTTTTGTTCCAACGGACACGAGCCGAAAGTCCTTTTGCCTGGAAGCCAATCGTTTCCAGGACAGTAAGAAATAGCAGGTTTTGCTCGTAGCAATAGCCGCCCCTTTTATTGTTTACCATTTTCTGGACGAGTGAATCTATGTCGAGTTTAACCGGCAATCCGAGCATGGGATTGAGATTTTCGAAAGGGATAGTCTGGGTATGCTTTTCCTGGAGGTCGTGCAAAGTTTCCAGCGAGACCGAGGCCGATCCTTTGTATCCAATGCGTTCAAAATAATGATCTAAGTTAATCCCCGATCTCATACTGCCTCTTGCTCATATTGGTTTGATTTCTTTTGATGAAGAGCATCGGCAAACCACAGAAATTCATCCAAGAAACCTTCTGTCGATTTGATGATATTATTATTCTGTGGCTCAAAGTCCTCATTAAAAGCGCTATCCACCTGAGGGACCAATAGTTTGAGCGGCATAGGGTAGGCCCCGATACTCAAAATTATTTGTTGGAGGTGTGTAGAAGCGTTGATTCCCCCGAACTTTCCGGCCGATGTAGCGACTACGCCAATTGGTTTTTTCTTGAATTCGTGCCAATAGTAATCGATGGCGTTTTTGAGCACCCCTGAAACACTGCCGTGATACTCCGGCGTTACCAGCAGAAGGGCGTCCGCATTATGGAGTCGTTCACTGATCTGTAATGCATTTTCCGGGGGATCCGGGTGGTGGTTCGCTCGCTCCCTGAGAATGGGCAGTGGATCTTCAGCCAAGTCTATGAGATCAGTTTCTATATTTCGGTTTATAAGCTCGTTTTTAAGGTAGTAGGCAGCTTTATGGGTATGTCGTCCCATTCGGACACTGCCTAGCAGGATTGCCAATTTCATAATAGAGAAAGATTTGGGTTAATCTGATTTGGCATTAGCAGAGAAGTTTGTTGGGGACTGGATTAGAAGATCATGCTTTGGCTCTGTATTGCAGTACTGGTAAACCTCAACAGTTTTTCCCATGATGATTCACTGGCTTGTTCAGAGTTTTCAAAGTTTTTTTCTACGGCATTCCAGTCCAGCACATTCCAGAAGGCATCGATATAGGCAGCGCGATCGTTTTGATAGTTCAGGTAGTAAGCATGTTCCCAAAGATCCAAACCCATAATGGGAATACCTTGAATATCGGCTACATCCATCAGCGGATTGTCTTGGTTTGAGGTTGAGGTGATGGTCAATTCATTACTTTGGCGACTAATGACTAACCATGCCCAACCTGAACCGAATTGTGATGCGGCTATTTCTGAAAAAGTATTTTTGAACGCTTCTAAAGAATGAAAAGATTCGTTTATAGCTTGGGCCAGTTTTCCTTCGGGTTTTGGTTTTCCTTCCGGACTCAGAATATCCCAGAACAGGCTGTGATTATAGTGACCACCACCATTATTTCGAATAGCGGACGGTAGTTTAGATGCCGAAGTTAGAATCTTCTCTAAAGGAGTGTCTTTGTACCTGCTGTCTTTAAGTGCATGATTCAGTTTATCTACATACCCCTGGTGGTGTCTGGAGTGGTGAATCTCCATTGTTTTTGGATCAATGAAGGGAGTCAGAGCATTGTATTCAAATGAAAGTGTAGGAAGTTTGTACGTCATAATATATAAGATTAGTTCTTGTTCATGCGCTAATCTAATAACTTTTTATATTAAACAAAATAATCACTTTGTTTATTTATATAATTAGTTTTTATCTTGTTCATAGATAAAGCAAAACCTTGTTGAAATGATGGGAAGAAAAGAAAACCGTGTTTGTAATCTACTATGAATTCGGTAGTTTGTTTATATTGATGAATTAATTACTTGGATTATTATGAAAAATAACCTTCCTGAACATGAGCGTGCCTTATTGATACTTAAGACTGATGGACCACAGTCGGTGAAGGCACTAGCCGGTGAAATGGGTGTAACAGTTGAAGGTGCACGGTTCCACCTGCTAAAGCTGGAAAAAGAGGGGTTGGTTGCATCGGAATCGGTTGCCGAGGGCCGTGGACGCCCAAAACAAATCTGGTCGCTGACCCGTAAAGGTCATAATCGTTTTCCGAATGCACATGCTGACCTTACGGTCAATTTAATTGAGATGATGAGAGAGACGCTTGGCCAGAATGCTGTGGATGATGTGATAAAGGCAAACGAAGAGCGGATATTATCCCGTTATTCCGAAGAAATGAAGGAGTTAGAGGACTTAGAAAAACGGATAGAAAAACTGGCAAGCATACGTAGCCGGGAAGGGTATATGGCCGACTATAAGAAAGATGAGGAGGGCTATTTGTTTGTAGAAAATCATTGCCCGATTTGTTCAGCAGCAGAAACGTGCCAGGGTTTTTGCAAGGCCGAGTTAGAAGTGTTTCAACAGGTACTCGGCAAAGAGGCAAGTGTAGAACGGGTTGAACATATCGTTAAAGGGGCCCGAAGATGCGCATATCGGATTACACCGACTAATTAATTCACTTGATGGATTTTAAATTACCACGAAAAAGAGCAGAAAACCTATGTTTGGTCGCATCAATTTGAATAGAGCTCTACAGCTACGATGAAGTGGATATGGACGGGCGACCGTCGCGATGGGGCCCTATTGTGTGTACACCAATAACCGCCAGGGAGAGCTCACCAAGCGGCAAGTGATCGCGGGCAGCCAGACGATCTACCAGTTTTACCTTCTTGCTTATCCATGTGATCATTCATTTCTCCGTAGGTTGCTGTTGGTCTTTGGTTCCAGCTCCACAGCCGGTTAGAAATAAAAAGAAAATGGGCAATAAGTATGTTAAGTATCGCATTCGATTTATTATAGCGTAAGATTAAGTAATGATAATGTTACGATTTCAATTGTGCGTCGAGCGTTATATTAATGCCAGCCAATGCTTTAGATACTGGGCAGCCTTCTTTCGCTCCTTTAGCAAATTGCTGAAAGGTATCGTCGTCTATACCAGGTACGTTGGCTTCAGCAATTAATTTTATTCCGGTAATAGCTGGACCATCATCTGTCACCCCGAATCTCACCTCGGCACGCGTGCCAACCGAATGAGGATCGTGGCCGGCTTTTGCCAGTTCATTGGACAATGCCATAGCATAACACCCTGCATGGGCGGCTCCAATTAATTCTTCCGGATTCGTGCCTTCTCCATTCTTAAATCGAGAGGCGAAAGTATATTTCCCTTTATATGAACCACTGTCAAAACTCAGGACTCCTTTTCCATTTTTCAGATTCCCATTCCAGGTTGCATTTGCTTTACTTGTGGGCATAATCTCGTATGTTTTTGATTAAGTTTGTCGTTAATTCTGATTTCCTGTTGCCCGGACCTTTCGAACATCTTCAGTCGTAACAGTCGGGGCATCATTTCCCCAACTTGTTCGCTCGTGATTAATGATCTCGGCTACCTCATGGTCCGACAGCTGCTCGCTCCAGGCGGGCATTTGAGCAGCATATTCTGTCCCATCGATGGCCTTTCCCTGCAGTCCGAACAACACGATCCTAATATGCTCGGTAGGATCCTGTGCCGTGACTACGGGATCACTGGCAAGAGGAGGGAAGCTGCCCGGAATGCCTTCGCCATTTGCTTGATGGCAGCTGGCGCAGCTGGTGCGAAATAGTTGAGCTCCAATATCTGCCTTTGCTGCCCCAGAAGTTCCGGATGTTGTACTAGATGGCACTTTGCTGTAGTATTGGCTATAGGTAGGCGAAGAGGCAAATACCTCAGGAGCATACCATTGTTGGGTAATGTAAAAAGTGGCCCATGCGACAATAACTAAGAGCAGCACCCATGCCCATGTTGGAACCGGTGCTGGCGTCTCGGCCCGCGATGGTTCCCAAAATGGCTCTTTTGCTCCACCATAAGCATTGAGCAAAATAGGTACTTTGCCGTCTAGGGTGTCATTATCCTTTAACCCCTCCACATCAATGCCGGGTCCGTTTCGTACTTCAAAAGGAATGATACGCACCCCTTCGTGGCCTGTAGCATCGGAGGCAACAACCCGGAGTTTATGTGGTCCGTCTTCCAATTGGGTGGTATCCAGTTCAAAACGAACCGGCGGTCGATAGGAGACGATAGGCTCATCTTCATCATCCAGATAGACATGAATTTTGTTGTTCTCTTCACTCATGATTGTGCGACTTGTTAGATTCAGGGTTCAGAATTCTGCGTTTAATATGATTTTCCGACCTTTCTCCGGGCCAGACAAACCATTTGACCGCCAATATCACTACGGTCAATACAATAATGGATGAACCTATGAGAATGATGTAGTAGAGGGGCCCATCTGGCGGAGCATACTCACGTCCTTTGCTGGAAGTCGCAAAGTCACTTGTCTTTTGCAAAAAGGTTAATAACATAAAGGGCATAAGAAAGAGTTAATTGGGTTGAATTTTACCTAAGCTTTTATCATTTCGAATCCTTGCTACGTCGTCGGCAGTGACGGTAGGGGCGTTGTTACCCCAGCTAGTGCGTTCATGGTTGATGACGGCCGCCACTTCTTCATCCGAAAGTTGTTTGCCCCAAGGCGGCATAGCTGCAGAATACGTTTTTCCATTGATCTTTTTTCCCTGAAGACCGTAAAGCACAATCCGAATATGTTCTGTCGGATCATTATTTGTTACAGCCGGGGCCTCGGACAGGGCTGGGAAAGCACCCGGTATGCCTCCACCGTTATTTTGATGGCAAGAGCTGCAATTATTGGCATAGATACTTGCCCCATCTATTTCATTTTTTGTAGCGGCAGCTGAGGCTGAATCAGCTTTGGGCCGCTGATCTGCCGATGGCCGGGCGTTTAAAGAGACTTGTTTAAGAGATTTTAAATAAGCCACTAGTGCCTCAGCTCGGTGGGTAGGTACCACTTTACCTTTTGAAGGGCCAAAGCCATCAGGCAGTACAATAACAGCTTCATCAGGTTCAGGATTCTCTTTTACTTCAAACAAGAATGGAAATGGAGGCATAATAGATTCCTTAACCACCGAGCGCGGATTGTATAAATGCATATATTGCCAAACTTCGCTAGGCTGCCGCTTGCCAATGTTGGTTAGATCTGGGCCGGTTCGTTCACTGCCGAGTATACCCGGTGTTTGCCGCCAAACCCCCCACCGATTGATCCGCGCGTAATCACCGGGCGCCGAGGGGCGTCCCCAGTTTTCATCCACTTTGATGGGGCGCACCTGCTGGGTATGGCAGTATACGCATCCTTCGTCAAGGAAAACATGCAATCCCTCACGTTGCAGATCCGTCATCGGCTTACTTGCTGG
>JASFMR010000087.1:0-14895 GCA_050117475.1 Balneolaceae bacterium | reverse complement strand
ATAACGAATTCAATCAAAACCCGGAGGAGACACCAGAACAAATCCATCATAAATATTTTTACTGGGACCGTCGTTTTGAGGAGCTTGCAGACAAAAGGAAAAGAGAACGTATTATAGGCGGAGCTACTTCTATTATCGCTGCTGGGTTGACCAGCATATTCTTAGTGGGAGGTACCGACGAGGAACGATTCCATACCTTCATATGGCCGGCGGTGGGCGGGGTTACCGCCTTGCTTATCAAAACAGACACTGAGCAAAGGTATGGAACTTATCGAAAGGCTAAAGAAGATATTGTACAAACGACAAGCACGGATATATATTTTGGGGCATCAATATTCCCCAGGGGAGGTCTGTTGGGCGCTGTAGTGGTACGATTTTAGACAATATCGGCACTAATGGTTACTTCACTGCATGCAAAAAAGGAAAAAACGGGTGCTCAAACCGTAGTTCTTATTAAATGTTTTTTAAGACACAATCTTGGTTTCAGCCATTCTTCTTTTGAACATCAGGGAGAGTAATAACATGGATAATGGAGCGGTAATCCCCCAAGGGGCTGCAAGGAGTAATAAACGTTCAGAAAAGACCGGATAAAAATAAACAAATGCAATTAACGGGGTAACGATTGCATGAGCCAAAAAGGAATATCGGACCCACTTTTGCATTCCATGTTTTTCAAATACGGGGACAACAAATAAGGCAGCTAATCCCATAAAGATATATCCCAATGCGTCAAAGTCCCAAAAGAGAGAGTGAGGGGTTTGTCTGAGTATTTGGATATCCTCAGCGGAGCCCTCCAATGTCATAGGAATAACGGTTGCCAGCTGGACAACATAATTGGCAGTTACGAATATTACATAGATGACCGCGAAGATGAGAGCTGTATGACTCCAAAATTTTTTTTCGGCAGTAACCGTATGATGAAGGGCAAGCATTTCAAGGAGGAAGGGAATCGTTATGCAAAGCGAAAATCCGTAAATCAGAATTTCATCCAGGGGGTAGGTGAGAATGCGCGCAATTTGCAACAGCTGTACAATGAAAAAGGCAACGGTTGCTCCAAAAGCTATAAGTCCAGCCCAAAAACCGACGTTAATGATTTTAATATTCATTTTGTAAGAGTAAATTTATCCGTCCAATATTGCGGCATCCGGTATTTTGTAGCGTTCGTGCCTGCACGACGTATCATGTACAGGTCGTTTTCTTTGGTTGTCTTAAATTCACTGCTACTGGTATCCCGTCTGCAACAGCATAGATAGTTGACAATGATTTGTTCTTGGTGATTGGTGGTGGGATACGATTGGTAGTCGAAAACCCCGTAACAATGTTACCGGCTGATAAAATTAGGTTACTTGGTATCACAAATTTAGCCCACCAGACTCTCTCCATTCTTTACTGACTTATAGTTTACCAAATGATTAGTTTCAATTTAAAACAAAAACATCAAATAAGTCGTGTTTTTTGATTCTTTATACTGGTCTTAATTACTCCTTTTTCGAAGGGTTTTCTCTGCAAAAACGACCCACTTGTTTCCCTGATCCTTTTGTTTCAGAATCATTTTCCACTCCTGTTTTTTCTCATTCCAGATAAAAATATTCTGGAAGGGGGCTTCAGGATAATCGAATTCGAAGGGGATTCTGTCGTTCTTCCGTTTCCCGAATCCCAGGGTTTCCGAATAATTACCTCCGAAGGTATCAAAAAGGTGAAAGATGTAATGGTGCTTTTCAGAGTGATAACCAATGATATAAATGGACCGATACCCTGAGGTGTCGGGTGGAACTGCTTCACAATTCATTTGAAAAAAATTGTTTTGCAATACCCACCTGCCTTTACAGCGCTGATGAAGCTCCAGTGATCCCATGGAGCCGGTTAACTCCCAGGTACCGGTGAGGCCTTGCAAAAAGGTTCTCCAATTGGATGTACCATGTTCCTGGGCCTTTGATGATAAGGAAGAAATGAGGATGAGACTGAACATACCCACAAATAGTAATCTGAATGTTCTATTCATAGTAATATATTTATTTACTTAAAGGATACCGATAACCTTTACACTAAAATCTAATAGCATTTCCAGCGTCCCAGTGTCATTTAACGTTGCATTTCTGCTGGCAGAGTAGGAGATTAAACGGTTCCCGCGGATTTGTACTTCAGGCCTGAATGATAATCCCGATGCCCAGCCCGACAGTTTCTTCAGGATGGAGTCATATGCCAGTTTTCCCGTAGCAGGAGGGGAGGGAGCCCGCACGACTATGAGGTACGGCCCAAACTTTTGTTCTTTTATGATTGTATCACCAAGATACATTGTTTGCTTATCCGAACTTCTCCTACAAAACTGTACAGAACAATGTGAAGCAATGGTATTATCTGCAACCAGGCCGGCAATAAACCATTCTCTTGCCCAACCTTCACCAAATCGTATACTGTGCCGGAAAAGGATGCATGGCGAATTATTTATATTTCCGGATACCACATCTTTTGGAAGAACCTTTCCCAGAGACGAAGACGTGAATTGTCCGATACCGTCAAAATCTTTTGCAAACTTCTGTACGGTTCCATCATCTTTTCGCCGGTAATGGAATCCCATTTTATTAGCAAAATCTTTGAAAACGTTCCTCTTAGAAGCACGCTGTTTCCGACCGGTACGGATGATGAAATAGGCAAATAACACTATGAAAAGGAATATTCCGAGTGAAGTAAGTGCGTCTGACATGAATAAAAAATTGAAATTAAGTCAGGATTAGATCTTAAATGAAGGTTTATTTCATCTTCATTAGGCCGGTCGCAATCATCCAGTGATGTAGCTGGTGGTGAGCTCCCTCAGTCAATAAACCAATGTATCCCAAAGCCCGGATTTTGTCTATTTCAGCTTTGTTTTGTGTAGTACAGGTTATAATCCATTTGTTTCTCTCATGATTCACTTCCATATCCCATCCTTTTTCTTCTTTTATCATAGCCGGATGCATGCTAAACAATTTTTTAAGGGCTTCAACGGCTCGTTCGGTTTCCGGCCGGACCTGAATTTCGACACCGTTGGCAACAGGCCTTTTTGAAAGTACGGCAACATCTTCAGTAAAGGCTTTCATATCAAGCAGATGCTGGCGCAATGCTTCCAAATTAACCCTTGACCAATCGGTATTGGGGTCGGCTTCCAATTTTTGTACTACTTCCTGAATAGTTCCAAAAATATCATTACCGGGTTTGATCAGTGGCGTGCTGTTACGATGCATGCTATGTTGTGCCTGCGCCGTTCCGGAGGCAACGAATAACAGGATTGCAATTAACCATTTACCTGAACTGTTGATTGGTCTCATA
This sequence comes from Balneolaceae bacterium, assembly GCA_050117475.1. GTDB lineage: Bacteria > Bacteroidota > Rhodothermia > Balneolales > Balneolaceae > Fodinibius. The sequence continues at coordinate 11,589 of JASFMR010000087.1, read as the reverse complement.
TAAAATCGGGATTTGAAATAAAATTAGCAGATATCAAAGAGCGTTAAGAACTATACTCTTGGCTTTTCAGCATGTCTAACTTAGATGTAGTGATACACTGCCTACATATATATTGCCAAGAAGAACGTAAATAACAGGCCTAGAATAAAAACTGAAATGCTTAACTGCCAATTAGGAAGCTTGGATTTTGATTTTTTTACCTTATTATCCTTATGGATAGGTGGCGCTAAATTGCCTTAGAGGTCGATAAAGCTGGCAATAAATATTCTAAGGGAGTTTCTCATCTTTCCAATTCCACCACAATAATTTTTCTTTATCCCGGAACTTGTCAGGCGTATTGGCAAAATATACCGCACACCTGAATACATAAAGAAGACATCGATCCTGGATACATCCGGAATGTTGATTACTCAAATCATAAAGCCTTTCCGGCGATTTGCCCTTTAGGTCGGATATGCCTTTGATGTTGATATTCCACAAGTCATTGGCAATTGATATTCCAACACCCGGTATTGAGCAAAGTTCTTTGATAGATTGTTCTTTATTCATCCCAAATCTCATCACTGATTATCCTGTTATCTCTTTGAAACCATTTTGTCTAAAAAGGATAATTGTAAAGCAATTTATAGAATTTCATGAATCCAGGGTACTTTTATCGTCAATAAGTGACTAATTAGACGGGCTAAAAACGGAATCGTCAAAATTGTTCACTTCAATAGCGGTATAATTATAAGTCCATACATCATCGCCTTGTATGAAGGATGCTTTGGTAAAGAAAAATAAACCATTTCCTATTTCTCTCCATTCTTGGAATAAGACCCGTATAGCGTCTGCTTTTGGGGCAAATGGATTTATGATTTCCATTCCGAGTGGATAACTCTTCGATGCGTCGTAGTATATATTTACCGGGTTATTTAACTGATCCCGAAATTGTATTGCTAATACAGGCTGCTTGTTAAACACAACTTTTCCGGTGTAAACAGGGTTCCTAAATCGGCTTAATGGGTCAAAGGCAATTAAATGCAATTCGTGTCCTCGAAAAAAAGCCTCATTCAGAGAATCAATTTCCGTTATGCCACCGTCATTCAGGATCCATGACATCGAGCTATTGATACCCGCTATAGTTGTATCCCGTGAAGTGTGTTGCTCAAAACGGGTATACCCTTCAATAGCTGACCAAATAGTTGTCCGAAAAGGGCCATTGGGACCGGAACAGTCTGCACCCGTAAAAATTTTTGTGATAGGTTTTGAATCACTGATACGCCGCTGAACGTTTTTGATAATTTCCTCAGGTGTGGGGCCGGTAAAACTACAAATAAAAATGACAGTCGGTAGCATTAAATTGATTGCAAATGACTTCATAGTTTATTGGTATCTAGTCCTGGGGATTTTGTTATAAGGGATAATTAAATATTACCTCTAGGTTTTTCGGGGAAAGTTTTTTTTATCCAATGTCATCATCAGAGCCGGGCCATCGGGATTGGTAATAAGACCAACTTTTTTAAAACCAACTTTTTCATAACAACGGATTGCTCTAAGGTTATCAGGGTGAGGGTCTATTCGAATTTCTGTGATTTTGGGATCCTTAAATAATATATCCACAAATTGTGAAACCATACAGGTACCAATCCCCCGATTTAACTGATTCGGATTAGCCAGAAAAACATCAATACCTAATATCCCGGGCCCCGGCTTATCAGGCCACCAATTAGATTCGCATTCGGATACGGCATAATATTGAATATATCCGGTTGGAATGTTCTCCAGGTATGCTAAAAAAGGCTTTGCTGAATCTTTGTTAAAAATTCGCGGTAAATACTTCTTACTAACTATATCTTGTGTGATTTTACCTGCCCTCCACCATTTTTGAAGATGTGGTCGATTGAGCCAATCTGTAAGAATGGGAAGGTCCGCTTCCCGTAATGGTGAAAACTCAAATTGCATGTTTTTATTAGGCTAGGTTTTTGATCTGTGAGCGAGCGCAGAAGGCGTTTGGCAGCCAACGATAGCCGGAGCTTTTTGAATGAGTTCATCGTCCTCAAGTGCTTCTACCATAAAAAGGGCAAAATCTATTCTCCTGGTGAGATTGCTTTCTAGAATGGGATCCCCAACATGCTCACTCCACACGGGTAGACCCTGACTTTCACCTTCCTCAAGATCGCTACCGCGTACAACTGTCCATTTCGTGTTACTGTTAAATATTCTTTGACAGGCTTCGACCTGGTCATCAATATCCACGAACCGCAATTTTTTAGCAATCCAGCCAAAGACGTTAACAATAAACGTTATTTTCCATGGGTAAACATCTTTACCGTCTCGGCTGATGTGCCAACCGCAAGAAAAGATGAGCCGGGCATCGGGCTCAGCAAAGTCGAGTACTGCTTGTGCTGTTCCAGATGAATAATCGTTGACACCCCATGGTACTAACACAGTGAGCACTCCATCACAACCTTTTACCGCCTTCTTAATAACTTCTCGGTTATTGGTCATTCCGGGTACAATGGTAATTTGATCGTTAAACCGGTCGAGTTTTTCAACACTTTGCTCTCGGCAAACACCAACCACTTCGTAGCCTCGGTCCAGTGCATGCTGAATCATGTACTGTCCAAGCTTTCCCGAGGCACCTATTATACATACTCTCTGTATCTTCATATCCTGGATATTTTATTTGATAAAACGTGTCATGCGAGCCGGCAGTTCATTTTTTGAGTCTAATACAGTTAAACTCGTAAAATCTGTTTCTCAGCTATTCATACGTATATCAATGTAAAAGGATGAATATATCACGGGTCTCAATGTTACAAATCCTAAAACCCGCGATATATTCTTTAAGATGCTGTGGAAAATAAATAGAACTATTTAATTAAATCTGTGGCTTCATCGATATGTCTGGCATAACGATCGACAGCATTGGCTGTAATTTTAATTTCTCTGGCCGCTTCATCCCAGTTACGCTGCTCAATAGCTTCTCGTACGCCGGGCAGTGTTTTCACGCCATAGCCGGTATAAAAGCCGGGTGCATATACTTGGTGTCGAAACCACGGCCTGCGCGGAAGTCCCTGTTTAGAGGTCAGTTCTTGTTCAGAGGATTGCAGTAACTCATTCAGTTCTTTTAGATTATTGTCAGAAATAGTAATACCCTCATTCATTTGGGTGTTAAATGCCTCATCGTATGCAGAAGCACTTTCCTTGACATGGGCCACCGCGTTTTCCAGGGGGGCAAAATTCAGGAAGGGAACAGCCGCTTCCTTCTTTGGTGGATTGAATGTTTTGGTGGGATCCGAAGCGAGGGTATAAGAGCTGTCGGCAAGCAATTTGTGGTTGAATGCTGTTTGTTCCCTCATGCTTTTGGTCAGCTCTTGGATCTCTGCCAGGTAATCGCCAACATGATGCGCCATATCTGAAAAATGGTAGGGCAGTATATCGGCGTTTGCAAAGCGTAATACAGCATGTCCTGCCGTTTTACTGAGGGCTACCCCATACTGAAAATCCGGATCGGCGAACCGGATATAATGGTCGAAAGAATCATAACGGGAATGATAGACGCCGCCTTCTCCCTCTCCCCAAAAACCGAGATTCAAAGAAGCAATCCCCAAATGCTGGAGAAAAGGGGTATAGTCGGAACCTGAACCGAGCGGATAAATAGGCAAGTCTCTTCCATCAGAAAGTTCTTTATTGCCATTTACCATTTGGCGGGCCCGGGCACGCGCTATAACATCCACATTGGTTTCCGGGTCGGGGACGCTGTGTCCTGTTTCATTTATAAAATGCTGCAAGCTGTGAGAACCGCCGGCATATAGAAAGCCCCGGCTGTTGCCATCGGAGTTAATATATACCACGGCCTTCTGCTGCAATTCTTCGGCATGCTTTTCAGCCCATTCGGTTGAACCCAGCAAACCCGGTTCCTCACCGTCCCAGCTGCAATACACAATGGTTCGTTTGGGTTTCCACCCGGTTTTAGCCAGCTGGCCGATAGCATATGCTTCTTCTGTCATAGCTACATTACCGCTGAGAGGATCCGCGGCACCGAATACCCATCCATCCATATGATTGCCGCGAATGACCCATTGATCAGGATATTCAGACCCTTCTATCTTGGCAATGACATCATACAACGAAACCATATCCCAGTTAAAGGAGACTTTCAGATGCACTTTGGCCGGTCCCGACCCGATATGATAGGTAATCGGTAGTCCACCGCGCCATGAGGGCGGTGCCACAGGGCCTTCGATGGCTTCGAGCAACGGCTGGGCATCCGCATAAGAAATCGGAAGTACGGGAATGTTCAAAATTACCTTGGCATCCTTCCTGGAAAGCCGTTTGGCATCTTCCGTAGCTCCGACTCCGGGTGTGAGCGGGTCGCCGGGATGAATGGGCATGTCCATCACCGAGCCGCGTTGTACCCCTTTTTGAGGGCGCCATGATCCTTTCGGATAGGTATCCCCGACACCATAGCCGTCGTCTTTGGGATCCGAGTAAAGAATACATCCGATGGCCCCGTGTTCATAGGCTACTTTTGGTTTGATCCCGCGCCAGGATCCGCCGTATCGGGCGATTACTATTTTTCCTTTTACCGAAATACCGCGTTTTTCCAGCTCTTTGTAATCATCGGGCACTCCCTGGTTTACATACACCAGTTCGGCGGTTACGTCGCCATCGGCCGCATAAGCGTTATAGGGAGGCAGGCTGTTTTTACGGATCGAAGAGGTCGCATCTTGCTTCAGTGTCGGTTCCTGCAAACTTGCTTTATAATGATTGGGAACCGTCATCTCAAGAAGCCGTTCTTTAGGGGTGGGGAACAGGACCTTGAACTCTTCAATTTGGGAGTCAAATCCCCAGGAAGTAAACAGTTCATTCAGGTACTCAGCATTTTCTTTGTCATATGGAGAACCCAAATGATTGGGCTCGGCAGACATGCGTTTCATCCGGTCCCGAAGGTGGTCGGCCGACAGGTAGGAATCAAATTGTGCCTCTAATTTTTTTTGCTGGATGCCGTGAGCTTTTGTGAAACCTGCCAGTGTACCCTCAGCCAAGTCCAGCGGAACGGCAGCAAGCATTGTGAATAAAAAAATAAGGGATGCGACAGCAACATAAATTTGTTTCATAGTGCCTCCATATTAGTTATAAATTGCCCTTGAAAAAAAGAAAGGTGGGGAAGGTTTTCCACAATTACAACTGGATCGGGAAACGAAGCAGTGTAACCGGGGATCAGATTCTGGCGATGGGGATTGTCGAATTACGTATTTGATCTTACCAGGCAATATAAGTCCTTTCTCACTCAATGGAATTCAAACCAAGAATCAATAAAATTTCTTTCGCCAGTAAGATTGTTTCACTGGTCATAAGTAATAATTTGAAATTATATTAACTCTTTGGGATTTGACATCAGCCATGCACTATTATGTTTGGTAAACCCTATTTTAGGATAATAGCCTTCGGCTTGGGGTGCTGATAGGAGAATAATTTTACAGCCCGACGTTAACGCCCCAAAGGTTTGACGAATTAGCTCTTTACCGATGCCTCTGGCTTGTACTGATTCAGAGACAGCCAGGTCTGATAAGTAACAGCAGTAGTGGAAATCCGTTACCGAGCGGGCGATACCAACAAGCCTCTCATCTAACCAAGCGGTTACGGTAAGATTGGCATTATCCAGCATGCCCTGGATACATTCGTTGTTTTCAATTGGCCTTCTTTCGCCAAGGGTTGTTTCCTTTAGCAGGTCGACAAATTGTTGTCTGGAAATTGGCCGGTTAATCGAATAGGTAATACTCATATTTCACTGCCTGATATTAAAGTTAACCTTTAAGATCTTATCATTATTGAGATATTTCGTAATTCAAAGGTGATATAAAATAATTTTTTATCGGGGATTTTTCCCGGTAGGCAAAGATTATCGCCGAGCAGCATAGTGAAACAATAAGGCTGACCCGATCCACAGAACGACAAAAAAAGAATTAACAGCCAAAATCTCGGATACGGAGCTGCCGGGATACTGAGCCACGCCGGTGCTCAGCGCAATCACAGCGACCAACGTCTGGGCGAGAGCTGTAGCAAATAACGCGCGTGCCATTCCCGAGGGTTGAAATCTCACAATAATAGCACCGGTGATTCCAATGACGAGCACAGCAAAATACACTAGGTTGGCGAGGTCGTTCTCAGGCCCGGTAAGCCCAACGGCAAGGTTTACCCAGATGAGAAGCAGAGCAGTTCCCAGTGCCAGAGCGACGGCGATTCGGTAAGCGTTATTATTGGCTTCCCTCGTTACCAACCTGTAGGTGAAACCGGTGACGAAAAGGAAGGATCCGGCGACAACAAAATCAGGCAGGTTCCAGGCCACTTCATTAGATATCTGCATTGCCACCAATGGTACCAGCAATAGGAAAAATGTCACAACCGCCGGTCCGACGGCATATTTATATAAGTTTTTGAATGTATACACTAAATTAACTCTCTATCTTTATAAATTAAGTAAAAGCTTTCTGTCAATTTCTGATATTGGATTATTTTTTCCAAAACATTAGATCTGGCCGAACGATTTTTTTCACCTCGTTGATCCTTCGTCACACAGAGATAGAGATTCGGAAACTGGCGGCCTATCCAGGAGCTAACGCGGGATGGTACTTCGGCCGCGGCCACCGAAAACGGTTGCTGATAATAGATTAATTCAAATAGAATTCATGGAATAGAGCGAAAAAAATAAGTTTGGCAAGGAGTAGCTTCTTGATTTTTCCCTTTTAAAAAGGGTTAGACAGGCTATCAATTATATATGAAACATTTGCAGAATTAATACGAATGTATATTTGAATTACAATTTACAATCAAGAAGATTTAGAAATGACGTTATTGGACAGTAAAATATTTCGTCATCTAACTGTAGTAATAATTTTCCTGATGATTTTGTTTTTCAATTTTGAAACCAAAGGCCAAGGGATCAAAGCAAAATACGACACTCTTTCGAAAACGGTATTAATTCATCCAGTTATTAAAACGGGAGAAAATGAAATACTACTTTCGTTTGGCCATGAATACAAAGATCATTTAGAACTGGGAGACCAGCTTGCCCATGACTATGTTGTTGTGTTGGATAATGGTGAAGGTGAGGCAATTGAATATCAGAACGAGGGGAAAGAAAATAAAGACTATATAAGTTGGAGAAAAAAGGTAATGGCCCCTGTTACTGGCACTGTAATTTTGATAAATCATCCTACGGAGACTAACAAGCCCGGGGTTATGAATAGAGATGCAGAACCGGGGAGAATCTATATTAAAAACGATAGGGGAATAATAGTAAGTCTGGTTCATGTATGTGAAATTAATGTTAAGAAAGGGCAACAAGTAAAGGCAGGAGATGTGGTTGCAAGAGTTGGAAATAATGGCAACTCAACAGGGCCACACATTCACGTTGGAGCATGGAAAAATGGAAAACCTTATCAACCCGTAATTGATCTATACGCAGAGCAAAGATATGGTCATTAAAAAAAGATGAAGACTGGTTGCTTGATATTCCCTTTTAGAAAAGGGGTATACTATAATTGATCTGAGATAACTAATTTTCTCGTTCTACCGCTCTCAAAAATGTAATGCAATAGAGGCAAATGTATTAGTTTGAACGAGCCCGCCATTCACTTAGTGGACGGTAATTAAAATTTGGATCAGGGTTCTCTTCCAAATAAGCGATCAATTCGAGTAGGTGCCCGTCTGGATCCCGGAAAAAGACTGCAGCTGCCGGCATCCAGCCATGTACGATTGGTTCCTTCATTTCCTGGCCGCCAAGATCGGGAACGGTAGAAGGATGCAACGGTTGAATCCCCTGGTTATGAAGAAACGTGATCATATGGTCTACATGTACCTCCGATACCTTGAATGCTACATGATACTCGGCTGGGTGGCGATGCTCGATATGATCAACCTCAAACAGACCAAGCATCCAGCGCCTATTCGCTTTGCTGTAAAGAAGCAATACACTTGGATCGTTCCGTTTTCCAAAAGCCAATTCAAAGCCGAGCTTTTTTGTATAAAAATCGATGGAACGATTTATATTGGTTACGGGAAGATGAACTTCATGAACACCTTCATGAAAGGCATCGATTTCAAAATCATGCATTTTTTAGCTAGTTAAGTTAGCAATAAGGTATTGAAATCTGACAATACTAATTGGTATTACTGGGGCTTAAATTATAATAAGGGTAATACGTTATTTCCCACCTGATAAGTCGACAAATGTGCCGGTTACGTATGATGCTTCCTCTGAAAGCAGCCATATAATCGTTCTGGCCACCTCTTCTGGATGTCCACCTCGTTTCATTGGTATGGATTCCTTCACTCGATCCACGCGATTAGCTTCTCCTCCATCGGCATGTATGTCCGTATAAATAAAAGCTGGTCTTACAGCATTGACCCGGATATTTTCTGCAGCAATCTCTTTTGATAATCCAATCGTAAGTGTATCAACAGCTCCCTTGGAAGCGGCATAATCTACATACTCACCAGGGGACCCTAATCGAGAAGCTGCCGAAGATACATTAACTATGGCTCCACCCATACCTCCATGTCGACTTGACATACGTCGAATAGCTTCCCTGGAACACAAGAAACAGCCCGTTATATTTACGGAGAATATGCGATTGATACGATTTGCAGTAACTTCATCTACCCGACATTGTGTATCGAGAATACCGGCATTGTTAACTAATGAAGTCACTGTGCCGAGTTCTTTGTCAACAATCTCAAACATTTTTACAACATCTGATTCTTTAGCTACATCAGCAGCTACGGCTATAGCCTGACCACCATTTGAGGTTATTTCATTGACAATAGCATTTGCTGCTTTCCTATTTTTTAAATAATTGACACAAATGGCATAACCTTGACTGGCAGCTATCTTTGCTGTAGCTGCACCAATACCTCGGCTTCCTCCAGTTATAACGACAACTTTGTCCATATTTGTTTTAAATTGGTTACATAATTTCGATGCCTAACGACCTCGTATGTTAATCAGGCCAACGTTATCTTTAAAACAAAAGGTACTTTAGAAATTAATCAGCTCAAAACGGCAAGGAAGGGCGGGCTGCATGTCCGACTACCGGCGGATCCGCTTAAGGGCTGGTTAGGGTAACAATTTCAACTCTGAATTAAGGTTCTTTCCATCTCCATACGCGATGCATCGGTGAAGAGTTATCTTTTCGATGTTGTTGAGTGCTAATTAGTCGAATACGTTCAGTGCATATATAGCTCGTTAAGCTAGCAGCAGCCACCACAGGAAATAAGGTCCCGCCTGTTAAACTAATTAAGATAACACTTGTACTAATAGGAGTTTTTGTTACGCCTACGTTCACTGCTGCCATTAATCCGATAATTGCTACCGGCATTGGAATGAGTTGAGATGAAGCTAATGAGATAGCTATTCCACTGCTTGCACCAATAAAGAAAAGCGGAAATATAAAGCCGCCTCTGTAACCACTGTGGAGCGTAAATCCAATGGACAGTATTTTAACAAAAATAAGTAACCCTAATAAGCCCACAGCTTCCCAAAGACTATAGTTTGACTGAAGCGCCGAAATACCATTGACCAAATCTACAATTTGATTTTCGCTCCAAAATAAGGGGGTAGTTATAAAATTGGCAGGAATAGTTATAGCTAATAGACCAATTGATAAACCTCCAATAGTTCCAATTAGAAGGGGGTATTTTTTAAGTGGAGCCAGCAGTTTGTCAATTTTTCGAAATAGAAAAATAAAGATTACGGCGATGCCCGCTCCGATTAATCCCATCCCAAGGCCTTCAAATACCGACATCATAGACACACCAGAAAGCTGGGGGAGATGATATAAAGCTCCTTCATAACCAATAAATGCACGGAATACTACAAACGCTGCCAATGCAGAAATAACAGAAGGTATAAGCGCTTCATAATATTCCAAGCCACGATTATGAGGTATTTCGAGAGCGAAAAGTGCTCCCCCAATGGGAGCTCCAAAAAAAGCACCCAATGCCGCAGCCATCCCACAAAAAGTAAATGTTCGAATTAAATCACCATGAAGACGTAATTTTTCTCCTAATTTGCTACCGCTGCTACCTATTAATTGAACGAGTGGAGCTTCCGGACCGGCACTTCCTCCGAATACAATGCTTGTGAGGGAATTAAAAAACATGGAAGGATTTTGCTTTGGCTCCATTCGGCCATGCTTGACATGAATATTATTCACGACCGCTGAAATCTCACCCGGCGTTCGTAAAAATTTGATTAAAAGGCCAACAAACAATCCACCGACTGTGGTTAGGAATACTATTGAAAAGGTTTTTGCCCATGAGAAATTTATAGTGGATTGAAGGGCTGGCTGCATGATGTCCCATACGATATATAGCCCACCGTTGAGAATCCAATAATAAATTGTAGCAATGCCTCCTCCTACCAAACCAATTATAATTGCCCATAAAATTGTTTGACCATAGGGCATCAAACGATTATTTGAAGAACGACTTGGCGGTTCTAAAAAAGGGGGGATTGAAAATTTGTTCATTGACTTAGCTAATTACATCTTATTGAAAATATGTCAAAGCTAAGGATTAAAATGAGTAAACTCAGGTATTTTGTATTGTTACCCCCCAACGAGCTCGTGCATAAGGTGCGTGCAGGTCAACATTGATTTAAAAACAAAATGTACTAACAAATTGCATAACTAAAAGTCGGCAGGATAGGGAGAGGACCTGCGTGTCCGACTAGTTGGGAGCCGTTTGATGTGCGGGTTAAAGGGTACCTCAAAAGAGAAATAATCATCTACTGGGTGATCAATTTAATAAGAAAATTAACCCTTGTCCGAACTCTGTTGATGCAATTATCATTCCACCAATTATTGTTAATCCAAGCTGAAATGACATAGCCCACCAGAAAGTGCGATGAGGTCGTCCCAATACCCGCATATCATAAATACCTACAATCAGGAACAGTACTATTATACCGCCCAATCCATAGATTGCATCATTAATCATGAGTAAATCACTAACGCGGAACAGATCGAAATGACCAATACGGGTCAGTGGTTGGCCCATAATAGAAAGTGTTGCAAAAAGCATGAGACGTTTATGTGTTTGGGGACGAAATCTTAATGCAATACCCATACTTACAAATACAGAAAAGCATATTAATACACCTATGTTGCCCCATACCAGGCTGGATAACTGGCCGAGTTTCCAGCCATTAGCTGGGTAACCTGCAATTAGATAATAAAGGATGGCTAGTCCTGACACAAGAACACCACTTGCAACAAGTGCTCCCAAAATTCCTATTCTCTGATGAAATGTGACTTTCCTATTGGCTATGAAGAAAGTTTGAAGTAGGAATATTAGAACCCAGGAACCGGAGAAAAAACCATGAATATGAAATCTGATAGGTAAAGATTGCTCCGTGTACAAGGATCTCAGAAAAAACGTAGGTGCAAAACCAACAAAGGTTATTATCAAGAGGAGTATTGCCATTCCTTGATAAAACCCGATTTTTTTGAATATATCTTGTTTTCGCATTTGGTTACATTTTAGCTAGGCCCTATAATGATCTGGCGCATACCATGGGTGCTGGTCAACGTTGATTTA
>JASFMR010000086.1:0-14905 GCA_050117475.1 Balneolaceae bacterium | reverse complement strand
ACGGATCCTCAAGGCGTTGACTGGGAGGCCTTCTATACTTTTGGAGAAAGCGAAACCTATTCTGAAGAGGAATCCGCTTGTTGTTAAATTGGAAAAAGCCCGGTAACCGGGCTTTTTTTATTTGTTCTAACTTTACGACTTTATTCCAAAATGAATATGCTAAGCTGGACGGTGCTACAAGTATATATGTCCGGTGAATAATAAAAATAACACAAATATTATGCATACTGAGACCAAAGCAATACATGCCGGCTTGGATACCAAGAAAGATGTTAAGGATATTGTACCTCCCGTCCACAGATCGACGGTTTATGAACTTCGAAAGGAGGGCCGGGCTGAAGGGGATTTACATTATACACGGCTGGAAAATCCAAACCGGCTGCAGTTGGAACAGGTGCTGACAGTCATGGAAGAAGGCGAAGCTGCAGCGGCGTTTTCATCGGGGGTGGCGGCAGCAACTGCAATATTTCAATCATTGAGGCCGGGAGATCATGTCTTGATCCCGGAAGATGTATATGCCGGTAATCGTAAGTTAGTAAAAAATGTGATGGAGCCTTGGGGACTTAAGGCCGATTTCATTGATATGACTGACCTTAACAATGTGGAAACGAAGATCTTGGAAAAAACCCGTCTGATTTGGATTGAAAGTCCCTCCAATCCGTTGATGAATATTATGGATATTAAGGCCATTTCGGACCTTGCACATGATAATGATATCATGACTTGCGTTGACAATACCTGGCCGAGCCCCATTAACCAGTTGCCCCTGAAGCTGGGGGCCGATTTGGTGTTGCATTCCACAACAAAATATTTTGGGGGGCACAGTGATATTTTAGGTGGTGCAGTAATTACCCGAGAGAAAGAAGGTTTTTTCGAGCGTATTCGAATGATACAACGCTCAGGCGGAGCAGTACCATCACCGGATGACTGCTGGATGTTATGTCGCAGTACCAGGACCTTGCCCTGTCGAATGCGTGTCCATAATGAGAATGCGGGTCTGCTGGCGCGATTCCTTCAGAATCACTCCGGGGTTGAAAAAGTTTTTTATCCGGGTTTGGCCACCCATGCGGGTCATGAAATCGCCCAAAAGCAGATGTCCGGTTTTGGGGGAATGATTTCATTCTTGATTAAAGGGAGTGCCCAAACAGCTATCCGTATTGTCGGTAAGTCGCGCCTGATTAGCAGGGCAACGAGTCTCGGTGGAGTTGAATCAACCTGGGAGCATCGCCGTAGCAGTGAAGGCGAAGGGTCTATTACCCCCGAAAACCTGATTCGCATTAGTGTGGGACTAGAGCACCCGGATGATCTGCTGGAAGATTTGGACCGGGCTTTGAGTGATTAACTATAGCGGCAAACCACTAATGCTTTAGCTTAATGGTGATTAGCTTGTTTTCAAGCATGGCCGGCAGGTAAAGATTGCGTGTTGAAGGATCCAGGTAAAAGTCTGCCGGGCCGCCGATCGCTCTTTCAAGGTTAAGCGGGGCAAGCGTGCCTGATGCAGGATCGAAGGTATTGATAACGCCTTCCCGGTCAAATGATTTCCAGTCGGAAAAATAGAGTTTGCCCTCATAGTATGCCGCTCCGTCCAGATAGCCCTGGTAACTATTCATGATTTCAGGCGTTAAGGGATTCAGGGTGATACTAGTGATATTTCCGTTTGGCTTGTTTTCGGAACCGAATCCAACACAGTAAAGCTGGCTCATATTGGTAGAAAAGGTCAGGCCGTTGGCTCCGGTGACGGTTGGGATCTGCAGAAAACGATACGAATGGCTGTCAATATCAACACGGGCAATTTTGCCAATGTCTGTTGCACTGACGAACAGGGTTTGGTCGTCTTTGACCGCAATGTCATTCAGAAAACTAGTTTCGGGAATTGTTATTGAAAAGACTTCTTTTCGGTTTGTTAGATCAAAGCCTACCACTCGATCGACATCGGCTGTATACAATGTGTTGTTAACAATTACCAACCCTTTTGGCGCATTGAGTGTATCTTCCTTCGTCGGTAAGAAGTGAAGTTGTTCTATTGCCCCGGTTTTCTTGTTTATTTTGCTTATAAATCCATCGCCGTCTTTGGCCGTTGCTTGCATTTCGACGCCGATGTTGCTGACGTAAAGGTAATCACCTGTAGCTACTACGCTTTCAGGATGAGAAAATCCATTAATCGTTTGGGATATAGACTGTGCCCGAAGGCTTGTTGTAAGTCCCAAAATGAATGACATCAACACAGCATAGAACAAAAAATGAACCTTATTCATGGCACTCCCCCTTTTTTCTTTTATTGTTTAAGGAACACAAAAGTACAAAAAACTGTATTAATTCACTTCTTTTGTCTACGATTAACAGAATAATCAAAACGATGTACCCTGTAAAGCGTAAAAGTTTGTTTTAACAATCTTTCTCTATTGGAGGGAGATATCAAATATTATACATTAAGTGTTTTGCTAACCTGTAAACAAAATTGGAAAAATGAAAAATCTATTCAGTGCCATCATAGTCGCTATATCTGCAGTAAGTATGTTGGCGGGTTGCTCAAGTCAGTTACAGAATCAGCATCCGCTGGACTTATCAGGAGTGGATTCTACTGCAAATCCGACGGATAATTTTTTTGAATATGCCAACGGGAATTGGATTAAGAATACGGAGATTCCCGCTTCTCAAAGAGGTTGGGGGTCATTTTATGTTGTCCGAGATAATGCACTTAGTAACATGAAAACCATACTGGACTCAGCCGCAAGTCTCGAGAATCCTTCTAAGGGTAGCGTTGAGCAACAGATAGGTGACTTGTATAAAAGCGGAATGGATAGTGCATCCATCGAAGAAGCAGGACTTAAACCGCTGCAGGAGAGTCTGGACCATATTGCTGCAATCAGTAGTGGTCAGGACGTGTTTACAGAAGTGATAAGGGAATATAAAAGTGGAAATGGGACTCTGTTCCGATTCCATGTAGATCCTGATGATAAAAACAGCAGGATTGAACGTGCTCATTTTGATCAGGGTGGTCTGGGATTGCCTAACCGGGATTACTACTTTAAAAAAGATGATAAGAGTCAGAAAATTCGTGAGGCATACCGTGATTACGTATCAAAAATTTTAACGCTGAGTGGTACTGATGAAGATGCAGCAAACGGTGATGCCAAAGCGGTAATCGAGCTGGAAACAAAATTGGCTAAGGCCTCAAAAGCGCCGGTTGAGTTGCGGGATCCGGAAGCTAATTATCACTTGCTGAGTCTGAATGATTTTAATGAGATGACTCCCAATATCAATTGGAATAATGTTATTTCGGCAATGGAGCTAGGCGTTGATACCTTGCAAGTAGGTCAGCCTGAATTCTATAAACAGGTTTCGGAATTGATTGAAGCTACACCCGTATCTGTATGGAAAGATTATTTGCGCTTTCACATGGTAAGCGGAAATGCCCAATGGCTTAGCTCTCCGTTTGCAGAAGCCCATTTTAATTTTTACAACCGCTTGCTCAACGGCCAAAAAGAGCCCCAGGAACGCTGGAAGAGGATAAGCAACCTCGTGAACCATACGCTTGGCGACGCTTTGGGTCAGCTGTATGTTGAACGCTATTTTCCACCGGAAGCCAAGGAGTACATGGTTGGGATGGTGGACAACCTTCAGCAGACCTATCGCGAACGCATAAAGAACCTGGATTGGATGTCCGATTCCACCAAGACCAAAGCGTTGGAAAAG
This sequence comes from Balneolaceae bacterium, assembly GCA_050117475.1. Taxonomy (GTDB): domain Bacteria; phylum Bacteroidota; class Rhodothermia; order Balneolales; family Balneolaceae; genus Fodinibius. The sequence goes on along the minus strand of JASFMR010000086.1, from coordinate 11,209 downwards.
CTGAATGCTTTTGTGAAAAAAATTGGCTACCCCGACAAATGGGAGGATTACTCTTCCATCGAAATTGACAGCACTTCCCTGCTTCGGAATTTGATGAGCTACGGCCGGTGGCATTATAGGGATATGGTGGATAAACTCGGCAAACCGGTTGATCGAACGGAATGGGGAATGACTGCACCGACGGTTAATGCCTATTATAATCCATCATTTAACGAAATCGTGTTCCCGGCGGGTATATTGCAACCACCGTTTTATTATCAGGGAGCTGATGATGCAGTGAATTATGGTGCCATTGGGGCTGTCATAGGTCATGAGATGACCCACGGTTTCGATGATCAGGGTAGCCAGTATGATAAATACGGAAACCTGAATAGCTGGTGGACCAAAAAAGACCGTACACGTTTTGAAAAATTAACTCAACAGGTGGTTGATCAATATAACAGCTATACGGTTCTGGATACGGTGCATGTAAATGGCAAGCTGACACTGGGTGAAAATATTGCAGATATTGGAGGGCTGGCTATTGCTCACGCCGCGTTTGAGAAAACGGACCAGGCGAAGAGTAATAAAAAGATTAATGGCCTGACCCCTGAGCAGAGGTTCTTTATGGCTTTTGCCCAGGTATGGCGTATTAAAAATACCCCCGAGTGGTTACAGTGGAGAATCAATAATGACCCGCATTCTCCCGAAAAATACCGGGTCATTGGTCCGACCTCCAACATGGTATCATTTTACCAGGCATATGGTGTGGAACCCGGTGATGGAATGTACCGTCCCGACAGCATTCGTGTCCGTATTTGGTAAGTTGTATTTATCCGGACTCTGATTATTGATGGATTAGTTTGAAGAGTCAATTTTTTAGCAATGCCGGCTATAGCTATTGCCGGCATTGCTATTTTTTATTTAAAATGAAGTCATGTCCAGTTCAGTTTTTTACATAAAGCTGATTCATTCCTTACTCTTTTTGTTGATTATTATCAGCACAGGATATGTATTTTTGTCGGCACTGTTGGATGCTGTAACTTTACTTAGCTGGATCGCTTTTGGAGTAGCCGTTGCCGAAATACTTGTCCTGATATTTAACAATTGGCGCTGCCCGCTAACAGACCTTGCAGAAAGCAGAGGGGCCGAGGTCGGTTCTGTGGCTGATTTATTTTTGCCTAAATGGCTCTCAGATCATCTATTTGGCATTTTTGGGGTTGTTTTTTTGTTGACGTGTGTGTTGTTAATCTGGCGGGTCATTTTAGGGTGAATGTTTCTTTAAAGAGGGTGCGTGATACTGATTCATTTGCTTTAAAAAGTATGGGCACTTTAAGTGCTGGATATTTCCGATTTGTTTTCCTGAAAATTGCATATAACTATCAGGTATTCATTTTGATCTAATCCCATTTATTGTGATCTTTGAGGGCTGTTGAATAAATGCTATAAACAGTATTTTGTGATACGATTTTTTATTTAAATTTTAATTGATTTAACCTGATTAAAGATGGCCCGAGTTGAAGTTGAAATGCCCCAAATGGGCGAATCGGTAATGGAAGGCACTGTCATTGAATGGACCAAAAAGGTAGGTGACAAAGTTGAAGAGGATGAAACCCTTCTGGAGATTGCCACTGATAAAGTTGATACTGAAGTCCCCTCCCCCCAAGCCGGAACCCTGATCGAAATTTTAGCCGAGGAAGGCGATACCATTGAAGTTGGCCAGGCTATCGCTGTCATTGAAACAGATGCCGACGCCGTTGCTACTTCTGATGGCCGCGGGCAGGAGAAGGCTGGGGCTGAAGAAGAAACAGAAGAGCCTCAGACGGATGAAGTTGCAGCCTCGACTGCGTCTTCCGGAGCAGGGGCACAGGGAGAACGGGTGGAAGTCCAGATGCCTAAGATGGGCGAATCGGTCATGGAAGGCACCGTCATTGAATGGGCCAAAAAAGTCGGTGATAAGATTGAAGAGGACGAAACATTACTGGAAATATCAACTGATAAGGTTGATACCGAAGTTCCTTCCCCCCAGGCCGGTACGCTCGTTGAGATTTTAGCCGAAGAGGGTGATACGATTGAGGTTGGTCAGACGATTGCTATCATTGCTACTGGCGAAGCAGCTTCGGGAGCATCGGCCCCTGCCTCTTCAGAAACCGGAGAAAGGGCAGTAGAAGAAACGAAGGCTGCTGCACCGAAACAGGCAAAACCATCAACTGCTGCAAGATCAAATGGAGCTTCTGTCGGTACTGAGCCTCAGCGAATAGGCAGTGACGGCCGGTTTTATTCTCCGCTTGTTCGTTCTATTGCCAAAGAAGAAGGTATTTCGCAGGAAGAACTTGAAAGTATCGAGGGGTCCGGTCAGGGCGGACGGGTTTCCAAAAATGACATCTTAAGCTACCTTGAAGACAGAAAGGCCGGCAAAGCACAACCGCAGGCACAGCCTGCAGCACAGCCGCCTTCTGCCCCCAAACAGGCTCCGGCTCAGGGAGAACAGCGGTCTATTTCAGCCGGTGAGCTTGATATCCAGCGCCCGTCAGAAAATGTTGAAACGATCAAGATGGATCGCATGCGCAAGATGATTGCCGAGCATATGGTTCGGTCGAAGCAGACATCTGCCCATGTAACTACATTCTCGGAAGTGGATGTTACTGCGCTTGTAAACTGGCGCGAAGCCAAGAAGGCAGAATTCCAGAAGCAGACAGGGATTAAGCTGACTTATACTCCGCTGTTTATCGAAAAGATTATTCAGGCAATGCGTGAATTCCCTTTAATCAACAGTTCGGTTGATACAGAGAATGACCAAATCCTGGTGAAACGTGATATTAACTTTGGATTGGCAGTAGCGCTTGGTGAAGGTGGCAAAGGCGGACTTATAGTTCCGGTAATCAAACAGGCACAGGAAAAAAATCTTGTCGGTTTAGCTAAAGCTGTCAATGATCTTGCTCAAAAGGCTCGAAGCAAGAATCTGAATCCCGATGACCTGGTGGGCGGTACCATTACGCTGACCAATTACGGTAGTGTGGGTAACCTGATGGGGACACCGATTATAAACCAGCCACAGGTAGCGATTCTTGGAACGGGTGTGATTGAGAAACGGCCGGTTGTTAAGGAAACACCTGAGGGAGATGTTATTGCGATTCGCCGTATGATGTACCTGTCTATGAGTTACGATCACCGTATTATCGACGGAGCTCATGGAGGCGCATTCCTAAATCGGGTGAAGCAGCTCTTGGAAGAATTTGATCCCAATCGGGAAGTATAAATTGTAAATAATTTAAGTGCGTTCAGAGCAGGGGTTTATTGCCAATAGACCCCTACTTTTTTGGCTTATCATTTATGAAAGCAATTAAAAAAATTCCTGAAATTCGTGATAAGGTTAAGGCCCTCAAGCAGGAAGGGAAATCCATCGGTTTTGTACCGACTATGGGTGCTCTTCATGAGGGGCATCTTTCATTATTCCGATTAGCACAGGAGCATGTGGATGAAGTAGTGGCGTCGATTTATGTAAACCCCAAACAATTTGGCCCCGACGAGGATTTCGATGAATATCCGCGCCAGCTTGAGGATGATTTAAAGAAATGCGAGATGGAGGGCGTTAGCCTGGTTTTTGCCCCGACCGACAAGATTATGTATCCATCCAGGCAGTATTTGCGTATTGAGCTTAATGAGCTTAACAAGTATATGGATGGAGGATCCCGGCCCGGTTTTTTTGAGGGGATTTTACTGGTTGTGAATAAGTTGTTTAATATCATCAAGCCGGATGTCGCTGTTTTTGGACAAAAAGACATCCAGCAGTTTCGTATTCTGCAGCAGATGGTAGAGGAGTTTAATCATGAAGTCAATTTATTAATGGGGCCCATCAAGCGGGCCAATGATGGTTTGGCACTCAGCAGCAGAAATAAATACCTGGATGATGATCAGCGAAAACGGGCTCCCGGCCTATATCGAGCACTGCGTTATGTGGGCAAGCAGATTTATGGGGGGGCAAGGAACCTAAAATTGCTTCTGGATCATCAAAAAAGCGAACTTGAGGCAAAAGGTTTTAAAATTGATTATCTTAACCTGTTTTCATTCGATAATATGTCTCCGGTTAAAAACCTTGATGCATCTGCCAAATATATTCTGGCTGGGGCCGTTTATCTGGGGGAAACGCGTTTGATCGATAACATTATTATTGAAATTTAGTGCTGATATGAAATTGACGATGTTCAAATCCAAGTTACACCAAATGAAGGTTACGGAAGCAAATCTTCATTATGAAGGAAGTATCACAATTGATCGAGAGTTGCTTGATGAAGCCGGCATACTCCCCTACGAAAAAGTGCAGGTTGTCAATATTACAAATGGAGCGCGCCTTGAAACCTATACCATACCCGGCGGTGCCGGTTCACGTGTTTGTTGCCTGAATGGAGCAGCTGCTCGCTTGACTCAGGTGGGAGATCGCATCATCGTAATCTCATATGCCGAAATGACCCCAGACGAAGCGAAGGAGTTCAATCCCAAGGTGGTTATCGTTGATGAAAATAACGATCCAAAAAAGATTATTGATGAGACGAAGTATGCCACAAAATATGATTTAGAGACGGGTTTGGTAGATAATACGGTTGTTGATAAATAATCTCAGGCATTTTTCATTTCTATTGCAAAGGTTGTAAAATTTTATGAAAAATAAATACTAATAATACCAAGAGGGTTTATTTTTCGTGTTTCCATCCGTATATACTATAACAATAATAAATTAATAATTGTTGGTTGGGCGTTACTTGGCGGTTCTGACGATAAAAGATAATGATTGCGCTGCCTTTCAGTAATAAACTTGAATACGTAATGGCATGAATTTTCTAAAAAATAAGAAATATCTTTTCTGGGTCGGCGGATTTTTGCTTTTAATTGTTTTCTGGCTAGCCTTTGGAAGAGAATCAAGTGAGACGCCGGCGATTTACACCTCTCCACAAGTTGGAACTTTTAATGTTGATATTACCACCACGGGAGAGCTTCGCGCCAAAAACTCTACGAGTATACGGGGCCCGGACGGTATCCGCGAATTTCGAATATATTCAGTGCCTATCCAGCGGTTGATCCCGGAAGGCACAGTTGTTCAAAAAGGAGACTTTGTTGCTGAGCTGGATCGCTCTGAGATTACAAGTAAACTCCAGGATGCACAGCTTGATTTGCAGGAAGCAGAGTCCAAGCTAGAAAGTGCCCAGCTGGACAGTGCCCTGAATTTATCAAAAGCCAGGGATAATCTGGTTAACCTTAAATATGGCCTTGAAGAAGCGAAAATAGCCGTAGAGCAATCTAAATACGAATCGCCGGCTGTGCAGCGACAAGTTAAAATTGATTATGAGAAAGCACAGAGGGCACTTGAGCAGGCTCAAAAAAATTATAAGACTCAGGTTCGACAGGCCGAGGTCGAAATAAAAAAGATGCAAACCGATTTAAAACAGGAGCAGCGCCAGGTTCAACGTATTAAGGACGCCATGAAAAAATTTACAATCTATGCACCTGAAAATGGCATGGTGATTTACCGCCGACACCGGGATGGTTCCAAGGTGACCGAAGGGAGTTCAATCAGCGCCTGGGATCCGGTTGTTGCTGAACTGCCCGATTTTAGTGTGATGAATTCAGAAACGTATGTGAACGAGGTGGATATCCAAAATGTCAGGGTTGGCCAGAAGGTAGATATCGGCTTGGATGCAATGCCCGAAAAGAAACTGACGGGGGTGGTTACGAATGTTGCCAATATCGGTGAGCAGCGTCCCAATTCGGATTCCAAAGTATTCCAGGTGGTTATTGAAGTTAATGAATCGGATACTACCCTGCGTCCGGCGATGACAACGAGCAATACCATTCATGTTAATTCAGTTGATGACGTGCTCTACGTGCCTTTAGAAACGATACACACACGTGATTCGCTTAATTTTGTATTTAAGAGAGAAGGTCTGGATGTAGTTATGCAGCAAGTGGTTCTGGGTTTGATGAATGAAAATGATGTGATTATACATGAAGGCGTTTCGGAAGATGACCAGCTGTATTTGTCAACGCCCTCTGATACGGCCGGTATCCGTAAAATATATTTGGCTGATGATATACTGAGGAAATATGAGAAAGAGAAAATGCAGCGGGAGCCCCAAAAAAAGCCTGAAGAAATGCCAAAAGAAGATATTTCAAACCGACACAGCAAAAGAATGAACAAGGATGCCGGTGGTGAGAAGCAGGCGCAACGGTAACCGGTTGTCATTTCTAAAAACCACAGTCTTGGATTCCTATTTTGCTTCAAATTATTCTATATAACCTTGATATTGCTCTTGAGGCCATTCGCCAAAATAAGATGCGGTCATTTCTGACTTCTCTCGGGATAATATTTGGGGTAGCCTCAGTGATATCTATGCTGGCTATAGGACGGGGAGCACAGGAAGAAGTGCTGAGCCAAATGAAACTGTTGGGGACAAACAATGTGATCATCCAGCCTGTAATAAAGCAGATGGATGAAGACGTATCCAATCAAACGGCTATCCACCAGAAGCAGGATAAGTATTCTCCCGGCCTCACGCTCGGGGACATGAATAGTATCAGGAAAAAAATTCCACATGTAACTTCCCTAAGTCCTGAAATCGTTTATGAAACATCGTTTATCAGGGAGGGACGGTTGCGTACCGGGAAGCTGGTGGGGGTAAACAAGGATTATCTGCATATCAATAATTTCGAAATCGCCCAAGGGAATGCTTTCACTTCTTTGCAAATAAAGAATGCAGAACCCGTTTGTGTTATAGGCGCGGATGTAAAAGCAAAATTTTTTGCAGGGCAGAATCCTATTGGGAAAGAAATTAAGGCCGGCACGGTTTGGCTGACTGTGGTTGGGGTGTTAAAAGAGCGAAAGTTAAGCACCGACAACATTCAAAACCTTGGGATCCGAAATTATAACCTGGATATTTATTTGCCGGCTACGACGGCTTTGCTGCGTTATAAGAACCGAGCCATGGTAACCGGGCAAGAAATACAAAAAGCGGCAGCCCAGCGAAATGATAACGACAATGAAGATAATTCAGATAACCAAAATCAGCCGGCGAATTACCACCAGGTGGACAAGTTGATTGTCCATGTCAGTGATTCAAAATACAGCGTTCCTATTGCTGAAATTCTTCGTAGGATGTTGCAGCGCCGTCATAATTCGGTTGTTGATTTCGAGGTGATCGTACCGGAAATGTTGTTGCAACAGCAACGGCGGACACAGGAAATTTTCAATATTGTACTATCTTCCATTGCATCAATTTCATTACTGGTTGGTGGTATTGGTATCATGAATATCATGTTGGCGTCTGTAGTCGAACGATATCGTGAAATTGGTGTGCGACGCGCTGTAGGGGCACATCGCCGCGATATTCAGCTCCAGTTTTTGACCGAAGCACTGGCTATTAGCGTTACCGGAGGGGTGATAGGAATCATTATCGGTATTGCATTTAGTTATATTATTGAATTAACAGCCGGCATTGTAACCATTGTAACCCTTACCTCAATTCTAATTTCATTTGGAGTAGCTATGGCCATTGGGGTGGTCTTTGGCTATTTCCCCGCTCAGAGAGCGGCCAAACAAGATCCTGTACATGCCTTACGACATGAATAAATTTAGTATTCTTCTTATTGTTCCGTTGGCAATTATCTTTTATGGACAAGCTTTTGCACAAAATCGAAAAGACCTGGGGACTCTCAGCCTAGACCAATGTATAAATATCGCACAAGATCAGAGTTCAGTTGCCAAAGCAGCGAGATACGCACTGATTTCCAGTAAATGGCAGTACAAGTCGTTCCAGGCAGACCTCTTACCCAGCCTTACGTTTTCCGGGGATGCTCCAAATTATAACAAATCTATTTTTTCGAATACTCTGGATAATGGGCAAATTACCTTTTCATCGCGAAAGCAATCAGAAGCATCCATGTCTTTTTCATTGGACCAGAATATTCTTCCAACGGGTGGTACCCTTTCCCTGTCTTCCGGAATTACCAGGCTGGGGATTTTTAAAGATGAAAACAGTTATCTTTGGCAAAGTACGCCCCTGGTTGTGGGGTTGAGTCAGCCTATCTTTCAGTTCAACCGTCTGAAATGGCGCAATAAAACCGAACCGCTCCAGTATAGGATTGCCAAGAAGAAGTATGTTGAGGATATGGAAGATATTTCACTGACCGTCACACAACGTTTTTTTGATGTCTACCTGGCCAAGATTAATTTGGAAAATGCCCGATTTAATGTCACCCGGAATGATTCTATTTATCAAATATCAAAAGGCCGGTATAATGTGGGCAGTATTGCAGAAAATGATCTTTTACAGAGTGAGCTGGCGTTGCGAAATGCCGAATCGTCATTAACGTCAGCCCAAATAGAGTATAACAGGGTGCTCAATGAGTTCAAAATTTTACTAGGATATCCTACCGATGTTACTCTCGATTTGAAAGAGCCGGAAGAGTTGCCTGAAATTTCGGTGAATATCGAAAAGGCTAAGCGCCTGGCACTACAGAATAATAGTGAATCGTTAACCTATAGGCTTAATGAGATTCAAGCTGAACGCGACTTGGCACAGGCAAAAAGTGATGCTAATTTTAATGCCACATTGAACATTAATTATGGCTTGAACCAGACATCTGAACAGTTTAGTGACCTTTATAAAAATCCCGAAAATAGGCAGTTCGTAAGTGTGGGTTTTGATGTTCCCATCTTTAACTGGGGTAAGGAACGGGCCCAAATTAATGCTGCTGAAAACCAACAACGGGAAGTTGCAAACAATATTCAGTTTCAGCGCCGAGAATTTGTACAGCAGGTAGAATATAATGTGAGCCAGTTTCTTCAGCTTCGCAAGCAGGTTCTTCTGGCAGCCCAAGCCGATACCATTGCCCAACGTCGTTATCAAGTTGCCCAAAATCGATACCTTATCGGCAAAATTGAAATTACGAATCTTTTTATTGCACAGAACGAAAAAGATTCAGCCCGCCAAGCTTATATCCGGGCGCTTCGTACGTTTTGGACCGGTTTGTATCAGCTTCGCAAGCTGACGCTTTACGATTTTAAAGTTAATAAACCTATTACGTACGACTTATAGGTAATCCTCTTTTAGTTTTTAAAAATTGTATGTTTATTGGGAATAACATTCTTTTTAATAGCCCTCCTGGTTCCAGTGATAATTACATTAATCATACTTTTTACAGAATATTGATTTGGTTATAAGATGACAAAGCCAGAAAAAGAATTTGTACTTGCTTCCTCTCCACATGGATTAGGGACTTTTGGTGGCGTTTTTACACCCTCAATCCTGACCATTCTCGGAGTTATTATGTACCTGCGTTTTGGATGGGTTGTCGGGAATGTTGGCCTGATCGGAACATTAATTATTGTTACTCTTTCGACGGCTATAACTTTTTTGACGGCTTTGTCAATTGCAGCGATAGCTACCGATCAAAGGGTACGTATCGGAGGGGCGTATTATATGATCAGCCGATCACTGGGTATTGAGTCTGGGGGTGCGATAGGCGTTCCGTTATATTTGGCGCAGGCCCTGTCAGTGGCTTTATATACGGTGGGTTTTGCGGAGAGTGTCGTCGATGTATTTCCGTCGCTGAGCTTCAAAATCGTAGGGATTGTCACAACCATTGCAGTAGCAATTTTAGCCCTTGTTTCGGCAAAAGCCGCCATTAGGGCACAGTATTTCATTATGTTTGGAATTGTGCTATCCTTGCTTTCATTGCTTTTTGGAAGCCCGGTGGAACAGTCTCAAATCGAGATGTGGGGTGCTGCCCAACGACACTCTGAAGGATTTTGGACCGTCTTTGCCGTTTTCTTCCCGGCAGTGACCGGTATTATGGCCGGGGTAAATATGTCGGGTGATCTTAAAGATCCCGGCAAATCCATTCCCAAGGGGACATTTTGGGCAATTGGTGTGGGATATGTTATTTATATGGGGCTTCCTATTTTACTGGCTAACCGGGCTGATGCCCTTACGTTGATTGAAGATCCTTTTATAATGCGAAAAATTGCGTATTGGGGGGATGCTATCCTGATCGGGGTCTGGGGAGCCACGCTTTCTAGCGCGATGGGGAGTATTCTTGGTGCTCCGCGCGTTTTGCAGGCATTGGCTCGCGACGGCGTATTACCGCGCTGGCTTCGGTGGCTCGGTCGTGGAGACGGCGAAGAGGATACCCCGCGTGTTGGCACTCTCGTAACCCTTGGGGTGGCACTGACAGCTGTTTGGCTCGGAAATTTAAATATTATCGCACCGGTCCTAACCATGTTTTTTTTGACTACGTACGGAGTACTGAATGTTACAGCCGGTATAGAGCGTTTGCTGGGCAGTCCGTCCTTTCGTCCAAAATTTAAAGTACACTGGAGCTTTTCGTTATTGGGGGCTGTAGGGTGTGTGGCTGTAATGCTATTAATCAACACCTTTGCCACTATCATTGCAGCCTTATTTGTAATAATTGTATTTGTTTGGTTGGAGCGTCGCGAGTTGCAATCCGCCTGGGGTGATGTTCGGCGAGGCATTTGGATGGCTATCACACGGGCAGGATTAATGCGGCTGGATTCCACCGTTGAAGCCAAAACATGGAGACCCCATCCGCTCGTGTTATCGGGGGCGCCTACAAAACGGTGGCACCTGATTGATTTGGCTTCTTCGCTGACACACAACCGGGGAATTCTGACAATTTCTACAGTTTTAAAGAATAACAATATAACGACCGAGCGTAAACAGGTTCTAGAGAAAAATATCCGTGAATTTTTAGCGAAACGAAGTATCCAGGGACTGGTTCGGGTCACAACGGGCCCGGATTCATTTCAGGGTGCGAAAGACTTGGTAGAAGCGTATGGGTTGGGTGCCTTGGTTCCAAATACAATTATCTTGGGAGACAGCGAAAGCGCCGAGGTACGTGACAGGTACTGCGATATGATTTCCAGTTTTTATGCCCAGCAACGAAACATTATAATTGTACATAATAATAAAAAACTGGGTTTCGGTGAACGGAAACGAATTGATATCTGGTGGGGTGGGTTAAAAGGCAATGGTGGACTCATGATGATCTTGGCGTACCTTCTGCAAAGCAGCCGAAAATGGTGGGATGCGGAGGTGAATATCAAAATGGTCGTCCATGATCCTAAGGCAGTAACCGATGCCAGGCAGAATCTGGATCGTATTATACAGCGGATTCGCATTGATGCCAAAGCAGAGGTTTTGGTAGCCAACGGCAAATC
>JASFMR010000085.1:0-15466 GCA_050117475.1 Balneolaceae bacterium | reverse complement strand
TGTCATCCAAATAAATAAACCCTTGCAAGTCAAGGACTTGCAAGGGTTATAGTACCGCGTACGGGATTCGAACCCGTGCTACCGCCGTGAAAGGGCGGCGTCCTAAACCCCTAGACGAACGCGGCATACATTCAGTAAAAAAGCCTCACCGAACAGCAGTTCAGTAAAGCTGAAAACAAGAGCATCAAGAATACGTGATTCTATCCTTTTAAACAAACCCGTTGTTCAAAAAAGTGGGAGTCTGATGGGATTCGAACCCACGGCCTCCAGGGCCACAACCTGGCGCTCTAACCAGCTGAGCTACAGACTCCATGTATCCTGAAATGGGCTGACTACAAATTACAAAAAAATGGAAAATGTGTCTGCAGTTAGGTGCTAAATAGATTTTCACTGCTATTGCAGCCAGTAATTTCAAGGCTCCAAAGATACGGAATATTATGAGAGTTTCAATAATATTTAGCTCAAAAAAATGTAAACTGTTGAGTCTGACAAGATTACTCTCCCAATAGTTTTTTGATCCTTGGTTCCAGTTCTTTTTGGGTAAGAGCACCTACGGCAAAATATTGCAGCTTGCCCTCTTTGTCGATAAGGTAAGTGGTAGGGATGCCCATGGTAGGCCCGTATTTATCCATGATGGTCCCATCGTCAATAACAATGGGATAATTCACCTTATATTTTTCCATAAAAGGCCGAACAACCGATTTGCCCTGTTTGTCAATGGAAACGCCGAGTATCACGAGGCCGTCATCGTTGTACTTATTATAAAGATTAACGAACTCGGGCGTTTCTTCCCGGCAGGGGGCACACCACGTTGCCCAAATGTTCATTAGTACTGCTTTTTCCCTGTGGCTGGAAAGGCTAAAGGAATCGCCGTTTAATAGAGATACTTTAAAATCAGTCGCCTGTACCGGATTCTGGGATTTATATAAGGGCGCAGAATAAGGATCGAGTCGTTGTACGGGGCGGGTAGCACGTATCCGGGTTTTTTGGGAGTCGGATGAGCAGCTTAGCGAACCAAAAGCGAGAACGGTGATTAGCACGATAAATAATGATAGTTTCTGCATCGAATGGCCAATTATAATCGTTTTTGTTGATGAATTTGTCGTCTAGTGGCGGGCATAAATCTTGCTGCCACTGTCATTAAACAAGTATACATTATAGGGTTTATTAAAGGCTGTATTCATCCCCGGTGAGCTTGCCGGCATACCGGGCGCAGCAATTCCGATAACGGCAGGCTGTTCTTTTAATAGCCTGTTAATATCCTCGATTGGAACGTGTCCTTCTATAATATAGCCCCCGATTAATGCTGTATGGCAAGATTCCATATTGCCGGGGACACCATATTTTGTTTTAAGCGCAGGCATGTTTTGGGATTGATTAACAGAGACTTTATAACCGTGTTGTTGCATATATGAAGCCCACTTATCGCAACATTCACAACCCGGGTTCTTATACATAACAACTTCCGTTGTTTTTTGGGGGGCCGTTTCCTGCCGCTCATAATAGTTGCTTATGATATTCCATATCAGGATACCGGCAACAGTTAGGATTACACCTAGGAAAATCAAAAAATTCTTAGTCTTCATAGTTTAAAAAATGTTATTAGGAAGATGTTAAAATTGAAAGGGATAAATGGTAAAGCCACTTGAATGGCAGAAAAGCAGTAAAGCTAATTTCGAAAGCTACTATTCAATAAAAAGAGAGACAACTTTGGTCCTATTGTAGTAATATTCTGAAAAATAGGTACACTGCACGCTTGATGTATGGGGTTAACATATGAAGCTAACGGGATATATGTAATAAGAATCTGTTGAGAGGGGGAAAGGGGGGAGAAAACAGGATTCTTTGATAAGGCTCGCTCACACCGTTGCCTACAGGGGCAGTTTTGCCGATTTAACCGAGTTTCGGAATGCCCGGAATAATTATTTGTACAGCAAAAGGCTAAGTCGGTATAAACTTTGTGACAACTAAGTGTCATTGCTGGGGTACTGACCGGCAAAAATAAATTCGCTACTATTGCAATAAGTATCGAAGCAGAGACCATACGATATGTGTGGTAATCTTTTTTCAACTCAAGAGGCCGAATTTTTCTTAGCCGGTAAATTACATGCTATTCACGATAAAACATAACCTTTATTTACTGTTGGAGGTCAGAGGGTTTCCAGGCTTCTTTTTTATCGCGGTAACTTTTACTTAGTTCGATTACATCTTGCTGAGTAATCTCGGAAAAATTGCCATCGCTAAGAGAACGAATGTAATTCAAAATGGAAGCCATTTCAGCAGCACTTAAACGGGCTTTAAATGAGGGCATACTACCTTGATAGGTCGTTCCATTTATGTTGATTTCTCCGGCGAGGCCATTTAGCAAGATGCGAATTGGTATTGATTTGTCTCCGGTTATCCACTTTGAGTTTAAGAGGGGAGGAAACACATCCGCAAATCCACGGGCATCGTCACCGTGACAGGAGGAGCAATTAGTTAAAAATAGTGATCTCCCGTTCAGCAAAGCCGGATTTCCTTTTTCATTGAAAGGTACTGTACCGGGCTTACCGAGGCCCGGAATCATGTTCGTCATTTCATTAAACTGCTTTGAAAGCCGGTGATTCATCTCTTCCATCCTTTTCTGGCCTTTTTCCTTATGTAAATCCGCTATTTTATTATGCATACTAATCATTTGTTGATACCATTCGCCGGCCATATGGTCCTGCATATGTATAACCATATCCATGGACCGCATCTTGTTATGATGTCGCTGCATGTTCTGATCCATATTCATTGACATCATTTGGTGATGGTTCATATCCATTTGCTGATGCATATTTTGCATTGCTTTATACATTTTTTTCAGATCCGGGCTGATCGAATCCGAGATCGACTCATATTGTGTGATTAGGCGCCGGTAGGTAGATTGGATGGAGTCATAAGCTGTTTCAATACGTCGTTGTTGCCTTTCGGTCATATAGTCCGATCCTTTTTGACAGGACAAAAGGATCAAAAGCAAGGCAACTAACACCGCTCGATTTTTTTTAAAATATATCATCGTCGAATATTTCAGTATCTGAGTTCATAGTTATAAAATGCAAGCGCCTAATCCGTAGTTACACGATTACAAATGGCAGAGGCCTCTTTATAGACACGGTTGATTTTCCTGGTATCAATATCTGCCATTTTAAGCAACTGTTTATCCTCAAATATCTGTTTGCAGAGTATAACATCTATTTCCAGCAGTCGTCGTTTGTCTTTTTTAGATAGGGAGGAAAGGCAAGTGATGGGATGTACATTTACCCTGTCGATCAATTCTTTTAACCCCTCTTCATATGGATAGTCCCAGCTCAGCATCTTAATACCCATGCATTCTCCGTATTGCAGGGCGTCATTGGAAAATTTTGTATTTGTGACTAACCACGCCCGGTGTTTCGTATTATTCCCGGCAGGCTTTGTTTTCCATTTTTTTTGTATATCCAGAAAACGGGATTGGATATACAGTGGCACCTGTACATTGCATTTGAGTCCCTTTCGATTATGAAATTTGCATTCGATCATGAATTGATCGGTATCCTTATCAGCAATAACATCGATCTCATGAGAAACGCAATCACCTTCTGCAATGATACCTACCTGCGTCTTGTATCCGAGATGTCTAAACAGTTCGCCAATAAATTTTTCAAAGGGATAGCCGGTCGGACCCAATTCAAGTATTGCGTTTTTTAGCTTGTATCTCCCGGCCGAACGCTTAGAATATCCTCTCAGTTTCTCAAAGGCTTTTTGATAAATTTCTTTTGTCGAAATTCCTTCGTAAAGTTCATTATATACCGCTTCCGTTATGTGATCAATAATGTGTTTATCCGCTCCTGCTTTAAACAAGGAGTAACGGAGCTTTGACTCTTTGTACGGTTCCAGATCTCCGGAGGCCTTGGTCACAGTAATGTCAGTCATGGGCGTTGTACAATCTTTTTAATCCGACACCTTGATAATAAGCAATAAGTTAAAGAGTACCCAGATAGTTATCGGGATGTCTTGTTGTCCCTCCCTATCCCGGTTTATTAAGCTATAGCAGTAGTAAAAAGTGGGCTCCCGGTTGATTATTGCCTTATTTTTTCAATAAAAAGATTCCAAGATTACCTCCGCCGACAATCTTATGATCAACAATTTTTAGCTTTGTTGAATCGATCAGACTTGGTAACCCACCATTACGTATGAAATGGCGGTAGTTTTTGTAATGATCGCGCCCGGCTAATAGCTCGGCTATTGTTATGATTATTTTCGTATATAGACCCTTAATAGAAATTTCCGTATCAGGATGGAAATCAATTAATAAAACCCTTCCATCCTTTGCCAATATTCGCTTGGCTTCCTTTAAAACTAGCAGTCGTACATCTATAGGCATTTCGTGCAGAACTGTTGAACTGATAATTATATCAAATTTTCCACCTGGAAAGTTTGTAGCTGTTGCATTGCATAGCCTTAGATCAGCTGTTTCTCCCAGTTTTTTTTGAGCTTCTTTCAGCATGGTTGGCGATAAATCAATCCCGAACACATTACAACCTTCTTTTTGATATAATTTTAGGAAGGACCCTGTACCACAACCGATATCTAATACAGTCATTTCTTTTTGGGGAGGATACATTTTTATTCCAATATTCCATAATCCGCTGTTTAGTGGTTCAAAAATAAGGTCATACCATTTTGCAATATTTTTATACGGATCTTTCAATGGTTGGCTATTATTTTAATAAGAAGTTAACAAAAGGATTGCTAACTAAAAGTATATGAATAGAATATTCCTTACTTCAGAATCCGTCCAAACTTTTCTAATGACATATTGCGACCGGTTAATACGGTTGCTATTCGGTCAAATTCCTGAAAGAGTTCAGGTTTCTTTCTAATAGCGCTCAACCCGACGACACCGGATGGCTCGGTATAGTATTTATGTTTCTTAAGCGTCCAGATAATTGTTTCACGAATATCATTTTCGCTGACCACAAGAAAATCCTCAACAAAATCACGGATATAGGGCCACGTTAAGCTATCCTCTTCTATACGTCCGCCGATTCCTTCCGCAATAGATAATTGAGACGCAAAACGTTTAGGGTATTTTCCGTTTTTAAACCATTGGGCTAAAAATGGAGATCGTTGCTGCTGTACACCATAAATTTTAATATCGGGATTTATTGCTTTCAATATGATACTCATTCCGGCCAGGTAGCCGCCCCCGCCGACACCACAAACCAGGCAATCAATATTATTGAGCTGCTCAATAAGCTCAAGGGCTATTGTCCCACCACCCTCGATCATTTCGGTGTCATTATAAGCTGATACTCTTACAAAGCCTTTTTCCTGTTCAAGACGTATGGCTTCACAACTGGCTTCCTGGACAGATTCAAACATTTGTATAGAAGCTCCGTTTCCCCTGATATCTTTTAACCGGTCTTGGTCAGCATGTTCGGGCATTAAGATATGGGCTTTGGCACCTAATTCTTTTGCCGCATATGACAATCCAACGCCGTGCCCTCCGGCAGTCGGAGCTACGAATTCAGCATTGGGATAATCTTCTCTAGTTTTGATTATCTTGTTAAATCCTCCGCGTGGCTTAAAGCTGCCCGAAACTTGCAAGTTCTCCAGTTTTAAATAGACCTGGGTTCCGATTTCCTTCGACAGTTTATCAGAATATTCAACCGGTGTCTTAATGACGTAAGGGTAGATTCGGTCGAGAGCCTTTTGAATTCCGGATACTGATATCATGAGTGCCAAGTATTATTTTGGGAAATCATATCGTGATAGTCCGGATGTTTTAGCCTTGTAGTTTTTCCAATCCTTCAGCTACCATACTGGGTATAAATTCAGTGACATCATATTCGGCCAGGCCTGCTTTTTTAAATGGATCTCTTCCGATGATTTTTTCCAGTGTCTCATTGGAATCGACATTAGCCAGGATAATACCTCCGGTTCTGGGAACTTTCCGCCCCGAGGCCAGAAAATTTCCCTTTGAATATTCTCCTTTCAAGTAGTTGATATGGTCTTCCAGGTGATGGTCAATTTCTTCGATTGGTCGTATATATGTTAGTGATATCAAAAACATGCTTTTAGGTTTGAGGTTCTTTATAAATTATCCAGTTATCCTTTCACAAGGAGACTTTTAGCTTGTTGAAAAATATTTTTGTGAGCTTCTTTCATCTTAAATTTCATGAAAGGTTCCGGTGGCATGACGACCTTTTTTTCACCCAAAAGTAGGTCTCGATTCCACCAGGAGATGTCATGCCAGTTTCCTAATTTATAACCTGCTTTTTGGATGACGCCTATATGTTGAAATCCGAGTCGTTGGTGTAACTTGATGCTAGGTTCATTGGGCAGAGCAATGATTGCGATGGCCTTGTGGAATCCCTGTAAGGAAAGGATCTTAAAAAGTGTTGTATAAAGAACAGTTGCAATTCCCTGTCCATGGTAATCAGATTTTACATAGATAGAAGGCTCCACACACCATTGGTAGGCTTCTCTTCCCCTGAAAGAACTTGCATAGGTGTAACCGGCAATTTCCTCACGGTATTCTAAAACAATCCATGGATAATTCTTAAGCACGTTTTTTATTTTGGCAGATAGCTCATCAGGGGTGGGAGGTTGTGCTGAAAAACTAATCGCCGTGTTTTTAACTATTGGCTTATATATTGATAAGATTTGATCCCTGTCTTCGGGAGTTGCGGTTCGTATTGTTATTTGGTCGGGATCCAGTTCACTCATTCAGCTTACTTATGGTGAGTATCAGGGTTATTAATTGTTATCATTCAATTAACAAAAAAAGCCCTTATAAGCTATGAACTTATAAGGGCTCTGAGTACCGCGTACGGGATTCGAACCCGTGCTACCGCCGTGAAAGGGCGGCGTCCTAAACCCCTAGACGAACGCGGCATTAGTCACTAAATAAGAACAAGAGGCGACGGGCGGACTCGAACCGCCGTAGGAGGTTTTGCAGACCTCTGCCTAGCCACTCGGCCACGTCGCCTTAAATGCTTCCTGTTACCAATATATCAATTAGTCTTGGTCCTCCACAAAGTACGCCCAGGAGGACTCGAACCTCCAACCTACGGCTTAGAAGGCCGTTGCTCTATCCAGTTGAGCTATGGGCGCGAATTAAAGCCTCAAGTAATTTAGATGATCACTTAATATCCGAGAGTTTCGATAAATGTCTTGTTATCTGATCCCGGTGTAACTAATCAACAAATCAAAAAACGAAGAAATCGAACCTTAACCATCCTAACATTTGCAATGTCGGGATGCTCTGGCGCCTTAACTCAAAAGGCAAATTACAAATCCAGACCTCAAAACATCTCAGCTTGTCATTTGCTATTTGTAATTTGAATTTTTCTAAGTCGGGGAGACAGGATTTGAACCTGCGACCCTTCGCTCCCAAAGCGAATGCGCTACCGGACTGCGCTACTCCCCGTTATTCATGTTAGGGTAGGTTTAACTGTGACAGTGAAACCGATCCAATAAATGAAGAAAATTTATATGAGAGTATGCAGCATAAAATACAAACTCTAGACACAATGCATTCAGCTATTACTCCCGTCTTTCAGAAAGATGTCAAATATAAGGGTCTTCTAATCTCAAATCAATTTGAAAGCCAAATGATTTTTATTCTTTCAGTTTTGTCCAATACTCCTGTAAAAAACCAATCCCATAGGCTGTTAACTGGATGAATGAGGCTATCGTACTGAGTATTCCAATATAAATACTTGTGTGTTTTATTGTTGAATGTGCAAAGATCAGAGCGAAGAATATTGTGTAGGGCAGAACCAGGATTGGGAATAATCCCGGATTCCAAAAGGGGAGGGCAAGCAGAAATAAGATGCCGAGAGTGAAAATTGCGGGGAGGATATGCACGACTTTAATTTCTGAAGTAAAAAAACGACTGATATTTATCCGGGCACGACCAAAAAAATGTAGCTGCTTAAAGAATTGTAACAAGTCGGTTCTGCGCTTATGGAATACATACGCATTTGGAATAAGCCCGGTGGTAAATCCTTTTTCAATGATTCGAAGACTAAATTCAATATCTTCTCCCATTCGGGTTATCCTGTACCCGCCGGTTTGTTCATAAACTGCGCGGGATATGCCCATATTGAAGCTCCTGGGATGAAAAGTACCCGCATGTTTTTTGTTCCCCCTGATGCCACCTGTCGTCAGGGGAGAAGTCATGGTATAGCTGATTGCTTGTTGTACCGGGGTAAAGGTTTCATGGGCACGATCGGGACCTCCGTATGCATCCAGCCAATCCTCTGTAAGATAATTATTGACGGTTTCGAAATAATGTGGCGGAATAAGACAATCAGAATCAAAAACAATAAAGTACTCTCCCTCTGCTCTCTCAAAACCATAATTTCGGCTAAAACCCTGCCCGGAGTTTTCTTTGTAAAAGTATTTGATATCCAATTGATCCCGGTATTTTTCTACAATTTTTTCACATTTTTCCTCGGAACCATCTTCAATTATTAATGTTTCAAAATGTCTATATGTTTGCTTGGTGAGGCTTTCCAGAAGCTCATCAACTTCTTCGGGACGATTGTAAACAGGGATAATAACCGAAAAATACATGACTAATTACCAATAATTTTGAATAGGCCAAAACTACAAATAATATTGTAGAATTATAGCCGCTCATGGGTGAAACTCTAAAAAATTATCCCGTTATTTAAACTCCATTTGTAAAAGCGAAATAAATAATATTTATGGTTGCCAACATTTTTCGAATTTTCATCTTTGTATTTTTACCTGTTTTTGCGATGGGACAGTCCCTCGATCTGTCTGTATCGTCATTGACTGCTAATAATGCCCCCTCAGTCTTTTCACTCCGAGATGGTAAAGTGTCTATAAGTTCTGGGAAGATACGATTTATGAAGAGGGGTAAAGCAGTCAGCGATTTCAGCAGTTACGGGATTTCGCCCGATTATTCAAAAGTTAGTATCCTGAAATGGACGGGAGGTAAGGGAGAAGTTGTAATACTTAATTCCGTGGGAGATACACTGACTGCTTATGACACGATTACCATGGCTGATAAATCATCTTTCGGTATCTATCCCCTTAATGCGGGAAATGTAATACTGCGGGATAAAATAGCGAATTTTACTTTTATCGATACCTTCGGGAATATCACTCACAATATGTCGAATAGCAGTGAAAGCAAGGAAGGGGAGGCTATTTCGGAATTGGCAGTGAGCCCCAATGCAGAAACTGTTGTTATTTATAATCCCAAGATTAAACGAAAAGGAAAACTGGGCTCGCAGGCAGTCGCCAAACACTCTGATGGTACTTTTAAAACGATTTTCTTTAGTACTGACCGTTATATTAAAAATGTAATTACATCGGAAGATGGTGACTTAATTGCTATTATGACCGCTGCACCCGGCAATGATGACAAGGTATTCATAATGGATAAATACGGTAATGATTTGAATAGCATTTCGACCTCGGAAGAACTTGCCGGAGCTGTATTATCGGGAAATGGGAAATACATTACGCTTTACTCTGCAGGCCGAGTCATGGTTTATTCCACAAAGAACGGGAGCCGTCTGGGGAGTTCCAGTTTTAGGAGTCCTGTATATTTGGCCGATTATTTTCCTGAGGACCACGTAATTTTGGCGATGACAGGTGATTATGGTCGAAATATCCTTACAGATGTTGAGATCAAAGCGATCAATTTAAAGAAACGAAAGATTACTAACGAGCACCTATCGGGTTCTTTGGGTTTTCGCAAGGCGCTCACACCGCGCTTGACTCGCATCTCTTCCAATTACTATCAATTGTTGGGGGCCAGCAAGAAATTAAATATCAAGGCTGATTTTTAAGTCCGAGGTAAATCTCACGCTATTTCGATTAGAGTGATGCATAAAAACAAAAAAGGCCTCCTCAAGGAGGCCTTTTTACAGTTTAAAAGGGGTGTTAATTCAGGCTTTTGCCTGGGACTTTGATTCTTCACTCCCGGATCCCGAATCGTCATCATCGCCGGAAGCCTTGGTTTCTGCCTCAGTCCAGTCAAATACCAGGCCATCCCGGGATTTATTCATCTTAATCTTGATGCTAGACCCTTCAGGATGATCGGATTCCAAAAGCTCTTCAGCCAAAGGTTCTTCAACATACTTTTGGATAGCACGTTTTAGGGGACGTGCACCGTACTTCTGATCAAAACCTTTGTCGCTAAGGAATTCCTTGGCTCCCTTGGTTACCTCAATGATGTATCCAAGGTTGTGGATCCGCTGGAAGAGTTCATCCGACAACAGGTCGATAATTTTGAAGATATCCTCCTTTTCGAGCGGACGGAAGGTGATGACGTCGTCAATACGGTTCAGAAACTCCGGGTTGAATACCTTTTTAAGGGCATCCTGTATGGTTGATTTCATCTTCTCATAGTCGAAGCTGCTGTCTCCCGCAGCAAAACCGATTCCCTTTCCGAGGTTACGTATATCACGTGCCCCAATGTTGGAAGTCATGATGATGATCGTGTTTCGGAAATCAACCTTTCGTCCAAGGCTGTCGGTAAGAATGCCATCGTCGAGTACCTGGAGCAAAATATTGAATACATCCGGGTGTGCTTTCTCAATTTCATCGAGTAGCACAACACTGTAGGGTTTGCGACGAACCTTCTCGGTAAGCATGCCCCCCTCTTCGTATCCTACGTAACCAGGAGGCGCACCAACCAGCCGAGATACCGAAAACTTCTCCATGTATTCACTCATGTCGATACGGACTAGAGCATCGTCTTTGTCAAAGAGATATTGCGCCAACACCTTGGCCATTTCCGTTTTACCCACACCGGTGGGGCCAAGGAAGATAAACGAACCAATAGGCCGTTTCGGATCTTTAAGTCCTGCCCGGGTTCTTTTAATTGCCTTCGTCAGTTTAACGATAGCTTCATTTTGGCCAATAATTTGTTTGGAAAGTTCTTCTTTCATTTTGACCAGCTTCTTGCTCTCGCTCTGACTGATTTTGCTGACGGGAACCCCGCTCATCATACCAACAACCTGGGCGACGTCATCCTCATCTACATCATAAATTATTTCTTCAGATTCTTTTTCCCATTCTTTCTGCGCTTGCTCAAGCTCTTCACTCAAACGCTTTTCTTTGTCACGCAGACGGGCAGCCTCTTCAAAGCGCTGTTTCTTAACCATACCATTTTTTTCGTTGCTGGTTCGTTCAATTTCTTCTTCCAGGTCAATGATATGTTGGGGAACATGAATGTTGGATAAGTGCACACGCGCACCCGCTTCATCAAGTGCGTCAATCGCCTTGTCCGGCAAGAAATGATCGGTTACATAGCGATCTGTAAGCCTGACACAGGCCTCGATAGCCTCCTTGGAAAAACGCACGCTATGGTGTTTCTCATACTTGTCCTTAATCTGTGAAAGAATTTCAATAGTTTCTTCCGGAGTAGTGGGATCTACCATAATCTTCTGGAATCGACGTTCCAGGGCACCGTCTTTTTCAATATGCTGTCGATATTCATTTAGAGTCGTTGCCCCTATGGCCTGAACTTCGCCCCGAGCCAGTGCCGGTTTCAACATATTAGAAGCATCCAAAGATCCGCTGGCGCCACCGGCCCCCACAATCGTGTGTAGCTCATCAATAAACAGAATAACATTCTTGGTTTTTTCAAGCTCACCCATTACGGCTTTCATGCGTTCTTCAAACTGGCCGCGATATTTGGTACCTGCAACCAGTGCAGCGAGATCAAGGGCTATCACCCGTTTGTCATATAATACACGTGAAACTTTACGTTCGACGATACGAGTCGCCAAACCTTCTGCTATTGCGGTTTTACCCACACCGGGTTCTCCTATAAGAACCGGGTTATTCTTCTTACGTCGGCTCAGAACCTGAGCGACGCGCTCAATTTCTTTTTCCCGTCCGATAATTGGATCGAGTTTGCCATCTTCAGCCAGCTGAGTAAGGTCGCGGCCAAAGTTATCTAGTACTGGTGTTTTTGATTTTTCCATTTTCTTTTCCCTTGAACTTCCAGACGATTTTGGTCCCTTGGATGATGAAAGACTCGCGGATACCGATCGGGAATCCTGGTTATCGTCATCCGAAGATTTTCCTGAAATAATTAAATCCAATTCTTCACGAACAGCATCGTAAGATACGTTGAACTGTTGTAAAATCTGTGCGGCAATATTCTCGTCGTCTCGCAATAGCGAAAGTAGGAGATGTTCGGTGCCAATAGTGTCGCTTTTATATAGTTTGGCTTCGAGATATGTAATTCGAAGCACTTTTTCGGCTTGCTTCGTTAATGGGATGTTTCCGACCTTAACAGAACCGCCTGTTCCGCGAACCGTATCTTCAACGGTTTTTTTAAGTTTGAATAGATCACAGTTTAGATTTTTTAAGATTTTTACAGCAACACCCTCTCCGAGGCGTACAATTCCTAAGATTAGATGCTCTGTACCTATATAGTCATGACCTAATCGTAAGGCTTCTTCACGACTAAATTGAATGACATCTCGAACTTTGCTAGAGAAATTACCCTCCATAAAAAACGAACCTTCTTGTAGTTTTGGGGTTATGTGTCAATCGGTAAAACGAGTGAGTTGGTTATTTAGTTCATGCTCTTTTACGAAAGTAGTACTGGCATGGTGCAAAAGCAAACGAAAACAAATGTTCTGATTTATAGAAATTTCTAAGTATTGATTAATGAATTTATGTGTAATTTAATTTTTTGATAGCTTCTTGATAGTCAACAGGGTAGAGTATAAAGTTCAAGCCTCTAACGATCCCTCTTTATTTGAAATTCACGCAAAACCTCAAAGAATAAATTAAAAACATACCTCCTGTTTTTGTGCTATATCATTTATTATAAAAGTAATGATCTTATTAATGGTGGAGTAGTTTTTATTCATTTTTTTTAAGAAATGGTTCAATCATTCAGCCAATAAAAAGGGGGCTCGCTTGAACTATTGTCCAGGAGCATACAGTTCGTACATTCATTGCGTAGAAAATTTTTACATGGATTTGAAATAAAAATAGGTAGGTCGGCATGAACCAGAAAAAATCGTGAGGTGTCTACCCTGGCTGCTTCAAAATATCCGAGGGCTTTGTTATCGGGATGTCCGGCTTCAAAAATATTGCCTTCGGCTGTGGCCGGAGGTACATCAAATATTGTGCCGCTGCTATTAACAACTTCGTCAACCTGTGACCAATATCGATGGGCTTTTTGGCTGATTGAATACTGAATCACATTAATATAATGACGTTGGTAAAAGGTATAGTCAATTTCCCTGGTTACTACTTCCTGTCCGTTGATGTTATTGGAATCCAGGGAGCTCCCGTCAAATAATAAAATCTTTTGGGGCTCCGGGTCATCGGTGACGTAACAGACCGGGGGAGGATTGTTGAATGGATCGGGATAATCGAATTCAGTAAACTTATAGGCTTCTTCTACATCCCATCTCAGGTAAAGCGGACTGCCTGCGGTTCCGGCGGGTATATCCGTATCCGTAAATACCCTAACTACCTCCGTTGCAGAACTGCCGCTTTTAGTAATTGAGTCGAATTTGTAATAAACGCTGTCTTTCGCAATATCCAAGGGCATTGTTTCGGGTCGAGACTGATATACAGTCCCATTCGGCAATGTAATCTCGATATGATAAGTTCGGCCGGGAATTCCTTTAACGGTATTCCCTTCTAATAGGTAGGTACCTTCCCGGGTCTCATGAAACGCTTCGTTGTTACCTTCGTCATCATATATCCGGACGCCCGCATCCCCCAGGGGATCTGTAATCTTTTCGGCATAAGAAGTGCGCCGCAGTTTCAAAATGTAGGGACCTTTTTTATCTGTAATTATTCCATCGACGACCAGCCTGTTGCCTTGACGGTTTACGTTAAAGTCGATGATTTCGATACAGCCTGCAATACCCGCAAGTAGTAATAGGCCAAATATAGCCAGGGCCCATTTCCGAGTAAATAATCCGGCAATTTTTTGTTTAGCTGACATCTGGCAAAGCTTAGAATTTGAAGTTATAAGTGATCGATGGTATTACAGTTCCAAGAACCGAAAGTTTATGGGCACGGGGGAAAGTCATGTTTCCGGAACGGCGATAAAAAACAGAAAAAGCGTTTTCTCGAGATAAGATATTGTAAAAAGAAATGGTCATGCTGTCGGTCAGAGGCCGGTTGGGATCAACTGTTCGGTTTTTCCATATGTTTTCAGCAATGGTAAACGAAATATCCAGACGGATATAATCAGGGATTCTGTATTTATTTCGATCGGAATATATGGGAATAGACGTAGCGTTATCTTCGTAGCTGGATTCAATAGCTGTTATTGGCCTGCCGGTAGCGTAGGTGAAATTGAAAGAGAATGAGCTTTTTTTACCGAGTTGCCGCTCTGCAATCAAAGAAACAGCATGAGGCCGATCGTAATTTGACGGAAACCATTCACCACCGTTAATATCCGCCTGAATGTTACTGTCTCTCACCCGTGCAAAGGTCCGGGTATAAGAATAAGAAAACCACCCCTTCCATTTACCTACCGTTTTCTTAATACCGAGCTCAAGTCCGTAAGATTTGCCATTGGCATCCAAGAGTTCAGTCTCCAGATGGTTATTTAAAAAGAGCTCTGCAAAATTTTTGTAGTCTACAAGGTGGTCAATGTCCTTATAGAATAGCTCAATCGAGGTTTCCCAGGTGTCATTGTTAAAATTCTTGAATAGGCCAACCGAATATTGGTCCCCTCTCTGCGGTGGAAGATAAGAATTACTCACTTGCCAAATATCTGCGGGAGTCGGTGAAGTACTGTTGGATATCTGGTGAATATACTGGCTGGTTCGATTATAACTTAGTTTTACAGAGCTGTTGTCAGAAAAGCTGTATCTCATGGAAATACGAGGTTCCAGGCTTCCGGAGGTATTTATTACTTTTCCGGGTCCGTATGACGTCGAGTCAATAATGGAATTAACCGTTCGCGGTTCATTTCCTTTGTAGGAATAAATGGTGGCGGGGCCCAATTGCTGGTAATAAGTATAACGCAGCCCCAGGGAAATCAAAAGACGGTTGTTAAGCTGTATTTCATCTGCAGCATAAACCGTTAATTCCTGCCCGGCATCTTTTGGGATATCTTCTGTTTCTCCCAGTGACTCCGATGAATATGGCCTTATCCTTTCAGTCCGCCCGTCATATCTGACCCAGCTGATGCCGGTATTCATCAAATGGTTATTGAACGCCCTATAAAAGATATTCTCTTTTATTCTCCAATAATCAATGCCTTCATATAGGTTAAAACCGTCGAATCCGGAGGGATCAAAATAAGTGCTGGCATAACGTCCGTACGAAGCTGTGAGCTTTGAATTAATTTTGTCGGTAAAGGAGCTGGTCCAATCGACATTCAGGATCCGGTTGCTCCATGCATAGCCAAAATCTTTCGCATATTGCATACGGTCCTTACTGCCATACCCATAAAGGGTTATACTGTTGTTAGAATCCA
>JASFMR010000084.1:0-15640 GCA_050117475.1 Balneolaceae bacterium | reverse complement strand
TATGTTCCTTCTATAACATTTTTTCCCGGGTTGCTAAGTGCCTGCTCAGCTCCAGGTGCAAACCCTATAATCATAGCAGCGCGACTTTTTTGTTTCCCTGCAGCCAACGCATAGGATTGCAACCGCGGAACTACCTTAGTAACGTGGTTGACGGTCATAATTTCATTCAGCAGAGAGTCGGAATTCACAAAGCTGTTATCGAGTGTGGGCTTATCCCAATAACCATCCTTGTGTATCTGCAAATAACCGGTGTACATTCCCGCAGAGTTTTGGATCATCTGATCGTATGTTCCAATTTGCATTGAACGGGTGAAGGATGATAAAACCACAGCCAATACGATAGAAAATGTCGTTATTGCCGTCCTACGCTTGTTGCGCCAGATGTTCCGCCAAGCTAGTTTTAAGTAAAACATGTTGATTAAAGCTTATTGTAGTCGTTTCATTTGTTGGACGGTAAAGAATCTTTGGGATATGCCGGGATTGAAATTAATCTGGTGATATTCCAAGACCGTTTTTTGGTTTTTTTTATCTTGTGGGATCATCTCTAATTTGGCCGGCAGCAGCCGCCCTCCAAGCGTTTTGATATTGGATCCTTCCATCACATTTACTTTTTCATCATACTCATTGTAGAATTCCGTTCTCAGTTCAAGGTAATCATCCTTTGAAATCCACATGAGGATTTTGCTCCATACCACAGGAGCGTCTGGCTTAGGTGTCAGTTCAACGTTGTAGCATTCCCGGCCGGATACCGTGCTGTCCCCGACCAGTTTATGGGTATAATCCGTAACTATTGATGCTTCTTTGATCAGGTCGTCATTTGTGAAGTCAGAGCCCATCCAGGATTGCGACATCATCGAGGGAGGCATTTTCACAACACGGCCAATGCGCGGCACCCAGTTCCATATCTCGTTTTCGCGCTTTAGAAATGCAGTGCCTTCATCGCGAGCCGGAGAAGTAATTAAAATCATGGAGTATGTAGTTCCCAGTGTCCAGAAACGCATAGAAACAGTCCGTTCCCAGGTGGGACGTATGATTTTCATCGTCAATTCGGCTTTGGATTGGTCTCCGCGAAATTTTTCATCTGCTTTCTTCACGATTTCAGAGGCATCCTGAGCGTGGCCAGAAAGCGTTAAGAGGTTTAGGAATATGATGATGAATAAGATTTGAAAACAGGATGTAATTGAGATCTTTTTTTTCATAAGGTTACTGTTCTTCATGGGGTATTTCCAGATACTGTTTTTTGATTTTTTCAAAAACCTGCTGGAGGGGATAGTCTTTAAAATAGAGCCCGTGTAAGAGAACTCCGTCCAGTTGGGCTGCAAGAATGCGTCCATTTTCTTCAGGATCCGGATAATTCATTTTATCCAGCAACATCACAAATAGTTGAATGTAGAGAATGAATTCATCTTCAAAACGCTTTGATAGAGTGTCGTCCCGGATCAGCTGAAGTAATAGTTCTGCATAAAACTTCCAGAAAGTCCGGTCTTCAATAAACGACTCATAAAGATCGTCCAGTAATAATTCCAGCTTTTCCCGAGCTTGTTCCGCATTTTTGGGTGGTTCAAGTCTTAACGGCAATTTTTTGAGGCCTTCCTGTACCACAGCTTTTAATAAATGGTCTTTTCCGTCGAAATAATTGTATATGAGTCCTTTCGAGATCTTGGCCTTCTTGGCAATTTGACTAACACTGGTATTTGCGAAGCCCTCTTCGGCAAAAAGTTTCAATGCGGCCTGGATGATGCTTTGGCTGCGTTCTTGCCTTATTTTTTCCAGTTGTTCCTCGGTTTTCGGTGACATAATGTTAAGTTGACTGACCGTTCAGTCAAAAAGTAACTAACTGGTTTTGGAAAATCAATAGCTACTTGTAAAGAAACAATGCGTTAAACAGAAAAAGGGAGGCTTGTTCTGCTGAAATGCCAAAAAACTGTTATCGAGCACTAATCATCGAATGGACATAGTGAAGAAAATCCTGCAGCAAAAGTGATCCGGGGTTCCCGGATTTTTCGGGATGGAATTGAGTCCCCATAAAATTATCCTTGCATACAACCGCAGTAAATTTTTCCTCATAGTTGCAGTCGGCAACAGTGTATTCATTGACCGGGGCGTAATAACTGTGCACAAAATAAAAATATTGGTCCTCTTCAATATTTTCCATCAGGGGATGAGGCCTCACTTTCCGAAGGGTATTCCATCCCATGTGAGGTACTTTCTTTGATGAGGAATCGAACTTTCTGAGTCGGCCGGGAATAATACCGAGGCCTTCTGAATCCCCCTCCTCCGAGGATTCGTATAAAAGTTGCATTCCAAGGCAGATGCCCAAAACCGGTTTTCTTGTTTCTTTCAACCATTTGTCCAGTTTGTTTGCACGCAGGGATTCCATGGCCGGCTCAGCATGTCCCACCCCCGGGAAAATAATACCTTCGGCCTGGTTTAGTTCTTCGCCTCGGTTCGTGATGATATACGGTTCAGCCAAACGCTTTAGGGCATTAGAAACGGAAGCCAGGTTACCGGCATCATAATTAATGATGGCAATCATATTCGATATTCATTTTGAAAGTTGACTTGGGATCACAGCATCCCTTTTGAACTTGGTAGAATATTAAGGTTTCGTTCACTACGACTTAACGCACTGCGCAGGCAATGGGCAAATCCTTTAAAACAGGCTTCAATCTTGTGATGATCATTATCGCCATTAACCGTGATATGCAAAGTCGCCTTAAGGCTAATTGCAAGTGAGTAGAAAAAATGTTCAACCATTTCTGTTGGGAAATCTCCCACTTTTTCTCGATCGAATGTCGCCTCAAAAACTAAATAGGGACGTCCCGAAAGATCAAGTGCGACCTGTGCCAGCGCTTCGTCCATGGGAAGGGTGAAACCATAACGCTGAATACCCATTTTGTCACCCATTGCCATACGAATCGTTTCGCCCAGCGTAATGGCTACATCCTCTATGGTGTGATGTTCATCCACATGCAGGTCGCCTTTGCAGGAAATATCAAGATCGATGAGTCCATGTCTTGCGATTTGCTCGAGCATATGGTCCAAAAAGCCAAGGCCTGTAGAAATATTACATTCCCCTGTTCCATCCAGGTTTAAATCGACCCGGACGTTTGTTTCTGCGGTTTGGCGGTTGTCAGAAGCTCTTCGCGAGGGAAAGCAAATTTGGTTACTCAAGGTAACCCAGTCATCAGCTGTTTCTATTGTATTTCCTGAGCTATCCCGGACAACGAGTTGCATTTTTTCGGCTGTGATGCATAGATCGGCCTCGTCTTCTGAAAAGTCATTGATTTGAATTTGCTCATTTTCCAGAAGCTGTTGTTGTCTACGGGATAAGTTTCCGAACGCCGTTGAGATTAAATGACCGGTTTCCTGTAATCGTTTGACCGCGTAGAGGGTTCCACTTCGAAGCAGATCTTTATCTTGATCCGTACAGGCTTTATAGGATATCCAGATTTTCATAGTGACATTTCTTTAATAGCAGAAAGCAGTTTTTCATTTTCATCAGGAGTACCAATTGTTATGCGCAGGCAATCCTTGCATAGCGGTTCATCCCCGCGGTATCGAACAATGATATTCCGGCTAACCATTTGATTGTAAATCTTTCGGGCACTTTTCATTTTCACCAATAAAAAGTTAGCGTCACTGGGATATACATACTGTACTGATTTCAGCTTCTCTAACTCGTCAGAAAGGTGGTTTCGTTCCTTTTTAATGGCTTCGACTTTGAACCGGATGGTATCCAGTTTTTCAAACGCCATTATGGCAAATCGGGAGGTTAGTGAATTGATGTTATAAGGCGGCTTAACCTTCATCATATAATGTATGATTTCCTCGGAAGCATAGACTATGCCCAATCGGAGACCGGCCAGACCAAATGATTTGGACATTGTTTGCAGCACGACCAGGTTGGGATATTTTGTCACAGTGGAGGCCCAGCTTTTATCCCTGCTAAAATCGATATATGCTTCATCCAGTATTACAATACCCGGAAATCGATTAATTAATTCTTCAATAGCATCCTGTTCAAAAGAATTGCCGGTGGGGTTGTTGGGTGAACAGAGGAATAGCATCTTAGTCTCGGGAGTAACGGCATCCAGGATCGCCGTCGTATCCGGCTGGAAAACATCATTTTTGAGGAGTACTTCGTCCACCCCAATATCATGGATGTTGGCTGAGACACTATACATACCGTAGGTTGGGGGTGTTGTAATGACCCGATCAATGCCCGGACGACAGAAAATACGAAATAGGAGGTCAATCCCTTCGTCGCTGCCCACACCTACAAATACATTCTCCCGACGAATGCCCCGCCAATTTCCGATAAGTTTTCGCAGGTTCTGTTGGCTGGGATCGGGGTACCTATGAAGGCCTTCGGCTTCTGGGAAAGGGGCATTCAGGCTATTTTCGTTAGCATCGAGCAGCAGTCCTTCCTCAAAATCTTCACGGGCGCTGTGATAGGGGATAAGATTCTGGATATTGGACCGAACCAGTTTTTTTACATCAAAAGATTTGGTCATAACAGGTATTAATTGTCCATGTTTTTTATTCGTATAGAAACAGCATTTTTATGGGCATCAAGCCCTTCAAGTTCGGCCAGCTTCTGCACAGTAGGCCCCAATTTTTTTAACCCATCCACAGTTAGCGACTGCATGGTAATATTTTTGATAAAAGAATCTACAGAAACGCCGCTAAACATACGGGCGTAGCCATAAGTGGGCAGTGTATGATTTGTGCCGGAGGCGTAGTCGCCGGCACTTTCCGGGGTCCAGTGCCCCAGGAATACAGATCCCGCATTATGGATCCGGGTAGACCATTCTTCGGCGCCTTCACATTGTACAATCAGATGTTCAGGGGCATATAGGTTTGAAAACTCAAACGCTTCATCTAGGGTATCTACTGTGAGGGTAAAGCTATTGTTGATAGCCTGCAGTGCTATATCAGAGCGGGGCAATTGTTGGAGTTGTTGTTTGATGGCACGCCGGCAGGATTCAATTTTGAAATCGTCGGTTGCCACCAGTACTACCTGGCTATCGGCACCATGCTCGGCCTGGGAAAGCAGGTCAGCGGCTACAAAGTCCGGATTTGCAGAGCCATCGGCGATTATCAACACTTCGGATGGGCCTGCCGGCATATCGATAGCAATTTGGGCATCGCTATTTTGCAAGAGCATTTTTGCAGCAGTAACATATTGGTTCCCCGGGCCGAAAATTTTGTCGACTTTGGGTACCGATGATGTCCCCAGGGCCATTCCGGCAATTGCCTGGGCGCCTCCAGCTTTCACGAGATGGGTAATTCCAATTTTTTGGGCGATATATAAGATCTCTTCCGCGATGGTATCATCATTCTGAGGCGGAGTAGCAACTACTATCGTTTTGCATCCGGCTAATGCCGCCGGAATACCCAGCATCATGAGTGTGGAGGGAAGGATGGCCGTTCCTCCAGGCACATAAAGGCCCACTTTTTCAATTGCCCGGGTTACCCGTCGGCATTTTACTCCCGGCATGGTCTCCACTTCCAGGGGGAGGGGAAGTTGTGCTTTATGAAAGCGGTAGATATTCTTGAAAGCAGTGTCTATCGCTCTCTTGGCTTCTGGGTCGATACTAACATTGGTATTTGCCGGGTTGATGACTAACGGGTCGGGGGAAACATTGTCAAACTTCTCAGTGAAGTAACGTATCGCCCGGTCGCCCTCTTCGGCGACCTTTTCGATGATCGGTTCGATTTTTTTAAAAATCGAGCGGAAGTTCATCTTGGGCCTCCGGCAAAGGTTTTTTATGTCATTTTCAGACAGAACTCGAAAAGTAAATTCTTTCATCCGAATATCCATAGTTATAAGATCATACTTTCAATAGGTAGAATAACAATGCCGCTGGCTCCCTCAGCTTTTAGTTTCTCCATGACAACCCAAAATTCGTCGATGGGGATGACCGTATGGATAGCAACCATTTCTTCATCGGCCAGGGGCATGACGGTGGGACTTTTAAGTGAAGGTATAATGTCCTTAATTTTGGGAACCGCCGACTTAGGCGCATTCATCATAATGTAACGGCTGCGTTCTGCCTGTTGATGCCCGTCCATACGGACCAGGAATTTATCGATAAGCCTCTTTTTGCCTGGAGACAATTTTTTGTTGGTGCGGATTAGCTGGGTTTCGGATTCCATAATGGTCTCCAGCTCCACCAGGCCGTTTGCTTTGAGGGTATTACCGGTAGAAACGAGGTCGCAAATAGCATCGGCGACTTCCAGGCGCGGGGCTATTTCAACGGCCCCGGAAATGGTCACAATATTGGCATTTACCCCTTTATCTTCCATAAAACGGCGCGTAATATTCGGGTAGCTGGTAGCAATCGTTTTGCCCTCAAAATCTTCTGCGCTTTTAATACTTCCATTTTTTCGAGCGGCAAGTGACAAGTGGCAAACGCCATAATCCAGGTCCCGGAGAACGGTGACATCGGCCCCGGTTTCTTTTGTGACATTGGCGCCAACAAATCCCAAATCACAAACACCGTCCTGAACATATTCCGGGATATCGTCATCCCGAATAAGCAGCAGCTCAACGTCAAAATTTCTACATTTGACCATTAGGTTCCGTTTATAGTCATCAAACCGAAGTCCAATGCCTTTAAGTAAATCAATGGTTTTATCGGTTAGCCGGCCCGACTTTTGAATAGCAATGCGCAAAGAGGTTTCAGAATCTGCGGTTCGTTCCATAATGATTAAAGGAATAATGTTGGTTAATAATAAAATGGTGCTTTGGGAAAGAAGGTGTGCGAGTAGCGGTAGCTACTTAATATGATGCCAATGACGACGGAGCGAACCGCCGTGGTGGAGGAGGGAAATGATATGTAGTAGTAGAAAATGCATCAGCCTAAAGATAAGAGTTTTAGGGTAATCATCCATAAAAATGATTTTCGAACAGTTTTTTAATATCGGTAGGTAGTGCAACCAGAAGAATTTGGAAAAAATTCCATTAAAAAAGGCCCTTGCTGCGTAGCAAGGGCCGACTCTTCATCGCAGCTTAACCCGGAGGTTAAGGTTAATTCGATGTTAATTCTACTGTTTCGAGATCTGTTGCTTCCCCTTCCCGGACTTCAATATCCGTTTGTATGGAATCAGCGTATTGATCGTTCCCCGGATTAAAAACGACGTTATAAGTATTCGGCATAAGGCCCATGATTTCGAAATCACCGTTATCTGCTGTGAGCGTTGATGATACGGTATCACCGTCCGTCACTGCCAAAACATTCGTCTTGAAATCCGTCGGTTGTACATTTCCGGTAATTGATCCTGTAGCTTCTAGGTTAACAGCATGAAGGACAGGTTTTAACGAATAGTCACCATTTCCTTTTTTTACGATTGAACGGGTTGCGTCGAAATCAACAAGCAGGTTATAAGTTGTATTTTTCTCAACTTCAGCATCTATGTTTAATTTTAGTCCTGACTGTTGGGCACTTGGTGTTTTAAGTGCATATGTTTCACCGTTTACTGTGACGGTATTATCGGATCCGAGAATAAACCGGATTTGAGCATAATGCCCGGCCTCCAGTTCTTTCGATCCGAGAGAAATCCTGTTACCATTTGTCAGTTCGAGCAGGTTAATTTTTATTGGTTCGGGCATGATTGTTACCCACCCGTCATCTTCTGCTTCCTTGTCCGTTTCTGTACTATCAGTTTCCGCTTCTATATCTTTGTGTACTCGAACTTTTTCTATGGTTACAGTAACGGAATCATAATCGGCCGGAGCATCGGTCAAGGTAACCTCTATATGTCCCGTACTGCCATTCCCGCTGGTACTGCATGCAGCAAAGCCAACTAATAAAGCAAAAGTAAATAGTAGCGATAATGATTTCATAGAGTATATAATTGTTTTGATTATTTGGGCTTATTCGAATTTCACCTATTCAAACTCGTGTGTCGCGCCTATGTTTATTGTTCATTATGCCTTTTTAAGGAGGTATATGCGGGCAATCGTTTGTATTAGACCGCCATAAGGTGGTTTTATGCGAAAATATTAAGCCGAAACAGCTGCGACGATTAGTATCAGGAAGAGTGTAAACAAGGCGAGTTGAATAAGAGCACCGCCAACAATTTTTTTGTGCATTCTTATTGGTTTTAAGGTTATTGTTTGGGCTTCTAACTCGTTAGCTAACCGAATGTTCCGAATTATTAACAGGTATTGTAGTTCAGAGTAAAACCTCAGCATAAATAACTGGAAATCAAATAAGTTGATTGAACTATTACCGTGAAAGGTTTATTCTTAGCCTCAAGAATTAAGCGATAAACTGATTAACAGTATTTAAAATATTATGATTACAACAGCACAGTTCACTTATATACCACTAAAAGCTGCAGATCCACGCGAAAGTATTGAATTTCTCCTGGAACTTGTGGCGCAGCATGACGTTGAGGTAGATGTGAATTATATGTCAACGAGTGTCCGCGGCGAGACACAGGAAGTATTTGATCTTATCCGCGAGATGTATGAAACGATGGCTATTGAGAAAGAGGAATTCCGTTTTCATGTCGAGTTGCTGAGCCCGGTATCTGAAGAGGTAGATCCGGTCAATATCCCCGGGGACAAATAACACTATTTAATTATTGGCAGATAGTTGCCCAATACCGACAGGTATTGGGTTTTTTAATGGAATAAATGTCCTGTATTTTCGTATGAATATATTGTGCAATGCCATTGCCAATTTTGTATCTTAAGCGTTCTTTTTAGCAAGCTAAATTTGTGCTGGTAGCACATCTCTATGACCCAAATACGGAACTTTAGTATCATCGCCCATATTGATCATGGCAAATCTACGCTCGCTGATCGCCTACTGGAGCGCACGGGGGCAATTACCGAGCGCGAAATGCAGGAGCAGATTCTTGATGATATGGATCTGGAGCGTGAGCGTGGTATCACCATTAAAAGCCATGCTATCAAGATGGATTACCGGCGTCCCAATGGCGACAAAGTTATCTTTAACCTGATTGATACGCCCGGGCATGTCGATTTTGCTTATGAGGTCTCCCGTGCCCTGAAGGCCTGTGAAGGCGCATTATTGGTTGTGGATGCCGCTCAGGGTATAGAGGCGCAGACTATATCAACACTTTACCAGGCTATTGAACAGGATCTGGAGATCGTTCCGGTGCTCAACAAGATTGATCTTCCCAGTGCTGATCCGGAAGGAGTAGGCCAGCAGATCGTAGACCTGATTGGTTGCGACCATGACGATATTCTCAAAGTATCCGGCAAGACCGGGGAGGGGGTAGATGAATTGCTGGAGGCTATTGTTGAACGTATACCGGGCCCGGGACGCGACACTGAAAAACCGTTGCGCGCCCTTATTTTTGATTCTGTTTTTAATAGCTATCGCGGGTCAATCGTCTATGTCCGTGTGATGGAGGGCACCCTTCATAAAGGAAATGGCATTCGCTTCATGGCTACGGATAAGGAGTACGAGGCGGAAGAAATTGGCTATCTGAAACTCAAGAAAGAACAAACCGACAAACTCGAGGCGGGTGAGGTAGGCTATATTATTGGTAGCGTCAAGTCCTTGCAGGATGCTCGGGTCGGTGATACGGTTACTACTACTAAAAATCCTGCCGAAAAACCGATTCCGGGTTATAAGGAACCCAAGCCAATGGTTTACAGCGGGTTATTTCCTACTCAGTCCGACGATTTTGAAGATCTGCGGTCGGCCCTTGAAAAATTGCAATTGAATGATGCTTCGCTAACGTATCAGCCGGAGACATCGCAGGCGCTGGGTTTCGGATTCCGGGCCGGCTTTTTAGGGATGCTACACATGGAGATCGTCCAGGAACGCCTGGACCGTGAATTCGATATTGATATTATTACTACCGTTCCGAATGTTGAATACGAAGTGGCGATTACCGAAAAAGGGCAGCGTAAGAAAGTGATTGTTGACAATCCGAGTGATATGCCCGATCCCGGCAAAGTTGAAGCGGTTTATGAACCGTATATCAGGGCTAGTATCCTTACACCATCTGATTATATCGGTCCTGTGATGAAACTATGCCAGGAAAAAAGAGGAATTTATGTTAACCAGATCCATATGCAAAGCCAGCGGGTAGAGATTAAGTATGAGCTTCCCATGGCTGAAGTAGTATTCGATTTTTATGACCGGCTCAAAAGCGGAACACGAGGGTATGCCTCGTTGGATTACGAATTTCTTGAATACCGAAAAGGGGATTTGGTTCGTTTAGATATCTTGCTGAATGGAGAGCCGGTGGATGCCCTTTCCAGTATTGTCCATCGCGACAAGGCTTATGAATTGGGGCGAAAACTATGCAAAAAGCTTAAAAAATTGATTTCGAAGCATCAGTTCGAAATACCAATACAGGCAGCCATCGGTTCTAATGTCATTGCCCGGGAGACCATCCCCGCTATGCGCAAAGATGTAACAGCCAAATGCTATGGTGGGGATATTTCCCGTAAGCGTAAGCTGTTGGAAAAGCAAAAGGAAGGCAAAAAGCGAATGAAACAAGTAGGGACGGTAGAAGTACCACAAGAAGCCTTCCTGGCTGTTCTTTCGATGGACGAAGATTAAATTAAGAACCAGAATCTTATATGCTTAAACGAATGATGATATCATCTACGACATTTGACAGACCGCCCAGCAGTAAAATGATGGCCGCTAAAAAAATATTGTTAAGTTGTCTTTTTGTCGTTTTCCTTATACTGGTTTCCTCATCAGCCTATGCACAGTTTGAGGTTCCGGAATTCGAGAAAGTCACTAATGACAAACGCGCTTGGTTTATGAACAAGTTTCAGGATATCAAATGGACCGGACAAGGGTTATACGGCAAAACTGATATTGACGATCGTCAAACAAATGAACTTCGGGCCCGGCTGCAAACGGCTTTTGGCGATCCTACTCAAACACTCGAAGATTTAATCAATAAAGAGGATTTTCGCCCGGGTAAGGCTATCGAGTTTGAGTACTGGTTTACGGTAGATGACAGTATTCCGATGATGGTGCTTGACATAGACGGCCCTTTTGGCAGCGGATTGGTATTTGGCGGTGCCAGTAAATACATTGATTTGATGCCGCAGATAAAGCGGACGTTTGCCCGAAAACTGATGTCAAAAGATACATTGGATGACTACCAGGATTATTTCTATTCGCCCGAGCGTAAACAGTGGTACAATGTGATGCATGAAGACGGCAAATACAAGACAAAGAAAATTGATTCACCGGACGGAATGTCCATTGATTTCGATCATTAATTTAATGCATGATAAGGAGTAACATTGGCAGAACAACTTTCAAAGGAAGAGCGAAAAAAACGTCGTTCTCGACGTAAATATGACAAAGGGGAACAGAATGAGCGTGCAAAAAGTTGGCTTCGTGAGTGGCTTGATGCGCTTTTGTTTGCAGCAGTAGCGGCCTTAATAATACGGACATTCTTTTTTGAAGCGTATCGTATACCTACTCCGTCAATGGAGAAAACGCTTCTAACGGGTGATTTTCTGATTGTATCTAAAATAAACTACGGCCCGCGTACCCCCATGATACTCAGCATCCCCTTCACTAACATATATCTGCCCGGGGTGGTCCTGCCTTGGACGCGCCTTCCAGGATTATCGGATGTCGAGCGCAACGATATTGTTGTATTTAATTATCCTATCGATCTTGCTCCTATTGCGGGGAAAACGAATTATATCAAGCGCTGTGTTGGCTTGCCTCATGATACGCTTTCCCTCGATAAAGGAGAATTGTATGTAAATGGGGATCATGCTAAAACTTTTTCGGGCATTGAACATAATTATGTTGTCAATGT
Organism: Balneolaceae bacterium; assembly: GCA_050117475.1. Classification (GTDB taxonomy): domain Bacteria; phylum Bacteroidota; class Rhodothermia; order Balneolales; family Balneolaceae; genus Fodinibius. The sequence goes on along the minus strand of JASFMR010000084.1, from coordinate 3,847 downwards.
TCGGGAAAGAGTACGGCTAAGCCCCGCAAAAGTTAAAGCGGCTGGCGGAAAGCTATTTAGTGCTCAGGGCCCTAGCAGTTATCGCGTGAATATGACCAAAGAGGTTGCGGATAAAATAAGGCAGTGGCCTGAGGTCACGGATGTTCATATGTTTGTTCTTCCGAAAGATTTGAATGAGTATAGCAGATTGGAGTTTAGTTTTTCAAAAGGATTTAAGAACCATCACTATTTGCCTCCTACAGTAGTGCCATTTAAAGGCGAAACGGTAACTCTCACTCCGGAAAATTATCACATCTACGAAAATATTATTACCCGGTATGAAAGAAATAATGTTGAGAGGGATGGCGACCAGTTTATCATCAACGGTAAAAGGACAAGCAAGTATACCATCAAGCAGGACTATTACTTTATGATGGGGGATAATCGTGATAATAGTGAGGATAGCCGTTTTTGGGGATTCGTGCCCCGTTCTCATATCATTGGTGAGGCAAGTATTATATACTTTTCCTGGGACAGCGAGCGATGGCTGCCTCGTTTCGGCCGTATTTTGAATTTGATCGACGACAAAAAATAACGCGCTCCTTACAAGTAAGGACCTGTTCAGTCTTTGCGGATGGATTTTCCCTTTGGCTGCCCTTCTTTGATTGCCAGTTGACCGCACCCGGCATCAATGTCGTCGCCGCGGCTCCGTCGAACCGTAGCTGTAATGTCACGGGTGATCAATTCTTGCATAAAGGTATCCAGGCGCTTCTCACGGGCTCTTTTCAAAGCAACCCCTGCCACGTTATTATACATGATGATATTAACTTTACTCGGTACCCATTGAGCAATGTCGGCAAGTTGCTGAGCATCCTTAGGCGAATCGTTAAAGTTATCGAATAACAAATATTCGTATGTGATGGGGCGGTGTAGCTTAGTATAATAATACTGCACAGCCTCTTTCATTTGTTCGAGATTCATCGAGCTGTTAATCGGCATGATTTCATCTCGTTTTTCATCACTTGCCGCATGAAGGGAGATAGCCAGGTTAAACGGTTGGCGTTCGTCAGCCAGTTTTTTGATCTGTTTAGTTAATCCTACCGTCGAAACAGTGATTCGTTTTGGAGAAAGGCCGATACTCAGCTCATCCGTAATAACAGAAGCAGAATTGACCACCGATTCGTAATTGTGAAGCGGTTCGCCCATACCCATATAGACGATATTGGTGATACCTTTACCGTATTTTTGTTCAGCGATTTGGTTAATATATTGAACCTGGTCTACGATTTCGCCGTGAGTGAGGCTGCGAAAGAATCCCATTTTACCTGTGGCACAGAAGGAGCAACCAAAAACACAGCCGACTTGGGAAGATACACATACAGTCAGCCGGTTTGCGGCTCCATCCGGATAGAAGTCGGGGATAAGGACGGATTCAACCTTATAATCATCCTCGTCCTGCAAGCGAAACAAAAATTTTATTGTGCCGTCACTGGACTCCTGTTGACGTACATGTTCGATTGTAGGCACGGTAGCTATTTCGTTCAGTTTAGCACGCAGGTCTTTTGAGAGGTTGGTCATCTCATCAAAACTGTGTACGCCCTTTTGGTATAGCCACTGAAAAATCTGGTCACTGCGAAAGGATTGTAATCCCAGGTCATCACAAAACTCGTGCAATTCCTGTTTTGTGAGGTTCTTAAGGTTAACTTTCTCCTTCAAACCTTGCTGTTTCTTTGCTTTTATATCAGAATTCATAGCCAATAAAGATAAAAAAAATGTAAGTTATAGTAAGTGATTAAATTCTATAAGTTTAATTGTTGGAAATAAATCAACCTAACTGACTATTCATGAAGACTGTTTACCTATCAATTTATTTAATAGCTCTTATTTGTTTGGTATCGATAGCAGGATGTTTAAATGATAACGGTGCCCGATTTTCCAGCACGATACGAATTGGCCTCGAAATCGATGAGTTTGACAGTACAATGGTATCCGGAAATGATACTTTGCAAGTCGAAAGGGTGCGATTTATTTATGGAGATGGAGCAGCAGTGGTTAACGGAGATACGAGTTCTGTCTTGTCGGTGCCTGCCGATTGGTTACAATTTGGGGTATCTCAAAATACCGGGAATTTTATTCCCATGTTCCGGGCTAACCCGGGCACATACAGCAGTTTTGTCTTTTCTGTTCAAAACGCCCCTGTTGATAACACAAATATTGATCCTGATTTTACTGAAGAAACAGAGCATTCCCTCATTATAGAGGGAAAGTATAATGGTTTAGAGTTCACGTATAAATCCGACCGCGCTTTTAAAGTGCCATTGGAATTTATTCCTCCCATCGAAGTGCCCGATTATAATGAGTCCTATGTTTTCTTAATTACAACGAGTACTCGTTTTTGGTTCAATAAATTTGGTGGAGGATTCCATAATCCGGCTGTTAGCGAAGATTCCACTGCTATCATCAATAATATTGAGAATTCCTTTGCCATAGAGGCCAATAGAACCAATACATTTTAATATTAGCAGTCAAAGAAAAAAGGAGAACCACAATGGTTCCCCTTTTCCGGCTTTGCGAGAGCCTTAATTCTTCAGGCTGGCATGTAAGATAATATTTACGCCACTCAGAGCTTTAGAAACCGGACAGTTCTTCTTTGCGCCCTCGGCATGTTCCATGAATGTATCTTCATCGATATCGGGTACCTGGGCTTTAACAGTTAGCTCAATAGTCGTAATTGCAGGATCACCGTCTACTATTTCAAGTTTTACTTTTGAGTTGGTTGTGACGGATTCGGGGATAAAGCCTGATTCGGCCAGGGCGGCCGACAAGGCCATAGAGTAGCATCCCGCATGTGCTGCACCTATTAATTCTTCAGGGTTGGTGCCGGTTCCCTCTTCGAATCGTGATTTGAATGAATAAGCTCCCTCGTACGCTCCATTCCCGAAAGACATTTGACCTTTTCCATTTTTTAGATCCCCATTCCATGTTGCTTCTGCTTTACGTGTTGGCATCGTTTAATACTTTTTTATTAAAAATGTGATTGTGATGTTTGTAACAAGGGACATAGAATTGTCATTCCTAGTATTTGAAGATCGTTTTTTATTTCCTTGTCAAGACATAATATAACGTATAGTGTTAAAATGAACGATGATTAAATACAATCAATTGTTAATATTCAAAAGACTAAGGTTTTAATTTAATACATGATGTATGGAATTTGTAGATGCGTATGAGTTAATAGCTGACAAGCTGGAAACCTGGATTGATACCTTCATTCAGATGCTACCCAACCTGGCCGTAGCTTTGTTAGTTCTAATTGTATTTTACGTGATCGGCAAGTTGGTCAGGAAGGCCGTCAATAAGTTACTGAACAAGGTTACCCACAACAAAACAATCATACATTTGTTGGAAACGATTGTGGGAGTGATGGTTATCGGCATCGGGGTTTTTATAGCTCTCAGTATTCTCAAACTCGATGGCGCGGTGACCTCGCTGCTTGCCGGCGCCGGCATCATTGGTTTGGCTTTAGGTTTTGCATTTCAGGATATCGCCTCGAACTTTATTTCCGGAATTATTTTATCGATAAGACATCCTTTTGGGATAGGGGATATCATTGAAACTAATGATTTTTACGGAACTGTTAGTAAAATGAACCTGCGAAATACAATTATCAGAACTCCCCAGGGGCAGATTGTCTATATCCCCAACAAGAATGTTTTTGAAAATGCGCTGGTGAATTTTACCAGCACTGGAGAACGTCGCATTGATTTGTCATGTGGGGTTTCCTATGGTGATGACCTGGAAAAAGCCAAGGAAGTAGCCATCGAAGCGGTTAAAAGCCTAGATAATTATAATGATGACAAAGAAGTGG
>JASFMR010000083.1:0-15764 GCA_050117475.1 Balneolaceae bacterium | reverse complement strand
ATCTGATAGCTATATGCTTATATATCTTTTTCACAATAGTGCCAAAGCCTACTTTGGCTCAACACAATTTTTCAGATCAAGATTTACAGAATCTTGACCAATATATTGACAGTACACTAGCCGAATGGCAACCACCGGCCATGGCGATTGCCATCATCAAGGATGATTCAGTTATCTACCATCGGATACACGGCGTGACTCAGACAAATAACGGGCATACCGTCAATGATCAAACTCTCTTTGCTATTGGCTCGGCTACAAAAGCGTTCACCTCGACAGCCCTTGGGATGTTAGTTGACGAAGGCAAAATCCATTGGGATGATCCGGTGGTTCGTTATCTGCCAGACTTCCGGCTCAAAGACGATCGTATCTCTTCAATGGTAACAATACGTGATTTGCTAAGTCATCGTACCGGTCTTTCTCGTACAACCCTGCTATTTTATAATTCCGGACTTTCACAGGAAGCAATGATGCATAAACTGCGATATTACGATAATGCCTATCCTTTCCGGTCGGGCTTCGGCTACCAAAACGTGATGTTCATCGTAGCAGGGATGATTATAGAAAAAGTAAGCGGTATGCCTTATGAAGATTTTATTAAACAACGCATTTTTAAACCACTGGAAATGAACCGCAGCCGCTTGATGCTGTCGTCACTTGATGGTGAAGATAATGTTGCTACGCCGCATAAAAAGGATGGGTCGATTATTAAACCCATTCCATGGCGAAATATTGACAATGCCGCGCCGGCCGGAGCTATCATCTCCGATTTGGAAGACATGACGCATTGGGTTCATTTTCAGCTGCACAACGGTATGTTTAACGGCAAACAGCTTGTTAAGAAAGAAACGATGCAGACTATGCACTTCCCACAGAATATTGTTAATCCGCCGGGCGTCTGGAAAATACTGAACCCCCAGGCGGACATGCTGTATTACGGTATGGGATGGTTCGTTCAATACTTTGGGGATCACAAAGTCGTGGAGCATGCTGGACATATTGACGGTATGAGCGGGCATGTAGCCATGATGCCCGATGAAGGTCTGGCCGTAATCATGTTAAGCAATCTTGATCAAAACTATTCCACCTTCGGCATCATGTCTCGCATCTTTAACCTATATACCCACCGCCCCCTACACAATTATGCCGGTCAGATTTACCGTACTCTTCACCCGACTGGACAAGAGACCCAAACAGATATTAACTCCAGTGAAAACCAGCGTATTCCCAACACCAAACCTTCGCTGGATCTAAAAGCTTATACCGGTGTCTTCGCAAATAATAAATTTGCCCAACTTTCAATCAGTTTTAAAGACAAAAAACTTATCGCTCGTTTTGGAAATTTTGAAGGCCCTATGGAACACTGGCATCACGACACATGGAAGATTCATTTCAATGATCCAACCATAAAAACCATGTTTGTAACCTTTACTGTAAATGCCAAAGCAAAAGTGCCCGAAGCAACGCTCGAAGGAATAGGCCCATTCAAAAGAACTGATACATAAGCCGCCTTTGACTAAAAAACTACATTCAATCTCCTCCCTTGATCGGGAGGAGATACTTTAAGCTAATATTCCCACCCAATAACATCTTCTATCTTATTAATTTCCAGTGGTTTACGCTTTGTTATTTGAGGATTAAATAAATTGGCGTAGAATTGAAGTGCCGCAGCATAACGAGGGGTATTTTCACCCTCCATTTCCCGGGTAATAAGGGCCATCTGATAAAGTTGAATGAGTTGTTTAAACAATGGCTTTACGGTAGCCTCAATCTGATCCCGATCTCCATCTTTAACTGATTTCCAAACATTTGTAATTGACGACAGAGTCTTTTTCATCCCCTCTCTGTAATTGGAAACCTCTGCGGCCTCTTCAATAGCTCTGATAACAATCTCAAGCCCGCTGGATTTTTCGGAAGCCCGAAGCATATCCAGCACAATGACATTTCCCGAACCTTCCCAAATGGGCAGTACATTCACATCTCGCAAAATCCGAGGCATTACAAAATCCTCTATATACCCATTCCCCCCCATCAGCTCCATACATTCGCGTACCGAATACACCGCCTGCTCGGCCAGCCACCATTTCGACATTGGAGTAATCATCCTCAGCAACTGCTGCTCTTCTTCATCTCCTGATTCAGCAGCATCCATTGCCCTCAGCGAACGCCAAACCAACAAAAAATTACCGATATAACGAGATCCTAACTCATAAAATTTTTCCCGAATTAACGCATGCTCCACCGCTCGTTTTCCAAAAATCAGACGATGATTCAAATACTGCCAAGCCTCAATAATCGCGCGCCGTATACCGGCAAGAGCCGCCATGGAGTTATAATTGCGGGAGATGTTGATCATCTGGGCCATCAGCTTAAATCCTTCTCCTTCCTCTCCCAATTTTTTTCCAATTGTATCATGGAATCGGACCTCCCCGGTGGCCATAGAACGGACGCCCAGCTTATCCTTCAAACGAATAATTTCTTTGGGATTTTCCTGCCCATTTGGTAATTGTTTTTCAACCAAAAATAATGAAAGCCCGCGTGTACCCGCCTCAACTGGCCCCGTCCTTGCCAACACCATCATGACATCTGCATTAACGTTACTACAAAACCATTTTTCACCATTCAGGCGGTATTTTCGTCCGTCAATTTGTTGCGCCTTGCATAAATTGGCTCCGACATCCGAACCACCGGATTTCTCAGTCAAAAACATCGCACCCGAAAACAACTTGTCGCCATCCTTAGCACTCAAGCGCGGCAATAATCGCTTTTGATCTTCCTTCAGAGCGTATTTCTCAATCAAAAAAGCCGCACCGTCCGTCATGCAGTGCGGACAATATTGTCCAAGTTCACTCATAGCATACAATTGTCCCAGGGCAAAGCACAAGCTGTTTCTGTTTGCTCTAAACCGATGGGGACCTTCCGGATGATATTTTACATAGAACATCTCTGACTCGGCGGCAATGTCCATTAACTCCCAATATGCTGGGTGAAAAGTAACCTCCTCTGCTTCTTTTCCTAGCTTAGATCGAATTTTTAAGGCAGGGGGATTTCTATCAGCTTGTTGAGCCAGTTCATCCATTGAATTGGCAGCCGTCTCTCCCAATTTTTGTAAGTTATCTTCAATATAGCTGTAAGCATCAGTCGGAAGATATTTTTTCAGATAGTTGCGCAAAATCAAATCGCTCTCAAAAAAATTGTTGCTGGTATGATAATCGTCCGTAAGCACTTTGTTTTCGGGATGGGACATATAAACCTCCTGTGATAGTTTAAATAAACTCCGATGAATTAAAGACAAGCATCCTTCTCAAAGTACAAAGAGCAAGATTTTAAAACCACCTCCGGCTATCACCTTCTATCTATCCCCCCTCTCGCAATCTAAAAATAACACTTTTGCTATCACCCTTGGCTATTTCAGAAAAAAAATTCCTGAGATCGCTATAAGTATCAGCCTGCAAATGTTGTTTCGTAATTGTCAGTTTCCGTAGTATTTCTAATTTGCTTTCCCCGGTGGAGGTAACAGTCAGTGTGTAAGTTCCAAAAGAGGTAGTGATTCGTATATTTTCGGGCATTGTCTCTACCTTGAATCCACTTGGAATATGCAACGTGGTATGATCAACTTCTTGGAAACTGAATGGCAATATTACATCCTGAGTACGTTTATTCTGCATTTCCGGGACTTGAAATTTCCATTTGTTAATACTGTTTAGCGGCACAAATAATCGTGATTGCATTCGTGTGGCATATTTGTCGTTCGTCAGGTTCACGGATATAGAAGGTTTTCTCCGCTTATTGTCAATCTCCGAAAAATCATAAGAACGAATTGAAAACCCATTAAGGGAAATAGTTTTGTGAAGCCATTTTTCTCTTTGCTGATCAGATTTTTGAGCTGTATTCCCAATAATATCATCCAGGAATGCCCCTGAATAAGTAGCTTTAACTTTAATATCAGCCTTCCCCTGACTGTTTAAATTAACCTTTGTCTCATTTTTCAATTTATTTGTCTTATAGTCATATTCCGGTGTCTTAATAAGAAAAGAACTGTCGGGTTTTATCAGAAGGCCATACCTGTTTGCGTTGCTGATACCAATATAGTTGAATGGAATCGATTGGCCTGTTGATTCAAGCCATATCGGCTTCTTACCCGGCACATATAAAATTTCGTGGTTAAACTGGTTGCTAGGAAAATCAGTGATAACCGGGGAAACGCCTATTCCATTCCGTATCAATACGGGATACGAATCAACTCCTGCATATTTTAGAATTGTCTGCATATAGTTTGTCAATGCTTTACAATCCCCATATCCATTCTTTTCTACAAAACTGGCCTTGAAAGGCTGCCACCCTCCAATGCCAAGCTGTATACTTACATATCTTGTCTTCCGTTGCATATACTCATAGAGAGCTTTAATCCCCTGCTCCCTATTATCAGCACTGAAATAAATATTTTTCACTTTCTGCTGTACTTTTAGAGGTAGCTCATTGCGTCCCACCGTCAAACTATAATACCATTTGCCAAAACTATTCCATGAATCCAGCCGTCCAGTACTATTAGCCATACGAAACCGATCGGGCGCAATTAAAACCCGGGAGACATTCATCATAAATGGTGGATTTAAAGGCTCGTTAGCAACCGGTTCCAGGTTTTGTAATTCCCAGCTGTAAAGTGAATCTTTTCCTATAAGGCTTTTATGAGGATTCTGCTGAATATTAAGAGCGCGATAGCGAACACCTTGTGTTGCCGGGGCTTGAAGCTTAAATCGTGCCTGTTTAACGTATTCTTTTGGTCCCTGGGGAAAAAATGAAGGCAAATTCAGCAAGCCGGAATACTGTATAGAATAGTCGTATACGATGGTATATGGATACTTATCATAATAAAGATGATAGATTTTAATTCTGCTATCATCATAGAGAGAATACCCGTCAGTAAGCCCAATATCCATACCTTCATCTTCATTCAAATATCGAACCAAAACACCATCTTTGTTATAAATTCCCCCTTTTATATTCCTGATATGCTGGAATCCGCCGTATTCCAAAACCAATCGTCCGTGTTCACGGGCGCCTGGCTTCAGTATAGTCACCACTTTATGCACAGAATAAACAGCGTTGTCTTCCGCACTAATTCTCAATTCAGCATCATACTCTTTTACTACGGCTTCAGGAGAATCACTTCCTGGGAGTATTAAAGAAGCCGCATAGTTGTCAATTTTCTGAGGAAGATTTCTACTGCTTGTACAGCCCAGTACAAGCAACAGCAATATATACCTAAATCTTATTGTCATGCTCATACTGCATCCTTTTTAAGTATTATTTTTTCAGAATGAGCATGAATAACTTGATCAAAAAAATACCGAAGGCGGGAATACTCTTGGGGAGAATAACGCAATCTATCCAGTTCTACCGTCCAATGCATAATTAGCTGGCCATCTTTAATTTCCGTTTTACGTTGGAACATTCCGCCTTTTCTTGCTATGCGGGTAGTAAAATTTTGTGGATATGATTCGAGATTATATCCCTCAGGAATTTTCAAAACCATTACAAATTTTTCCTTTGTTGAATATGGAAAATCAACCGGATATTCTCTTTTCTGCTGTTTAAGTGGGTTTTCTTCCCATTTCATAAAGGGGGTACTGTCAAGATAAATAAGGCTATCCGATACTTGAGTAGCAACACTTTTCGCTGAATCAAAATAAGCGGTATAGGAGAATACGCTATCCAGATCGGCAAAAGAATTATGGTTGATCTTTATCAGATTGGCATTTTTAAAACCCTTGAAGATATTCTCATTAGCAAAGCGTTCCTCTCCCTTATTTTTTAATTCCTCTCTCTCTTTAAATGCTTTATAACCGGTAGACTTATATGAAGTTCGCCCCGAGAGGTAACCATCCCTGCCTATCTCAGCAAATAAAGAACCAACTTTAATTGTTTTTTGAAGCGGGACGAGGTTAATCCATCGTTTATTGCCAACATAAGGTTTTTTTATCAAGAGTCCCTGGCCATTCAAATCGCTTATGGGCAGATTATGGAGGGGACGATCGCCGGTAATCGTATCAAGCAATAAATCCTGATCTCCCGGTACATAAACTACGATGTGATTAAATTGGTTAGGCAGAACAAATTTTTTTGATACCGACCCATGATCACGAGTACTTACCAAGACAGGATATGCTTCAATATCGGCTTTTCTCAGTAAGCCCGTTAATAACAAATTCATCTCCGATCCGGTACCGGTTTTGGTTTCCATGACTTCATCCGGCCTTTTTTCAGGATAGATACCGTAAATATGGTTCCAATTATACGAATCCGAGACATATTGAAATATCGTCTTTATTCTTTCAGGATACGATAAAGAGTAAATTTTGAGAGATTTCAGCTTTTGATCATAACCTTTGGCGGCTTCTAAATAAGGAGAAAACTCATCTTCCAGCAAGCGATCAATTACGTTATCCCAGCTTTTAACAATATCCTCTTGAATCCCTTTTTCTGGAATGCTAAACTCAGTTAGCTGAAAATCAATCTTTGCTTTATAATCATTGGGGGTTGTCATAAAGGGCAAATCTTTTATTGCCTCTTGATCTTTCATAGCCCATGTGAAGCGTTCCCCATTAAAACTAATCCTCATCCTACGTTTATTGCCATGAGCTGCCGCATAAATTCCATTGCTATGGGTCTTAAAAGTCATGTTAACCGTCTTATGGAACTCTTTAAATCCATTTTTGTATAACTCTTCTTTACCACTGAAGACTTTCAGAAAATGTAGAAAGCTTGGGAATTCAGCCGTTAATTCACTCCATTCTACAGGTATGGTTTCATCAAAAAACCAAGTGGGGATATAGCTGGGATCTCCGATTTTAAATGTGTATCTATATTCAAGGACACAGCCCGGCTCCAAAGAAGGAAGGGTAAAACTCTTCTGGTTAATGCCATTAATGATTTTTTTGTCATAAATGGAACTCTCATCCATCTTATGTTCCAGGATATGACCGGCTGGGGTAAGTGTGTAGGTCAACGCCTTAATATTTTCGATATCCTGACTATGCTCCTTGTTATAATTGATTTTAATATTTCCCCAGTCATAACCCTCCTTGCTGAGAATCTTGATTCGCACATGTTCATCGAGAGAATAATTCAGATTATCTTCAACTCTCAGATTTCCCTTTTTAAATAATACAACGGCTGCCGCGCTACTGTCCTGAGAGAAAACCGTTTTTCGTAACTCTTCCTGTGATACGTCTCCCCAGTTTTTAACTTGCCCATAAACGGGAAATACAATTAGAAAATATGTACTAATACACAAAATATGCTTAAAAATGGCTCTTGAATGCATAATATAAATCTTATTAGAGGTTGGTGAAGAGCTTCCCTTGTCCCTACATGGGCATAAATGATATTTTCTATTTTAGATTATAGCATATAATTCTAATAGATAAAAAAGAAAATATATTTTAGCCGGCCAAGGCTTATTGATTAGGATAAATAACATAAAAAACAGGGACGCACCCCTGCACGTCCCTGTTTGGTTAAATCGCAAATTGTATAATTTTGGATACTATTTATCCGTAAGGGCCACCACACCCGGCAGATCTTTGCCTTCCAAGAACATCAGACTCGCCCCTCCGCCGGTAGAAACATGGGAAACCTGGTCTTCGAGCCCGGCTTTCTTGATGGCCGCAGCCGAATCTCCACCACCGATAATCGTTGTAGCCCCCTGTTTCGTGGCATCCGCCAGCGCTTCTGCCACAGAAAACGTACCCTCGGCATAATTTTCCATCTCAAAAACTCCCATCGGGCCATTCCAGACCACGGTTTTGGCTCCTTTAATAATATTCCCGAAAGAAATAGCTGACTGCGGGCCGATATCCAGGGCCATCCACCCCTCTTCGATACCGTCCTCACCAACTACTTTATGCTCTGCTTCGTTTTTGAATTCTTTGGCTACCACCGAATCAATAGGCAGTACAAATTTGACCCCCTGTTTTTCGGCTTTTTCCATAATCTGAGCTGCCAACTCTACTTTTTCATCTTCTACCAGTGAATTGCCAACGGGCAGCCCTTTGGCCTTGTAAAAAGTATAAGTCATCCCCCCACCTACAATAATGGTGTCGACCTTGCTTAATAGGTTTTCGATCACACCAATTTTGTCGGATACCTTTGCGCCTCCCAGGATAGAGACAAATGGACGCTCGGGATCATTTATGGAGCCGCTCAGATATTTAATCTCTTTCTCAAGCAGGAAGCCAGAAACGGCAGGTTGTAAATAACGGGTGACCCCTGCAACGGAAGAATGTGCTCTGTGACTGCTTCCAAATGCATCATTACAGAATAAGTCTCCATGGGCAGCCAAACTCTTGCTAAATTCTTCCTCATTTGCCTTTTCGCCTTTATGGAAACGAACATTTTCAAGCAAAACAATCTCCCCGTCTTTGGCCTCTTCTACAACCGATGCCGCCTTTTTCCCGATGCAGTCTTCAGCAAAATGTACTTTGGCGTCTACCAGCGTCTGTAAATGCTCTGCGACAGGCCGTAGACTCAGGGATTCATCCGGCTCGCCGCCCGGCCGTCCCAAATGGCTCATCAGAATCAATTTGCCCCCTCTCTGGATAACGAATTGTATCGAAGGTAATGCCTGAACGATCCGGTTATCATCGGTAATCTTCCCATCTTCCAGCGGGACATTAAAATCTACGCGCATTAGTACTTTTTTGCCTTCAACATCGACATCTCTGAGCGTCATCTTTTCCATATATACCTTATCTACTTGCATTTAAAATAATTAAGGTAAATTTACCAGCTTATTGAAAATCGTCCAAACCATTTGGCGTTTTAAGTTATCGTAAATAGGCTGAACTCTGATACAAGGCAAATACCCTGCTTTTCTAAGCATTTTTAGATATCTTAGACTGCTAAATTCAGCAATGTTAAACAAGGAGGCTATGAATACCATTTATTTTGATCATGCTGCTACCACTCCGGTGGACGAACGTGTGTTTGAAGCGATGAAACCCTATTTCATTGAACATTATGGAAATGCGAACTCTGCACATCAACTGGGTAACGATGCGAAAGTGGCAGTAGAAGAGGCCCGCGAAAAGATTGCTGAATTTATTGGTGCCGAACCGGCAGAAATCATTTTTACGAGCGGTGGAACAGAAAGTGATAACGCTGCCATCAAAGGTGTTGTTAATGCGACCGGTAAGACGGAGGTAATTACGTCTCCACTGGAACATCATGCTGTGCTACATTCGGCTGAGGCTTTAAAGCGGCAGGGGGTTAAACCGGTCTACCTGGAGCCGGATCCCAAAGGGTTCATTGAACCAGGACAAGTTGCAGAAGCAATTAACGAGAATACTGCCCTGGTCTCTCTGATGCATGTCAATAACGAAATCGGCTCCATAAATCCACTAAAAGAAATCAGTGATATTTGCCGGAGCCGTAATGTCCCTTTTCATTCTGATACGGTACAAAGCCTCGGTAAGATTCCGGTTGATGTAAACGAGCTGGGGCTTGATTTCCTGAGTATGAGCGGACATAAGATTTATGGGCCCAAGGGAGTAGGTGTTATGTATATGCGGCATGCAACTCCATGGCTTCCATGGATGCACGGGGGCTCCCAGGAACGCCGCCGAAGAGGCGGAACCCTAAACGTCCCGGGCATCATTGGCTTGGCACGAGCGCTGGAGCTTTGCGTTGATGAAATGGAAACCCATCAAAACCACTTCCAAATGCTGCGTAAACGGCTCCTTTCCGGACTGGATGAAAGATTTGAGGATGCATTCAGGATTAATGGAGACGTTGAGGATGGAGTTCCTCATATCATCAATATATCGTTTATCAATGAGGATGGGGGCGGTATTGATGGCGAAATGCTGCTTCTAAACCTCGATGTAGAAGGCATCTGTGTATCTAACGGCTCGGCCTGTACTTCCGGAGCGCTTGAACCTTCACACGTACTGCGGGGCATCGGACTTGATGATCAGATCGCCAACTCTAGTATTCGGCTAAGTCTTGGCAAGGATAATACAATTGAGCAAATTGATTACTTCCTGGAAAAAATTGAAGTAGTTGTCAAGAGAATGATGTCAACGGCAAAAGCATGAGTCTAGAAAAGAGAGTTTGTGTATTTTGTGGATCCAGCAAAGGTAATAATCCAGCTTTCGCCAACAAGGCAAAAGAACTCGGATACCAGCTGGCACACAATAATATTGAACTGGTCTATGGCGGGGGAGCGATCGGCCTGATGAACGAAGTAGCCAATGCAGCACTATCACGCGGTGGACGAGTCCATGGTGTTATACCGGAACATTTACGTGATCTTGAAATTGCTCACCAGCAACTGACTGCTCTGCACATTACCGATAGCATGCATGAACGCAAAGCAATGATGGCGGACCTTTCGGATGCATTCATAGCAATGCCCGGTGGTTTTGGCACTTTTGAAGAGCTGATGGAGGTCATAACGTGGTCTCAGCTTCAGCTTCACCAGAAAGAAGTTATTGTTTTTAACATTGACGGTTATTATGACCAGCTTATCTCCTTCATTGAGCATTCTGTTAAAAATGGATTCATTACTCCCGGGAACAGAAACTCTTTAAAAGTGGCAACAAGTGTGAAGGAGTGCCTCAATTTCCTTCCTTTTTATGGATAACCTTTATATGTTATTGGCATCGGTTTTAGGGATTTCCCTATTTGAATGGGGCTCGCAGTCCTCGGACATCGCCAGCATTCAGGAATCCCAAAATCCGCTTCCGCCCTGTCCTGATTCACCCAACTGCATCCGAATTACCCGATCAGTTAATGCTCCGGTGGATGTCGTTTTTAAAGCTTCTGAATTAGCATTACAGTCAATGAAACCGGCCAAGCTGGCATCGTTACCAGAAGAATATCGCCTGGAAAGCGTATTTAAAGTATTTATCTTTCACGACGACATGGTTTTGCAATGCTCTGAAAAAGATGCCCGAACTACTTATCTCCATATCCGTAGTGCAAGTCGGGTTGGTTATTCTGATCTGGGAGTAAATACAAAAAGAGTAAAACGATTTTTACGCCGACTGAGAACCCAATAAATTTAAGACTGCCCGGAAAGGACCCCGTAATTAGAATGGCCTTACCAATCCCAAAAAGGTATTAACAACCACCAGCAGGTAAACAAGCAGCGACAAACGGTAGGCGCTTGCCCATTTCTCGGATGTTCCACTGCTGAGCACATCTTCTTCCTTCTTAAGCTTTTTCTTAAAAGCAACACTTCGTTTTATTGAAAAGGCAACCAAAATAAGAATGATAAAGAATATTATTTGCTTCACTCCAAGCCACGCATGTTCCTGGAAATTAAACCAGCCCCATTTCCAGCCTCCGGGCCTTGTTAAAGAAGCCATTGCCCCACCGGAAATCAGTATACCGAGGGCCCCTATGTGCGCCCCGATACTTGTGGCTAATCGTTCCGAACGCATGTATTTCCGCTTTTTTATAGCGTCTTGTTCTCTGCGTACTTTGACAGCAAAAAATACACTCACTATAAATGCAAGCAACCATGAGATATAAGAAATAGTATGAACCCAGAAGAAAATTTGATACATAATAATTTACACAATAATGATTAAGGTTAATTAGGCCGCATCAGCAAATAGCTCTCTAATCAGGTGACTGTATTTATCTTCGACGATTCGTCGCTTAATTTTTAGAGTAGGGGTCAGTTCGCCTGATTCAACAGTAAACTCCCGAGGGACAATCCGGAAATCCCGAATCCTTTCATGTGAAGCCAGTTCCCTGGAATAGCTCCTGATTTCTTTTTGGTAAATTTTCAATATTTCGTCTTTTGTGACAAGTTCTTCAATAGAAGAATAAGTGATACCCTCAGCCTTAGCATAATGTTCTAGAATTTCGAAATCGGGAACGATCAAAGCTGCCATATAAGGCTGACGTTCCCCGACCACGACCAGCTGATCAATCCATTTGCTTGTTTTGAACAAATCTTCAATCGGCCCGGGATATATATTTTTACCGCCGGCATTTACAATCATATGTTTAATACGATCGGTAATTTGTAGTTTCCCGTTTACGAACCTGCCAACGTCCCCGGTGTGCAGATATCCATCATTGTCAATCATTTCAGCGGTAGCTTCATCATTTTTCCAATATCCTTTCATAACATTGGGGCCTTTTACCAAGATCTCTCCCGCTTCTGATGTCAGATCCGTCGGGTAATCTTCCCCGCTGAGCCGAGCGATAATTTCATTATCCTCCAGGCGCTGAATAGCCACCGTAACTCCGGGTAGAACCTTTCCAACGGTGCCCATTTTCTCATCACCGTAGGTATTACAACAAATAACCGGTGACGTCTCGGTAAGTCCGTAGCCCTCAATTATATGGAGACCCGCTGACATAAAAAATTGGCCGATTTCCGACGGTAATGCTGCTCCGCCGGAAACAAAAAATCGTATGCGCCCGCCCGTACGCTCTTTCAGCTTATCAAAAACAAATTTATCAGCTAACGTCTTTTGAATAGACACTATACCCCGCTTCCCCTCGGAATATTTCCTTCCCACTTTTTGTGCCCAATTAAAGACTTTCTGTTTGACAACTGACCCTTCCTCCACACTCTTAGTCACCAAATTATACATTTTTTCAAATAGTCTGGGTACACTCATAATGATGGTAGGATGGGCCTCGGTCATATTTTTCGCCACTGTATCCACACTTTCGGTATAGTAAATTTCAGCACCCCCGGCCATCATTGCATAATACCCGGCAGTACGTTCAAATGAGTGACACAGCGGCAAAAAGGAAAGCGCACGGTCTTCATCTGAAATATCAATCTGTTTATGGGCCGCTTTGATATTACTTACAATATTTCTGTGCGTCAACATTGCCCCTTTCGGTTTTCCGGTCGTCCCGGAAGTATAAATAAGAGTTGCCAAATCTTCTGGGGCAATAACATTACTACGCTTCTCAATCTCATCTTGGACTTTCGGGAGAATCTTATACCCTTCTGCCATAACATTCTCAAAGAGAACGACAAATGGATCCTCTAAATAGCTTTCAATGTTAGGTTCATCAAAAGCAATAACCTGCTTGAGATTATCACAATTATTAAAAACCTCACGTGCCTTTTTAAGTTGAATGCCAGTGGATACAAAAAATATTTTTGCCTCTGAATCTTGCAAAATATATTCACATTGCCTTGAAGGCAGCGAGGTATATAAAGAAACATTGACTCCTCCGATCAGCTGCAATGCAAGATCTACAATAGCCCATTCATAACGATTCTCACTAAGAATTGCCACGCGATCGCCGGCTTCAATACCATGCTGTACGAGATAGGCGGCCAATGCATGCGCGTCTTCCGATACCTGATCCCATGTTATCGTTTCATAGGCAGCATCCGTCGCCGGTTTTCGTGCAAAGGCCGTTTTGGGAGTCCCTTCATACTTTTTACAAAGATTGAGAAATAACTCAGTTAACGTCTCGAAAGCTACAACTGTCGACATATGCTACTCGTATTAGTTATGATAATTAGTATAATCAACTGTCATTCAATCAGATGCAATAAGAACGAATATAACATTCTGAATCGAAAATTCAGTACGTGGAATTTCCCGGCCTTTTCAATTGACTGTTGCGTTTGTTTTTTTAGGGATACCAATTCCTTATATTAAAATAAAAATTAAATTCATGGCTCATCCAGCTAAAGAAGAAACAATTGATCTGGTTAAGGAGCTTTTCAGCTCCTACCTTAAAGAACATAATCAAAGACAGACCCCTGAACGTTTCATGGTCCTTGAAGAAATTTATCGAGCCGACGGACATTTCGATGCCGACGATATTTTCTTCAACATGAAAGATGCAGGCACCCGGGTTTCTCGGGCAACGGTCTATAATACCCTTGACCTACTGGTTGAGTGCGGCCTTGTTCAGCGACAACAATTTGGTAAAAACCAATACTATTATGAGCGTGCATATGCCTACCAGCAACACGATCATATCATCTGCAAAGAGTGTGGGGCCGTCATGGAATTCTGTGATCCCCGTATCCAGGAGATTAAAACCATGATGGAAAAAATTCACGATTTCAATATCTCGGGTCATTCCCTTCACTTTTTCGGCGTATGCAAAGATATTGAGAACTGCAGCCGGCGACAAGAGATTGAAGAAAAGAAAAGATCGAAAGTTAATTAGATATGGATTTAAAATTACATCCATAATACAGCTTCTCTCCTAAAAAAGTGGTAGATGATAACCTTTGCGAAGAAACACCATCTACAAGCGATCAATGACATTTACAATCAAGCTGTTGAGGATGGCTTTCGTACAGCTCATACCTGTCCCATATCAATGAGTGAACGGAAGTCATGGTTCTATCATCACACCGAAAAGCGGTACCCGGTTTTCGTATTCATCGAAGATGAACGGGTGGTTGGATGGCTTTCAATTTCCTCATACCGATCTGACCGACAGGCTCTGGATGAAGTCGTTGAGGTTAGCTACTATGTAGATTACCATCATCACGGAAAGGGAATCGCTACCCGTCTGATGCAACATGCAATTGATTTCTGTGACGATGCAGGTTATAGAATTATGGTTGCCATCCTGGTAAGTGATAACAAGCCGAGCTTTTCGTTTCTGAAGAAATTTGATTTCCGTGAAGGCGGACGGATTCCCAATGCAATACATTATCACAACGAATTCCGAGACCATTTATACATGTTCAAGAACTTGTCTTCTAAAACGAGTGATAACAAGCCATAGGGATATTTTAAATAATTAATTTCTCTTTAATTAGGAATAAGCGTAATTTTCTTTTAAGGGATATATTGAAATGTTTTACAGATGTGTACACAGGTTGTAAGACACCATGATATGTCCGATTAACTATAATCAATTGATTAACAAATAATGAACATTTACGTAGGAAACCTCTCATACGGGGTTTCAGATAAAGATTTAAGAGAACTTTTTGAAGAGTTTGGTGAAGTTAGTTCCGCCAAAGTTATCAAAGATAGAGAAACAGGTCGTTCTAAAGGCTTTGCCTTTATAGAGATGGACAGTGATGATGATGCGCGGGCTGCAATTGATGAATTGAATGGTGCTGAAGTAGAAGGTCGTGTTATAAAAGTAAATAAGGCACGCCCTAAAGCAAAAGCAAACCGTTGAAACAGCAATAGCTATATAACCGCAAGTAATCCTTGCATTACTAAAAGCCTCAGCTCTGCTGAGGCTTTTTTTATATTCATTTTCCTTGCCGCTCCGGCTCCTTCCCCGTATCTTATCCCTTCGTTAATTTCAATTTGTTTTCCCGGATTATGAGGAACTGTGCTTTTCTGTCGATGGATGATCTCAAGGCATTCGAATGTTATGACCATTTACTTTTTCACCCCCTGGCTAAACTAGGCTGGAAAGCTGAGGAAGTATCCTGGAGAGACAAGCAGGTTGACTGGAATCAGTTTGAAGCAGTTATCATTCGAAGCCCGTGGGACTATCAAGAGGATCCAAAGGCATTTATCGATGTATTAAAAAAGATTGAAAATTCCACAGCCCGACTAGAAAATAAACTTGATCTGGTGACATGGAATATCGATAAATCCTACCTCAGGGATCTCTGGGAAAAGGGTATTGAGATTGTACCGACCATATGGGAAACTTCCTTTGATGAAAAAAAACTTGAGTCATACTTTAGAGAACTGCAAAATACCGAGATTATAATCAAACCAACCATCAGTGCCAACGCAGATGATACCTTTCGGATAAATCACTCTGTGTCTGTATCCTAC
>JASFMR010000082.1:0-16499 GCA_050117475.1 Balneolaceae bacterium | reverse complement strand
ACGACCAGATCGATAGGCGGCAGGTGTACGCGTGGTAACACGTTCAGCCGAGCCGTACTAATCAGGCTACCGGCTTCCCCTTATATGGCTTGCACGACCCGCCGGGGTCGGGCAACCCCTTACCCACCCTCCAGCTATCACTACGCCAAAGACTCTTATTGACTTTTTGAGCAGGCGGGTCATGCGCAGGGGCCCCACCCGTTCCCATACCGAACACGGCCGTGACACCCTGCAGCGCCGATGGTACTGCCCTCAGGGCGGAAGCGTAGGTCCCCGACTGCTCTTTTTATTTTTTTTGTATGAAGAGGTTGTTCCTTAAGGGAATAACCTCTTTTTTTATAAAATGGGTGTAAATAACGAAAAAACCAGCATTTACCTGACTGAATTGCTTTTACCAAGGCATTTAATTCGGTATATTCCCATTTTTGTAACCAAGTCGTATTGAAGCTATAGTTACGCTTTAATATCTCTAATCCGATCAATAGCACATGAATTTTTCTGATTTTATAAACCACTATAAAACGAAATTATTTAACCTTTTCCACGAGCAGGCCGATATTGATGAATTAAGCACAGAACGAGGTTTGCCGCAGCAAATTTTTGATCAGATAATGGAATGCAAACCTCTGAGTGTTTTTATACCGGAAGAATATGGCGGTCGGGGAGCTAAAACTCACGAGGCTCTTTCGATGTTGGGGGCTAGTTCTTATGAATCTCTTCCGCTTTCATTAATGATGGGCATAAATGGCGCTCTTTTTCTTCAGCCGGTGGCCAATTATGGGTCGGAAGGAGTGAAACAACCTATATTCGATCGGTTTCTTAAAGAAAATAATATGGGTGGCTTGATGATTACTGAACCTGACTTTGGTTCTGACGCCCTCCATATGGAAACCGCATTTAAAAAGTCGGATGATGGAAAAATATACAATGTCAAGGGCACTAAGCATTGGGGGGGGCTAACCGGCGATGCTGATTTTTGGTTGATAACGGCTCGGAAGAAAAATGGCAGTGAAAAACTGGGAAGGGATATCGGTTTTTTTATTCATGATACCAGAAGGGGAGGCATAGAAGTAAAAGAATATTATAAAAATCCCGGTCTTTATATGCTTCCTTATGGTCGTAATGAGATCAATATAACGGTGCCGGCTGAATATCGCTTGCAACCTCAGTCTACCGGTATTAAGATGATGCTGGATGTTCTCCACAGAAGTCGTCTTCAATTTCCCGGGATGGGCATCGGTTTTCTCAAACGTATGATGGAAGAAGGTATTACGCATTGTAAGGAACGATATGTAGGAGGGCAGAGCTTATTTAATTATGACCAAGTCAAAAAACGCCTGAATCGATTGCAATCTGCTTTTACGGTGTGCTCGGCAATGTGTGCTTTTACCAGCGAAAATGTACCCCTGGAAAAGAATGTGGCGGCCATGGATATTTCTGCAAATGCTATTAAAACCTACACCACAGATTTGATGCAGCAAGCTTCCCAATCTTTATTGCAATTGATGGGAGCTAAAGGATATCGAATGGACCATATAGCCGGTAGATCTTTTATTGATAGCCGTCCTTTCCAAATTTTTGAAGGTTCAAATGATATTTTGTATCAGCAAATTTCGGAGTCTGTTTTGAAAAAAATGCGGAAACTGAAATTTAAAAATTTATACAGGTTTTTAAGTGATTTTAAACTCACCGAACGGGCTTCTGACTATTTTAGGGAGTTACTTGATTTTAAAATCAATCAATCATTGACCCAAAATCGTTTGGTGGAGTTGGGAAGGATTCTGAGCCGTGTTATCTCACTGGAATTTACACTCCGGCTGGGCGATAAAGGATTTAATCAGGCACTGATTAACAATACTATCAACACACTCAGAGAGGATGTCGAGCGTATGGTTACTACCTTTACGTGCCAGAAAAGCCCACAGGTAGTTGAAGATTACGAGGATTCAAGTTCCTGGCTGGATTCCATCACACCACAATACGTCCATACGTAGTCGGACTTGCCAAACCAAAGGTTAAGCTCATGAAGAAGGTTGCAGTTCTAACCGGTGCCGGAATGAGCGCTGACAGTGGTCTTAAAACCTTTCGCGATTCTGATGGGTTATGGGAGGGGCATGATGTACGAGATGTAGCAACGCCTCAGGCTTGGGAAAGGAATAAAGAACTGGTTCTCGAATTTTATAATGAGCGTAGAAAACAGGCGTATTCAGCAAATCCGAATAAGGGCCACTTGGCAATTTCCAAGTTGGAAGAAAAGTACGATGTGCATATCATCACTCAGAATGTGGATACCCTTCATGAAAGAGCCGGGTCTTCAAAAGTGTTACACTTGCATGGTCAACTGTCTAAAGTTCGTAGTGAAAACGACCCGTCTTTGATTTATGATATTGGGGCAGAGACAATAGAGTTGGGAGATACCGCCGAAGATGGAGCGCAGCTCCGACCTCACGTAGTTTGGTTCGGTGAGCCGGTCCCAAATATGGAAAAAGCTTCCGAAATTGTTGCCCAGACCGATATCTTAATTGTTATTGGAACTTCTTTGGTAGTATACCCGGCTGCCGGACTTGTAAATTTGGCTGCTCCAGATATCCCAAAGTTTATCATTGATCCGTCGAATCCGGAACTCATGGATTATAACGGTTGGAAGCATTTAAAAAAACGGGCCGCTGAGGGTACGCCCGAACTAGTAGAAAAATTATTAAGTAAAAGATAGAATTCAATCGATTATGCCTGATTATAAAGCAACTGAAGAAGAGAAGGAAGTTCTTGAAAAATACTTACTTCAATTTTTAAACTTGGAAAAACGATTTCCGTTGTTGCCAGGTATCAAAAATATTGATGCTTTGGCTGGTCTATTAGGACTCGAGACCAATGACCTAAAGAAATTGAGGGATCGTTTCAAATCTAATGCAAAGCAGGCAGCAATTGAATTGTTGGAAGAAGGAGACGTGGCCGACTGGATAGAAGAGCTCCCTTTTGAAAGTGGGGATACTATTGTGGCTCTGGGTGATTCAATAACTGATGATCTGCAGGGATGGTTTGATATATTTCAAAATGTACTTGAAATAGGTCTGGAAGATCCTGGCCTGACCTTTGTAAACAGTGGTGTATCCTATGATACTTCAACAGACGCTCTTAAACGCTTAAATCGGGACGTTATGGATCATAATCCCGATTGGGTTATTGTAGCCTTGGGTACTTTTGATGCACAAAGATTGCACGTTGCTCCTGACAGAACCCTTGTCTCACTCGCTGATTATTGGGAAAACCTGAATACGATTGAAACGGTGGTTGGCGAAGTAACGGATAACCCGTTGATTTGGATAACTCCTCCACCGGTTATTACAGAAATGTTGCAACAAATTCGTTTATTTAATTTTGATTTATTTGAAGAGGATTTGAGCAGTTACCGGGAAATACTGAGCGGGAAAAAAGGATATATTGTGGATCCTTTAGGTAGCAGGATGAATGAGGATACCGGAATCGAGAATGAAGCAGAGTCAGCAAATGAAGGACCGGCCGCATGGAATTATCTCAGCGATGGGTTACATCCCTCACTGTCGGGGCATACCAATACGGTTAAAGAACTGATACGATTCATAGCTTTAAGTAAAGAACCTGAAGAAGGTGCCAGTTTTGAAACTCCGGAAGATTATGATTCTGATGAAGAAGACTAGAGTCCGACTTTTAAATGGATGATATTAAGTGAAGGGTGGTAGGTTCTTAAGAATGATTTCTTGGCAGTTAACTCTTTTTGTTGGATTATGGATGGGCCTATTATCCCCATTCTAACTGAATGAGATGAGTTACTGTACGTCAGAAAACCGTTGACGTCACGTTGATTGGGCAAAGAGGCTTTTGTTGATGTGTAATTTGGTCCCTTGGCAAACATAAAGGCATCGATAAGGCCAAAGCCGAACCCTATCCAGGCTCCCGTACCAGAACCGTATTGCAGTGCTTCAACAATTGGCTGTTTGACAATCAGCGATGCAGAAGAAGCGATGATTGCCCCACCGGCGGCACCGTAAATTGTATCCAACAAAACTAAGATAGATGTATTGGTACCGTCATTAAAGGTGCCCGAAATGTAAAACTGCTGGCCCTTGCTAATTTGTGAAACATCATAGACTCCTACGCCTATGCCGAAAAGGGTTCCGGCCCCGAGTCCCACCCGAACGGGTTCATAATCACTACTATTTTGCAAAGCCATTGTTGCACCACCCAGCAATACGCCATTCATTGCTCCATTTAGGGTATTGCCGGCAACCAATTCGATGGATTGAGCCTGCAGAACATTCTGTAATCCCCCCAGGGAGATTACACTTGTCAGTAATAGCAATAGTAGAAATTTTTTCACGACTCTCGGGTTGTTTAAAAATTACGGGGTAATGTAGAAAATATAGGTAAGGAATCCCATTATGTACTTCTATTCTGGATCCTCAAGGGCAACAGGAAGTATTTTTCCATTATAAAACCGGTGGCCGTCCAGAGCAAATTCAGATATATATTTTCCCATTTCCCGGGGGCTTACGGGAGCATGGATCCCGGGAAAAGCATCTTCAAGCATATCCGTTTGGACAGCACCGAGACAGAGGGCGTTTACAGCGATTTTGTTCTCTTTTAATTCTGATGCCAGGCATTCTGTCAAGATACTAAGCGCGCCTTTTGATACACTGTAAGCCGAAAGGCCTGGGAACTTTGCGCTTCCCTGGAACCCTCCCATACTGCTAATGTTGATAATATGAGCAGAGGGATTGAATATTGGCAGTACTTGTTTGGTGATAGCTACCGCACTTATGAGGTTGCTCTCTATTTGGGAACGCCAGTCGTTTAATGTGAGATCTTCGAATGATTTGTTTATCAGGGCTCCGGCATTATTAATGAGAACATCAATTCCGCTAACTTTTTCTCTGATTTGCCGGATAAGTTCATCAATGGCTTCTACCTCTGTTAAATCTGTTGGTATTGCATGAATGACCCCGGGATAGCTTTGTTGCAACTTTTCCAGTCGTTTTTCTGAACGGGCTACAGCAAATACAGTGTGCTGCTCTCCAGCTAACGTTCGACAAATTTCCTTTCCAATCCCACGGCTTGCTCCGGTAACAATTGCAACTTTTGACATAAGATGACGTAATTTTTGCTTGAATGTAAGAAGTGAAGCCGGCCCTTTCAATGTAATTTCTTCAAAAAGTTTTACTGAAAATGCATTGTTTAAATGGCCTAATTTGGGCATATTAAATGCCCTGTGAACCTCAGCTTGAGTTCATTCAAAATGTGAAATTTTAGTTACTAGAAAAGGTATATTTTATGTCTGATTCAGCCAATCGAACGCTTGTCCCCTTTAATATTCGAGATCTGTCTCCTTATGTGGCTGGTAAGACAATTGCTGAAGTTCAAAAAGAATATAATCCTCCCCGGATATCAAAGTTAGCCTCCAATGAAAACCGCTTGGGGTGCAGTCCGAATGTGCAACCTGAGGTTATTAAATCTTTGCAGGAGATCCAGGATTATCCGGATCCGGTATCGCGGGAGTTACGCAAAGCGTTGGCCCGTAAGAATAATGTCGATCCCTCTAATATTATGGTGGCCGCGGGATCAGAAAGCGTAATTGCTATTTTATGCCGAACCTTTTTTCTAAACAATGAAGAAGCCATTACTGCCGACGCTACATTCGTCGGTTTTTTTGTTCAGGCCAATATCAGAGGGATTTCCCTAAAGAAAGTCCCTGTATCTGAAGATTTTAGATATGACCTGGATGCAATGGCTGGGGCGGTCACTGATCGGACGAAGATGATATATATTGCCAATCCAAATAATCCCACAGGGACCTATATCACAAATTCGGAATTTGAACGCTTCATGCGTAAAATGCCTGATGACATTTTGGTGGTGATGGATGAAGCTTATTTTGAGTATGCGCGGGATGTGTCGGACTATCCACATGCGTTGGATTATAATTTTGATAATGTGATTACACTCCGCACCTTTTCCAAAGCTTATGGTCTTGCCGGTTTCAGGGTTGGTTATGCTATCGCGTCGGAAAAGATCATTGCAAATATGTCAAAAACCAAACTGACCTTCGAGCCCACTGCGCCTGCCCAGGCGGCAGCCCTGGCTGCACTTGGAGATCAGGGGTTTATAAAAAAGAGTAAGCAGACGGTTGAGGAAGGGAAAAAGAGACTTTACCGATTTTTTCAAAAAAATAACGTTTCTTACGTTCCATCGATTTCGAATTCCGTGCTAATGGTTTTACCTAATGAACAACTGGCAAAGGATTTTAACCAGGCTATGCTTGAGGAAGGTGTCATCTTGCGGCGAACGAATGCGTTTGGATTACCGAGTTGCATACGCATTACTATAGGAAGAGAACAAGAGATGGAACACTTTGAACAGAGTTTCAATAAAGTGATGAAATCACAAGAATATTAAAAACGTAGTTACCAGAAGTTATGCCTGATAAGAATGTAGAGAAAGAATTTCCAAAGGTTGTAGAATCCTTGGATTGGAAGAGACTTGCTGAGCTTATTCTCACTTCACGTGCGATGGATGACAAAGAAGAAGACGAGCTGGTTCCAAATAAGGATGTATTATACCAATTTTCGGCACGGGGACATGAGCTTGGGCAAATATTACTGGCTTCTCAGCTCACAAATAAACATGATGCGGCCAGCGCCTATTACCGATCCAGGCCATTTATGTTGACTCTCGGATTGAATCTGGAAGATGCAATGGCAGCCCCCATGGGTAAATCAGGTGGGTACAGCGACGGGCGGGATATTGGTGTGGTTTGCAATATGCCGGGTATTGATGGCCCTACTGTTCTTCCTATGTCAGGTGATGTAGGCTCCCAATATACCCCAGCTATAGGTTGGGCCCAGGGCATTAAGTATCATGATGAAACATTGGCTCAAGAAGAATATCAACGCGCAATATCTGTAGTCCTGGGTGGAGAAGGATCCGTTGCTACCAATGGTTTTTGGTCTGCAATGACGATAGCAACCACACAAAATTTACCCATACTTTTTTATATCGAGGATAACGGTTATGGTATATCTGTTCCCGGAGATTTTCAGACGCCGGGAGGGAATATTGCTAAAAATCTTTATTCGTTTAAAAATATTCGCATTTTCGACGGTGACGGAACTGATCCGGTAGAAGCGTCCGACTTGATCAGTCAGTCGGTGGAATATGTTCGAGATCGCAAGGGGCCCGCCTTGATTCATCTTACAATGCCCCGGCTCAATGGGCATTCCTACCAGGATAACCAGGCTTATAAATCCGAGGAAATAATTGATGAAGAACAAAAAAATGATCCCTTAAATGCGGCGAAATCATTTTTAGTACCAGATAGAATTAGCAAACAAGAGTGGGATGAGCTGGAAGCAAAAGCCAAAAAAGATATTGAAGAGGCAAGTAAAGCGGCGTTGTCGCGGCCGGAACCCAATCCTGAACAAACTACCCGATATGCTTTTGCCGAAACAAAAGAAGATGGAACCCCCGATCTACAAATGATTGGCGGGTTGGCAGTTTCGGGTCATCAATTTCCGGAAAGTTCAGAAACGGCGGAGCCGGAGAAACGCCGAATTAATATCGTGGAAGCTATAAGAAGAACTTTGGAATACGAACTGGAAACAAATCCTAAGCTAATGGTCTTTGGGGAAGACGTGGGAGCCAAAGGCGGGGTACATGCAGTTACCATGGGGTTGCAAACTAAGTTCGGAGAGGCACGTGTCTTTGATACCAGCTTATCCGAAGAAGGAATTATTGGACGTGCCGTTGGATTAGCTTATTCCGGTTTAATGCCCGTGGCTGAAATTCAGTTTCGCAAATATGCGGATCCTGCAACTGAACAGCTAAACAATTGCGGAACGATCCGATGGCGGACAGCCAACAAATTTGCAGCGCCCATTGTCGTGCGCATGCCCGGTGGATTTGCAAAATGTGGAGATCCTTGGCACAGCCTGTGCAATGAGGTATTCTTTGCCCATGCAGTGGGCTGGCAACTTGCTTTCCCCAGTAATGCGGAAGATGCCGTAGGGCTGCTTCGATCAGCAATGCGAAGCAATAATCCGACGATCTTCTTTGAACATCGCAACTTGCTGGATTCCAAATATGCGCGTAAACCCTATCCCGGTGACAAATTCACTGTTCCCTTCGGGAAGGCGAAAAAATTAAAGGAGGGAGACGATCTTACAATTGTTACCTGGGGAGCCATGTGTGAACAATGTGAAGAGGCCGTAAATCAATTGGGAATTTCGGCTGATATTTTAGATTTGCGAACATTGATGCCTTGGGATAAAAATGCAGTGTTAGAATCGGTTCAGAGAACCAACCGTTGTCTTATTGTACATGAAGATACCCAAACAGCCGGTTTTGGTGCTGAGATAAGTGCTATACTATCGAAGGAGGGATTTGAGTATTTGGATGCCCCTATTGAACGATTGACAATGCCAGACATTCCCGTACCTTATAATGTAGGGTTAATGAATTCAGTTTTACCCAATGTTGAAAAAATAATTAAAAAGATAGATTTCCTACTCTCATTCTGATAACAACTTGTTTGTTTAACCGGCGAATCCTTTTCCCTTTGAGAAAAAATGTATATGTGATCGTTAGTTATTGAATAAATGAATGGCATCGACTATTCCGGAGGTTTGTCGTAAAGTCTTTTTGGCAAGAGTAAATTCAAATAAATGATTTTTTTTATTATTTAGTCAGATACGCCAGTAATCGATTATGTATGAATAATATTATTTCTGTAGAAAGATGTTACGGGATGGCAAAGTAAGTTTAGTAGTCTAATAAACCGCATGAAACTAAGAACAAAATTAATTTTAAGTTTTTCGGTTGTTGTTTTTTTGGTGGGGGGTATTGGGGTAGCCTCTACATATGTCAATGAAGCCGTCAAAAATCAAGCTACAAGCGAAAGTAGGCAGGCTATTGAAGAAATTGAGCGTGCCGGCGAAATGGGACTACAATTATACCGCAGTCTGACTAAAACTCAATATTTATTGGAAGATAAATATAGACGCAGCCTGTCTATGAATTTTAGTAGGGGCTCAATGTCGAATGAGGTGGTGATTAAGAACATCGATTCGGCCCTTGAGAATTTCCATGAAAGTCTTTTGGAAGCAAAGCATTTAATTGAAAAAGAGCATCCACAATTTTTTGAGGGTTCGGCAGACGCTAGCCAGGTTGACTCTTTGCTGGATAAATTGGATAATAAGTTTGGCATTTATCGTTCTTTGATAAAACAACTTCAGACTCTTAGCTCCGAAAGTTACAAGGATGGAAAGGAGTTCTTTACAGTTACGATTGAACCTTATTTTCGTACCAATTTATTGCCACTCATAGAACGAGTTCGCACTCAAATCCAGGTTAATCACGAGCAACGTATTAAATCCCTTAACAACAGACTGGCTAAATTCAGTTGGATCTGGGGCGGGGCCACGGTAATTATTTTGGTAATTATATTATCTCTCACCCTCTTCTTATATCATTCAATAGCAGACCCCATTCAAAAAATTGCCCATGCAGCTAAAAATATCGGGGAGGGCAATTTAGATGATCGAATTGATTATGATTCTAACGATGAACTAGGCCAGTTAAGCCAAACCTTCAATCACATGGCTGAAAGTTTGAGCCGGACGACCGTATCAAGAGATTATGTAGACTCGATTATTGAATCGATGGCTGATCTGCTTATTGTTACAGATAAAGATTACATCATCACAAGGGTTAATTCTGCCGGGCTGGATATGTTGAAAGAGCCTGAAGAGGAATTGCTGGGAAGAAATGTACATTCCCTTTTTAAAAATGATGGAGATGCTGATTTAACTGGAAACACCGACAAAGGTTTCCAGAAGATTAAGAGTCGGAATACAAGACTTGCTGATGATGAAGGTGAGATTCCTGTCAGTGTATCCAAGGGTTCGCTTACCGGCCGAAATGGGGATGTAGAGGGATATGTAATTGTAGCAAGCAATATCAGTTCCGAAAAGGAGGCCCAGCGAAAGATAGCACAATCCCTGAAAGAAAAAGAGGTGTTACTGGCAGAAATTCATCATCGTGTTAAGAATAACCTTGCTGTTATATCAGGATTATTACAAATGCAAATCTGGGATTCAGATAATGAGTCTGCTATTTCTGCTTTGCAGCAAAGCCAGTTAAGAGTTCGCAGTATCGCATTGGTTCATGAAAAATTATACCAGTCCGAGAGTCTTTCGTATATTGACTTTGACAAATACATAAAGGATTTGCTCGATGCCGTAAGCAATACCTACTTGAGGGAAAAATCAAGTATTCATGTTGTTACAGACTTGGAAAATATTGTGTTGAATATTAACCAAGCTATTCCTTGTTCTCTGTTGGTTAACGAGTTAGTGGTTAACTCCTTTAAACATGCGTTTGAAGGGACGGCAGAAGGCACAATTGAAGTTTCAATGAAGAAGTCTGGGGATAAGGTTACTCTCCAGGTTTGGGATGATGGGAGGGGCTTTCCGGCAGACGCTTCCGATTCGGATTCACTGGGTATGTCTCTTATTGAAACCCTAAGTAATCAGCTAAAGGCCGATTTAAGCATTTCAAATGATGATGGGGCCAAAGTGAACATAACTTTTGAGGTGGAAGGTATCCAGAATCAATAAAATAGTTCTGTAATTGTTAACTATCATTTGAGCCCATCATGGGGTATAAAACACTTTTTTCTAGCTACAAAGATGTAATTCCTTATTCTTTTTTTGGAAAGTTAAAATGGCCGCCATTTTTAGTTTTGTTCTTATTCTTTTGCCATTCGACACAGGCCCAAGAGTATAATTTTAAAACTTATTCGGTTAACGACGGCTTGCCTCAAGCCCAGGTTCATGATTTAGCTCAAACAAGAGATGGCTATATATGGATGGCAACATATGGGGGCGGGTTGGTAAAATTCGACGGAAAAGATTTTTTTAATTATACCATGGAAAATGGACTTAAAGACAATTCCGTTGAACAAATTTTACGTGATTCGAATGATAATATTTGGGTAGCGACTTCGAAAGGGGGGGTGGCTACCTTCCAAGGGGATAGTTTGATTTATCCCATAAGGGATGATTCCCTGAACCATTATCCCGTTACAGGTATTGATAAACTTAGAGACGGGAAAATGTGTTTTGGTACTTGGCAAGGAGGAGCATTTTTTTATGACGGTAAAAATGTATCCAGGTTGACTACCTCGGATGGACTCCTGAGTAATACCATCTGGGATTTTTTCGAGGATGATGACGGATCTATCTGGATGGCAACACAGAATGGAATTGCAATTTATAAAGATAAGGAGTTAAAAAGTTATACTCTAGAGGATGGGTTAAGTGGTCGAAAAACTTACAAAATTATCGAAAGGGAAAATGGGGATAAATGGATTGCCACCAGTAACGGAGTCTCTGTTTTTGATGGGCAAAGCTTTGATGCTATTACTGTAGCTGATGGTGATTCACTGAATTCTGTTTTTGATATTCTTGAGTCATCAGATGGCCGAATCTGGATAGGTACTGAGGCGAATGGGGTGTTTGTGCTCTCAAAAAATGATATAAGGCATATTACCAAAGAAAATGGTTTGAGCAGTAACAATATTTATAAATTCTTTGAAGACAAGCAGCATCATATCTGGATAGCTACCGATGGTGATGGTGTTAACCTTTATAAAGACGATGGCTTTGTTTTCTATAGCAATGATTCTGCTTCGAAAGAATATGGTATTTTAAGTATTTACAAAGATCAAAATAATGTTTTTTGGTTTGGGACGACCTATGGAATTGAGTCTTTTGATGGCCAATCCTTTACTTCCCACCCGCTACCTAAAAAATATCGGAATCCGAATGTATGGAATATTGTCGGCCTGCCGGATGGGGATAAACTTGTTACAATGCCGGATAATTCTCTCATGAGATATGACGGTAAGACATTTACAGATTTTTTGAAGGATTATGATCTTGGTAATCTATTTGTGTATGATCTTTATATTGATTCAGATAATTATCTTTGGATATGTGCTGAAACGGGTCTCTTTGAACTTTCCCTTGATACGCATGATGTTCGGAAATATACATCTGAGGATGGACTGGCGGATGATACTGTTTATTATATATATGAGGATGATGAGGGTATAAAATGGATAGGAACACTCTATGGCTTGAGTATCTTTGACGGCAAACATTTCAAGAATATTCGTGTTTCCGATGGGTTAGGGCATGATGAAATTAATTATATAACTGAAGGCCCCGGGGGTAACATATGGCTAGGAACAGGAGGTGGAGTTTCTGAATTTAAGCCGGGGAGTAACGGAAAGCCTGCCGAGGTGAATAATTTTGATAAAAGTGACGGCATGGTTCTAGTCAATACTCATTTTCTTTGGTTCGATAATGAGGGATACCTATGGCAAGGGACTAATGGGGGTCTCCAGATGTTGGATGTTCCGACCTATGAGAAAACAGGTACAATGAATATTGCTCACTATTCCCTTTCAAATGAAGGGGTTGGGCTGGAGTTTAACTATCATGCCTTGGAACCCGATGACCACGGCGGTGTTTGGATGGGAAGTATGAGGGGAGCAGTATATCTAAATCCCGCTAAACTAAAACGGTTTTCTACGCCGCCGGCTTTAAATTTAACAAATATAACCTTGAATTCCCTTCCTCTAAACTGGCATGATTATCAGGATACTATGAGCTACCATAATGGAATGTTCGAGTTTAAGCCTGTTGAATTTTCATATGGACAAAATGTATATGGATTTAATTTTATGGGATTGTCATATGAAAATCCTGAAAATGTAATGTATAGGTTTAAACTCAAAGGATTTGAACAAGATTGGATGCCGGTTACAAAGCATAATTCTGCCATTTATACCAATTTGGGTCCGGGAAATTATACGTTTATCGTTGAAGCTAAAAATGCGGGAGCCAATTATTCTAAAAGTATTTCCTACTACTTCTCTGTGGCATACCCTTTTTGGAGAACATATTGGTTTTATGGACTGGTTATTTTAGGTCTCATTGGGGTAGTTTATGTATATACACGCATTAGAATACACTTCCTGGAAAAAAATAGACTGAAGGAACTGGTGGACGAGCAGACGCAGGATTTGAAAGTAGCCCTGGAAGAAAAGGAGGTACTTGTTAAGGAAATCCACCACAGGGTTAAAAATAATTTGGCCGTTATTTCTGGACTATTGGAGCTCCAGGTAGATTATGCGGCTGACGATTTTTCATCAAAGATTTTAAGAGAAAGTCAGCGACGAATACAGTCTATTTCTATGATCCATGAAAAATTATATCAAAACGATCGCTTGGCGGAAATTGACTTCTCCAAATATATCAGAGAGTTGGTAGATGTTATTACGTACTCTAATAGTCAGTTTAATAAAAAAATTGAAGTTAAGATATCTACCGGTGATGTGAGGTTGGGAGTAGATCAGGGAATTCCCTGTGGACTGATAGTCAATGAATTAATAAGCAATGCTTTTGAACATGCCTTCCGAAATCGAGAAGAGGGGAAAATATGGGTAGCCTTTAAGAAGATTGATGATTCCAATGTCAGACTGAGTGTGCGGGATAATGGAATTGGACTTCCTGATGACTTCGAAGCAGCACAGGTAGAATCGAAATCACTGGGAATGGTTTTGATTCGAACATTGACGAACCAGCTCAGGGGAAAACTGGATATTATAGGCCATGATTCGGGCACTGAATTTATTGTTGATTTTAAAAAGGAAGAACCTCCGCTTACGGTACCGATAAGTAATAATTAGTTATAAAGAGAGGTAATAATTTCGTTTTTCTTCAGGAAATTTTTCTATAGCATAGCGAAGCATCGTTCTGGGCATTTCCCGAGCCCATTTGTCGAGAAATTTTTGTTCCGTTTCCTGATTTCGTTTACCTACTTCACGCAACATCCAGCCGACCGCTTTATGGATAAGGTCATGCTCATCATGCAATAGTCTCTTTGCAATTTTAATCGTATCCTCGAACTCCTGTTTCTTCACAAAATGGAACGTACTCATAATTGCAATTCTGCGCTCCCAAAGATCTTGTGACTCCGCCAAGCGGTATAATAGCTTACGATTCTTATTTGCCAAAAATGAGCCAATGATATGTTCTGCTGAGATATCGACCAAGTCCCAGTTATTAATAAAACGGGTATTGTCCAGGTAAAGCTGAAAGATTCTTTCTTTATTTTTGGTTTCTGACGTACGGAATTTTTCTACGAGGATGATCAAGGCACAGAGCCTCACTTCATGGTATTGGGACTGAAGAAGACGTTCGGTTTCTTCAAGAGGAAGATCGTTAAATTTTTTCGCTACTTTTCGGGTATCAGGGACCCGTATTCCAAGAAAGGAATCTCCCTCTCCATATTCTCCGGGGCCTGTTTTAAAAAATCTTTTAGAATGTTCCGCAATTTCTGGATTAGCGAGCTTATTTAGCCCTTTTTCGACATCCGACGAATCCATCTTACTCAGGAATTTTTAAACTCCTTGATAAAGTTTTTGGTAAAGTCGGAAAGCACCAGTCGGCCGCTGATCTCAGCGCGTTCTTCCAGAAGTGTATTCCAATCTCCGGTCTCTTTCCAAAGAACATGTTTGAGTTCTTTCATAGCTTCCGGGCTGTATTCAGAAAGCTGGCCGGCCAACTTCTTAACTTCTTGGTCTAGTTCATCATGTGTTTCACAAACTTTGGAGAAAAGCCCCTTTTCCCTTGCCCATTCGGCATCATACCACTTACTGGCGTCAACAGAGAGGGCACTAAAGGCTGACGTCCCTACTTTGCGTCGAACAGCCGGACCCACTACAAATGGACCGATACCCAGTGCGAGTTCACTTAACTTTATAGAAGCGGATTGGTGGGCTATCGTATAATCTCCGGCTGAAGCCACGCCAACACCACCACCAACGGTTTTACCTTGAACACGAACAACAGTAAGCTTTGGACATCTGCGCATGGCATTGAGGACCAGTGCAAAGCCCATAAAGAAATGCTTCCCCTCTTCATAGTTATCAATGGCAATTAATTCGTCAAAGGAGGCTCCGGCACAGAAAGCTCCTTCCCCCCGGCTTTTCAAAACGACCACATGAACATTTGGATTGTCCCCAACTTCTGTGATTGTTTTGGCAAGCTCCCGCAGCATTTTTCCGGGCAGGGAATTTCCCTTAGGATGGTAAAATTCAATGGTTCCAATGTTGTTGTCTATATTTGTAGTAATAGTTCCGTTTTCTGGCATAAATATTTATCTATCCCTTAATCTTTTATTCAAATTCATTCTTTTTCAAAGATATCCATATCCAACTTGTTGCGCCGTTTTATCAGCGTCAAAATCGTGTAATCGGCAACAATTTCCTCATTTTGATTGGTGACTTCTACATCCCAATAGATAATCCCAAATGGATACTTGTCTTTAGCCTTTTTCTGCCGGACTGTTTTTCGTTTAACTATCAATTTGGCTTGTATGGTATCTCCGGGGGCAACCGGCTTTGTGAAACGTAGGTTTTCTAATCCGTAGTTTAGCAGTACGGGGCCGGGGGCAGGGTGCACAAATAATCCTGCTGCAGCTGAAAGCACAAAATAACCATGAGCAACCCGTTTCTCGAAAAAGGAGTCCCTGGCGGCAATTTCATCATAATGGGCATAAAAGTGATCGCCGCTGACACCGCCGAAGTTTACAATATCTGCTTCTGTTACGGTCCGGCGGTGGGTTGTCAGAGCTTCGCCTACTTCCAAGTCTTCAAAATATTTCTGGAAGGGATGTTTTTCTGATTCCCGCGTCTTGGCTCCCTTGATATATTGTCTGGTGATGTTTTTTAGAGTCGTTGGAGACCCTTGAAGGGCAACCCTCTGCATATTGTGAAGTACGGCACGTGCCCCTCCGAGTTCTTCGCCCCCTCCGGCATGCCCCGGCCCGCCGTGGACCATGTGAGGCATAGGGGAGCCATGTCCTGTGGATTCCTCTGCACAATCTCTGTTAACGACCATAAACCGTCCGTGGTATGGTGCACAACCGAGGGTAATTTCCCGAGCGATATCATCATTTGCCGTAAATAGTGATCCAACCAACGAACCATCGGCTTTATTGGCAAGCTGTATGGCTTCACTGTTATCCTCGTACGGCATTATGGTTGTCATGGGACCAAAGGCTTCTACCTTATGAACGTCGTCTACTTCCAGTGGCTTACGACAAAGCAACACTTTCGGGGCGGCATATGCCCCTTCTTGCCGACCTTTTCCATCATTGTAAACGGACTCGGTCATTTCGAGCAGCGAAGAGATCTGTTTTTCAAAGCGTTCAGCTTGCAGGGAGCTAGCTAATGGCCCCATCCGCGTTTCCTTTTGAGACGGATTCCCAATGGTTGTTCTGTTTAGCCTTTTTTTAAGTGCTTCAATAACATCATCCACTCTTCCTTTTGGCACCAGGGAACGACGAATAGCAGTACATTTTTGTCCCGCTTTAACGGTCATTTCATCTGCAACCTC